>CAZKGT010000061.1:0-9903 GCA_964552285.1 uncultured Pseudobdellovibrionaceae bacterium | reverse complement strand
GGCCGCCCTGCTGAAAGAAGCCGGAATGAGCGTCGAAAACGGCGTCCGGAAAATTGGTGGCAAGCCCTTCACCTTCGAAATCCTGCTCGATTCGCCGGAATACGAGAAAATAGCCCTTTCCTATACCCGCGCACTCAAGCGCCTCGGGATCGACGCAACCGTCCGCTATCTCGATTCGGCCGCTTACCGCGCAAGGCTCAACAATTACGACTACGATATGACGCTCTATTACTGGAACAACAGCCTCTCCCCCGGCACCGAGCAATATCTCTACTGGAGCTGCGAAGCAGCGGACCAGCCAAGCCGCTGGAATTTCGCCGGTGTCTGTACGCCGGAAATCGATGCGCTCGCCAAATCCATCGCCGAAGCAAAAACCCGCGGGGAGCTTGTCTCCCGCACCCGCGCGCTTGATAAAAAACTAATGGAAGGCCACTATTTCATCCCGCTCTATTACGCAGGTCGGGACTTCGTCGCCTACTGGAAACCGCTCCAGCGGTCGGACGTTACCCCGGTTTACGGCATGGTCGTTGAAACCTGGTGGAAAGAGGAAAGCGACAAGCAATAAGTTTTAAGTGTTAGGTTTTCCGACAACTTATCACTTATCGCTTAACACTGATCACAGCACTTGCTATCCTGACTCGTCAAAGAGTCAAAACAACTCCAGCGGATTATCGGATATGGCAAGACCTGGTTATATTTTTGCGGCCCTCATCAGCGTTACGGCACTGGCCGCCTGTGCAAACGTTCCCCCGGAAGCAAAAGTCAAACATGCCGGCCAGTATTGGCAAAGGGCGGACACGACCTCCGCGCTGTATCAACGCGGTCCGAAGGCCCAGCAAATGCTGAACCAGGACATTACTAACTGCGTCGTTTCGATCCGGGAACTGGAAAAGCTCGGCGCCATTCGCGAGCGTATCCCCGCCGATGGCACACCGGACCCGTCCACCCCGGAAGGTCACATGGCCCAGTGGGAAACGCCGGAACGTAAAGGATATATGTATCACGAACATCTCGACTACCACGACTTTGAAACCTGCATGGCTTCAAACGGGTGGGAGCGCATCAAGCACGTGCCGTACAAGGTTGCGGAAGAAGCCCAGGGCGTATACATCGAAACCATCACAGGCCGTAAATACCAGAGCACAATCGGCGACAGCACTCCGAAACAGGTCAAGGTTACCGAAGAAGACCCGAATGTCGGGCACCTGAACGAGTAACCCCTGTTCTCTCTTTTAAATCCTGTCATCCTGAGCGTAGCGAAGGATCTCAGATTCATTTTTATTTTCGTGATTTCCAAAAATCAGTAACGGTCTTCAGCACTTCATCCACATCAAGACTCGTCATCAGACAAGGCGCTGAATCAGGCTCATAGCCTTCATAATCAATCAGATCATCAAACGTTTCCGGCGTGCGCGCATAAACTGTATGATCACCCCACGGCGCATAGAGATGCGGATAGCTTGGCCCGAACAATCCAACTGTCGGTGTCCCGGCGGCAGCCGCCAAATGCATCAGGCCGGAATCATTGCCGATATAGAGATTACAGCGCGCCAGCGCCGCAGCCGCCTGCCCCGGATTGGTCTTGCCCACAAGGTCAATACATAGCTCCTTCGGGATAATCTCCAGCAGCGGCTTCGCCTGCTCCTCCTCACCCGGCGCACCAAACGCCGCCACCCGCGCATAAGGAAACAGGCCATCCTCCGTAATCAGATCACTGATCAGTTCAATAAAACCCCCCGGCGGCCATGTCTTGGCCAGCCAGTTCGCCGTCGGTCCGACGCCAAGGACAAAACCGCCGTCAGGAATAAGCTCTTCCGCCAGCGCCTTTTGTTCATCCGTCGGCCACAGGCTCGGCGCAGGCACATAATCGAGCTTCATCGCTGCGGCATTCTGCTGAACCTTATGCAGGGATTTATCGATATGCCCGCCATGCACATAACGCACCTTGGCCCGGATCAGGCGCGAAACGGCACTGTTGCGCAAATCCACCACCATATCCCAGCGCGTTCCCGACACACGCTTCCACAAATCAATCCAGTGCTTATGGTTCTTTTGTTTTTTCAGGGAAATAATCTCGGTCACATTCGGAGCGCCCTCAAACAGGGAAACCGGCAGCGGCCCGCAGGCAATCGTGATCCCGCATTCCGGATATGTGCGGATCATATGATCCAGCAATCCGGTCGATAAAACCGCATCGCCAAGCCGCGTGGATGTGATAAAGAGAATTTTCATGAGTTCTATCCTATAGCATCCCGTCGAAAGACGGGATCCAGTAATAAAATTTTTCTGCATCCCGGATCAAGTCCAGGATGCTATAAAATCTTTGCTGATTTTGATGGTAAAAAAATGAACGAACCCAGCTTCATAAAACTCCCCAACCGCGGCCTTGTCCGGATATCCGGCGAGGACCGGCATAAGTTCCTGCAGGAACTAATCAGCAATGATGTGAATCTGCTGGACGAACAGCTGTGCATCTATGCCTGCCTGCTGACGCCGAACGGCAAGTTCCTGCATGATTTTTTTGTGACGGACGAAGATGACACCCTGCTGCTGGAATGCGAGGGCGGGGCGCGTGCAGAAGATCTCACCGGACGGCTGAACAGATACAGGCTGCGTTCCAGAGTACAAATCTCGGCAGAGCCGGATGTTTCTGTATATGCAGTTTTACCCCCCTCCCAACCTCCCCCCTTATCAGGGGGGAGGGGCACAGCGGAACTCCTCCCCCCTGATAAGGGGGGAGGTTGGGAGGGGGGTAAAACCTATCCGGACCCCCGCCATCCTGAGATGGGCTATCGCACCTTCAAAGCACCGCCCGGGATTGAAGAAAAACCTTTCGAAGACTATGACCGCCACCGTATCCGCCTCGGCATCCCGGACGGCAGCCGCGACATGATCCCGGAACGATCAACCCTGCTCGAATCCAACATCGACAAACTCAACGGCATATCCTTTAACAAAGGCTGCTACATGGGCCAGGAACTCACCGCCCGCATGCACTACCGGGGACTGGCCAAAAAACACCTCTACCCGGTCAAGTTTGAAGGTCCAGTCCCGCAGCCCGGCGCCCCCATTGAAGTAGAGGGCAAAACCGTCGGCGAAATGCGATCCAGTTGCAGGGATTTGGGGATGGCGTTGTTGAAGGATGAATATGTTGAATTTCTCGTGGACAATTCAAACCTCTCCCCTGTGGGGAGAGGTCGGCCCGAAGGGCCGGGTGAGGGGCATGAGATGTCCGAAGGTCAATAAATTTAGCCCTGTCGGAATTCTTATGCCCCTCACCCAACCCTCTCCCCACAGTGGAGAGGGCTAAAGAAACAGGGGCGATGCAAACCGCACCGCCCCCGTCTAAAACCTTAAAGATAAGCCTTAAGCCGCCTTCGCAACCTTGCCTTCCTGCTCCGCACGAATCGCAGCCTGTGCTGCGGCCAGACGTGCAATCGGCACACGGAACGGGGAGCAGGATACGTAATCCAGCCCGATCTGCTCACAGAAGTTCACGGAAGCCGGCTCGCCGCCGTGCTCGCCGCAGATACCGAGTTTGATCCCGGGGCGGGTCTGGCGGCCGCGGTCGCGGGCGATTTCCATGAGCTGGCCGACGCCTTCCGTGTCGATACTGACGAACGGATCGCGCTCGAAGATGCCTTTTTCAACATAGATCGGCAGGAAGCTCGCCGCATCGTCCCGGCTCATGCCAAGACCTGTCTGCGTCAGATCGTTCGTACCGAAGCTGAAGAATTCGGCTTCCTCTGCCAGTTGATTGGCACACAGGGCCGCGCGGGGCAATTCGATCATCGTACCGATCTGGTACTCGACACTCTGTCCCTTGTCGGCAAAGACCTGCTCACCTACCTTTTCAATGGCCTTTTTGAGGATCGACAGTTCCTTCTTCGTGCAGGCCAGCGGGATCATGATCTCAGGAACAACGGTCTTGCCGCTCTTTTCCTGAACTTCGATGGCCGCTTCATAAATGGCCTGTGCCTGCATTTCGTAGATCTCCGGATAGGTGACCCCGAGACGGCAACCGCGGTGACCGAGCATCGGGTTGAACTCATGCAGCTCACCGAGACGGCGGCGTACCTGGCTCTCCTCGATCCCGGCTTCCTTGGCAAACGCCACGATATCCTCATCCGCATGTGGCAGGAATTCATGCAACGGCGGATCAAGCAGACGGATCGTCACCGGCATGCCGGCCATGATCTCGAACAACTGGGCGAAATCGCTGCGCTGTTCAGGCAAAAGCTTGGCCAGCGCCGCACGGCGGTCAGGCTCGCTCACAGCAAAGATCATCTCACGAACGTGCTGGATACGCTGCGGATCGAAGAACATGTGCTCGGTCCGGCACAGGCCGATCCCTTCACAACCAAAGTCGATAGCGACCTTGGCGTCCGGCGGCGTTTCCGCGTTGGTCCGTACTTTCAGACGGCGGCGCTTGTCGGCCCATTCCATCAGCGTGGCGAAATCGCCGGACATTTCCGGCTGGATCGTCGGCACGGCGCCGAGGATCACCTCGCCCTTGCCGCCTTCAATCGTAATGATGTCGCCTTCCCTGATCTCCAGATCGCCCACGCGCATCGTCTTTGTTTTATAGTCGATGTGCAAAGCGCCGGCACCGGCCACACAAGGCGTACCCATCCCGCGTGCCACAACGGCAGCGTGAGAGGTCATACCCCCGCGAGACGTCAGAATACCGACAGCGGCGTGCATGCCATGGATGTCCTCAGGAGAGGTTTCCTGACGAACCAGCAGAACGTCCTTGTCCGCAGCCTGCTTTTCGGCCTCATCAGCCGTAAAGTAAACCGCACCGCAAGCCGCGCCCGGTGACGCGGGCAGGCCTTTGGCAATCACGTTCTTCTCAGCCTTCGGATCAAGCGTCGGGTGCAAAAGCTGGTCGAGCGCCGCCGGATCGACGCGAAGAATGGCTTCCTCTTCCGTGATCAGGCCCTCGTTCTTCAGGTCGACAGCAATCTTCAGGGCAGCCTTGGCTGTGCGCTTGCCGTTCCGGGTTTGCAGGATATAAAGCTTGCCCTGCTGGACCGTAAACTCGAGATCCTGAATGTCGCGGAAGTGATTTTCCAGCTTGGTGCGAACCTCGGCGAGTTCCCCATAAACCTCCGGGAAAGACGCTTCCATTGAAGGCAATGTGGAACCGTCACGGCGCTTGCCTTCCTCGGTCAGGGCCTGCGGCGTCCGGATGCCGGCAACCACGTCCTCGCCCTGTGCGTTCACAAGGTATTCACCGTAGAAATAGTTATCGCCGTTGGACGGGTCACGGGTAAACGCCACACCGGTCGAACTGGTTTCGCCCATATTACCGAAGACCATCGTCTGAACGTTCACAGCCGTGCCCCAGTCGCCCGGGATTTCGTGGATCTTCCGGTAGGTTACGGCCCGCGGGATCATCCAGGAACTGAACACGGCGCCGATACCACCCCAGAGCTGCTCCCACGGATCGGTCGGGAACGGCCTGCCCAGTTCGCTCTGAACCAGCGCCTTGAACTCGGCAACGATCTCGCGCCAGCCGTCAGCCGTAATATCGGTATCCAGCGAGATATCTTTTTCACGCTTGTGATTGTCGATGATTTCCTCGAAATCATGGTGCTCGACGCCCAGAACGACATCGCCGTACATCTGCATAAAGCGGCGGTAGCTGTCCCATGCGAAACGATCGTCATTGGCTTTCTTGGCCAGCCCTTCAACCGTCTCGTCGTTCAGGCCAAGGTTCAGGACCGTATCCATCATCCCCGGCATGGAAATCCGCGCACCGGAACGGACCGAAAGCAGCAGCGGATTCTCAACATCGCCGAACTTCGCGCCCATCGCCCGTTCCAGACTGGCAACGGCATCCGCAACCTGCTGCTTCAATTCAGCCGGATAACTCTCACCGTTGGCGTAATAATACGTGCAGACCTCGGTCGTTACCGTGAACCCCGGAGGCACCGGCAATCCCATCGATGCCATCTCTGCCAGGTTTGCCCCCTTGCCGCCAAGCAAGTTCTTCATCTCTGCGCGGCCGTCGGTACGCTCACCGCCGAATTGATAAACCCACTGTGTCATATAAATCCCCTTTGCTGGTTTGCATGAAAAAAGTAACCGATTTTTGCACATTCAGCGCGGAATACAAGGGCTGGAGGCTATTTTTTTATTTACCGGAAAGCGACGTTTTGTCGCATCCTGCCTGACGGTTCAAAAAAACGTCATGCAAAAAATGCACGCCTGACATGTTTTTGGTTTGACAAAACCAATGTTTTGTATTATGGAATTCAAAACCCAAAACACGGAAATAGAGGAAAAAATGACAGACTACGGACTCAAAAGAGACGACTACAGAAGCAGAACCAGAGCCACTCCAACTGAGGATACTTTTGATATCGTCGGAGATGAGCAGAACCCAAACGTTACCGGAATATTCGTAAATCGCGCGACCGGCCAGACCGGCGACGCAGTAATCTTTTGTAATATCATGGAGTTCGACCCCGATAAAATAGTTCCAATAGAAGTTGTCCGTGATCGACTTCTTGCAAGGCCCACACCTTCTAGGTCATAAGCTTTTAACCATCATCAGACACAAATCGTCATCCACCGGGCGGATTTCGCCCGGCGCGACGGGCTGCCGGTCGTAGGTGACGCCGTTGCCGTCCGGCACGTAGCCCAGCTTCGCATAGAGCCGCTGCGCCGGGCCGTAATCGCTGTATAGCCCGACGCTGATCCCGATATGCTCGCAAGCCCTTTCCCGCGCCAGATTTTCGCAATGCTCTATCAGCGCTGTCGCTGCGCCCCGCCGCCTTGCCTCGGGGATCACATTGAGATCCTGAATTTCCGGGATACCAAGCTTTTTATAAAGAGCGTATTTTGGCTGCCAGTTCAGGATGCAATAACCGACATCCCTACCCTCCCGCATCACGATATAAACCTGCCGCTCGCCTTCTGAAAGACACTGCTCGAAATAGTCATCTTCCTTGTGATAGCCGAGTGTATTCATCAGACCGTATAACGCCTGAATGTCCGTTTCATCTGCCTGCCGGATAGGGATCATCACATCACCACGTCCTGTCATCCCGAGCGAAGTCGAGGGATCTTATCAGGTGTCAACTTGGTAAGATCCCTCGACTTCGCTCGGGATGACAACAGAAAAATAACAAAAATTCATTGTGTGCGTGGCGTCCGTTGTGGTTTAAAAATAACCCTTTACTACAAACAAACGCAATGAAAGACCAATGACCGAAGCAACCGTTCCCGATATGAAAGACATCGTCGCTCTCTGCAAACGCAGGGGCTTCATCTTCCCGGCCTCCGATATATATGGCGGCATCAACGGCTTCTGGGACTACGGCCCGCTCGGCGTGGAGCTGAAAAACAATCTGCGCGACCTGTGGTGGAAGGCCATGGTCATCACTCCCCCGCTTGGCCCCGATGGCAACCCGGTTCAGATCGTCGGCCTCGACAGTTCCATCATCCAGAACCCGAAAGCGTGGGAAGCTTCGGGGCATGTGGGAGGGTTTTCTGATCCGATGGTGGATTGTAAGGAAACGAAACTGAGATACCGGGCGGATCATTTAATTATCTATGCTTTGGTGCAGCCCCATTTAGATGTTTTATTCGCCTTTGAAGAAGGCACCGAAGATGACGCTATCGCAGCAAGAATTAGCAAATATCTTAAAAAGAAAAACATCCCTTTTAAGACACCCATAAAGTTTCATAGCCCAGGAGCATTCACTAATTATTTTGACGCCGATGGAAATATACCTAAAGGATCAAACTTTAATTTGGATAAAGTTTTGGCTCCAGAAGCAAAAGAAGAAGGTAGCCTAACACTTCCCAAACAATTCAACCTGATGTTCCACACCTTCGTCGGCGCCACGGCCGGCGAAGAAAACAAGGCTTACCTGCGTCCCGAAACCGCGCAGGGCATTTTCCTCAACTTCAAGAACGTGGTCGACTCCTCCCGCGTGCGGATTCCTTTTGGTATTGCCCAGATCGGCAAGGCGTTCCGCAACGAGGTCACGCCGCGCAACTTCATTTTCCGTTCCCGCGAGTTCGAACAGATGGAAATGGAATGGTTCTGCCATCCGGACGAAGCGAAAATGTGGCGCGATTACTGGTTTGAGGAGCGCCAGAAATTCTGGAAGTCCATCGGTCTGCAAAGTGAAAACATCCAGATGCGCGACCACGATTCAGACGAACTGTCCCACTACGCCAAGGAAGGCTACGGCACGGCGGATATCGAATACCGCTTCCCCTTCACGGCCCCCGGCTTTGGCGAACTGGAAGGCATCGCCCACCGCTGCGACTTCGACCTGACCCAGCACCAGAAACATTCCGGCACCAAAATGGAATATATGGACCCGGTCACGCAGGAACGCTATATCCCGCATGTTATCGAACCGGCATCCGGTTTAACGCGCGGCGTACTGGCCCTCATTTGCGAGGCCTATACGATTGACGAAAGCCGCCCCTCCGGCGTTTATCTCAACTTCCATCCGTCCATCGCACCGAAAAAAGCCGCCATCCTGCCGCTCACGGCCAAGGAGCCGCATGTGCCGCTGGCCCAGAAGCTTTACATGGAGCTGCGCGAGGAATTCCCGGTCGATCTGGACATCAAGCAAAATATCGGCAAACGCTACGCCCGCCAGGACGAAATCGGCACGCCGTTCTGCTTCACCATCGACGACCAGAGCGCCGAAGACGGCACCGTCACCGTCCGCGAACGCAACACGATGGCGCAGGAGCGGATCTCCATGGACAAGGTACTGGATTACCTGCGGGAAAAAATCAAAGGCCCTCAGAACGGCAGCAAGGCCAGGGCAGCCGCCTGAACAAACGTCATTGCGAGCCGTCAGGCGAAGCGGTCCATGAGGTCACACAAGCTGGATTGCCGCGCTCCCGTTGGTCGCTCGCAATGACGGTGCGGCAAACTACCCCGCCGCCTTCTTAAGCGCCTTCTTCGCCAGTTCCCGCTCCTGCGGGGAAAGATGCCTTTTGCGAAGCCGCAGGGATTGCGGCGTGACCTCGACAAGCTCGTCGTCATTGATCCAGCTCATCATTTCCTCAAGGCTCATCCGGCGCGGCGGTACGAGGATCACGGCCTCATCGCTGCCCGAGGCGCGGACGTTGGTCAGCTTCTTGCCTTTCAGGACATTGATATCCAGATCGTTCTCGCGGCTGTTCTCGCCGACGATCATGCCCTGATAGACCGGCATCTGGGGATCGATAAACATGACACCCCGGTCCTGAAGATTGAAGATGGCGTAAGCCACCGCCGCCCCCTGCTCGGTGGAAATCAGCGCACCGTTGCGCCGGCCCGGAATATCACCCTTGCAGGGCATATAGGCATGAAACAGCCGGTTCATGATGCCGGTGCCCCGCGTATCGGTCAGGAACTGTCCCTGATAGCCGATCAGTCCGCGCGCAGGCGCCAGAAACGTCAGGCGCGTCTTGCCCGCGCCGGAGGGACGCATATCGGTCATCTCCGCCTTGCGCCGGGTCATCTGATCCATCACCGCGCCGGTATATTCGTCATCAACGTCGATAATCACATCCTCGAACGGCTCCAGCTTTTGGCCGTCCTCCTCGCGGAACAGCACGCGCGGACGGGAAACAGAAAGCTCGAACCCCTCACGGCGCATGGTTTCAATCAAAACGCCAAGCTGCAACTCGCCCCGCCCGGCCAGTTCGAACGCATCCCTGCCCGCGCTCTCATTGACCCGGATCGCGACATTCGTCTCCGCCTCGGCCCGCAGCCGCTCGCCGATCATGGTCGAGGTCAGCTTGCGCCCTTCCTTCCCGGCCAGCGGCGAATCGTTGACCGTAATCGTCACCGCCATCGTCGGAGGATCGACCGGGTGCGCCGGGATCGGCTCGCTTACCTCGGGCGCACAGATCGTATCGGCCACGCTCGCATTCTTC
>CAZKGT010000060.1:0-12099 GCA_964552285.1 uncultured Pseudobdellovibrionaceae bacterium | reverse complement strand
TGCGTGCTGATACGATTCTCTCATATTCGAAATCTTGTGACTACACTATCTAACTATTTTGCTTAAAGATAAGGTGTCAATTTTTTCCTTCAAAGGCTTGCACCTTTTCATTAGACTGTCATGATAGAGTTCTCGGGTGTGTATCTGCCGAATTACAAAAGGTTAGGTTTGAATGTACGTCGACAATAACTGGAATCCTGTTCAGGGGGATGAGCTCGCGGGCTTTCTGGAGCAAATCAATCCTATCGACGGAAAGTACAAGGTTTCGCCCCAGACCACTCAGGTTTCATGGCGTCAGCTTCCGTTCTATGAGCGAGTTGCACTTATTAAAGTGCACGATCCTAGCTGGGCAAATAAAAAGCTCAATATCTATTACCTGACCGATCAGGGTGATCTGTACCGCCTGAACGGTACGTCTCCGCCAATTCATGAGGTCAATGCAAAGGCGCCGATCAAGGTGTCGGAAGAAAACGTTCTTGAGTATTTGCGTTTCTTCTGCTTCTTCGTACGCGGCGAGGAAGGTCCGTTCCTGATTGCCGAGAGCCTTGAAGACCCCTATATCCCGAAAGACAGCGACGAGCAGACAAAAGCCGTGATTGGCGGGACGATCCGTCCGGCCAGCTATGAAGGCAAGAACGAGCAAGGGTTCTTCCTGTGCGATGCGGTCGTCTATTACTCCAATGCGCTCTTCATCGCCAATTTTGCCGTCCAGCCGGGCGGTATGATCGAAATGCTCGACGACGAGCCGATCGCAGCCGATCTGCCTGTCAAGGTTGATGCGCCGATCGCGTAAGATCAGGATTTTTCTGGAAGCTGAATGACAAGGCGGGGGACCGTTTATGCGCGTCTCTTGCAATCACGGGTTCATTTGCATAGAATTTACGTGAGTATTCGCTCACCCGTTGCGGCGTTCCTGCCGTGTTTATAATGGTTTCACGTTTTCGGTCCTTTCATGCGTAAGGCTGTTTTACCGCTCTGTCTTTCCGCTTTGTGCCTTGCCGCACCGTCTGATGCGCTGGCGCAAACGTCGCGTATCTATATGGCCGGATATATGGGACTGAACGTGTTCGGCGAACTGAATTACGAGGAAGGAACCACACCGGCTTCTGGCGATATCGAGTTTAACAATGCGCCGATGTTTGCCGGAGCCCTTGGACTGCGGCTTTCCAAAGATATACGGCTCGAGGCCGAGCTTTCCCACCGCAAGACCGATCTGGACAGCATCAATGTCAATGGCGCAAACGAGGTGGAGATCGGCGGTGAGATTTCGACAACGGCGCTTATGCTGAACGGCTATTACGATTTCGACCTGATGTGGCGCAATTTGCAGCCCTTCCTGTCGGCCGGTGTCGGTATGGCCTGGCATGACGGGGAAATTGACGATCTGGCCGGGATTACGGTCGATTCTTCCGATGATGACCTGGCGTTTGCCTGGCAACTGGGCGGCGGGCTGAAATACCGCCTGCGCGAAGATCTGGCTTTTACGGGGGGATACCGGTATTTCGGCACCTCCGATCTGGGATTCGAGTCTGCTGATGTTGAGTATTCAAGCCATGAGCTGAGAATCGGCGTCGAGTATGATCTCGGATACGGTAAATAACGCTTTTACCGCAGTACCTTACTTACAATAAAAGGAAAAGCCCGGACAGAATGTCCGGGCTTTTCTGCTTTTCCGAGGAGGAAATCTATTGGTGTGCTTGTTTAGTGGGCCGGGCGCGGATCAAAGTCCGGGTAGGCTTCGATGCCAACTTCGCCCATGTCGAGGCCGTGACGCTCTTCCGCCTCATCGACACGGATGCCGATAGTGTATTTGAGCACCAGCCAGACAATTGAACTGGCAACGCTGACGAAGATGCCAACAGCAACAATACCTGCGATTTGCGCAACGAAGTCACCGCCATTGAAGATCGCCACAGCCAGCGTACCCCAGATACCGGCAACAAGGTGCACGGACAGGGCGCCGACAACGTCGTCGATTTTCAGCTTGTCAAACAGCGGAATAGCGATCGAGCACAGGATACCACCGATGGCGCCAATAACCAGTGCAAGGCCCGGGTGACCGACATCAGGACCAGCTGTGATGGCAACCAGACCAGCCAGCGCACCGTTCAGAACAATCGTCAGGTCAGGCTTGCCGTAAGCGACCTTGGCGTAGATCATCGCCGCAACCACACCGGCACAGGCGGCAAGGTTAGTGTTAACGAATACCAGCGACATGGTGGTCGCATCTGCCGCGCTGCCAAGCGCCAACACAGAGCCGCCGTTAAAACCGAACCAGCCCATCCACAGAATGAACGTACCGATTGTTGCCAGCGGCAGGTTGGAACCCGGCAATGGCTGTACTTTCCCGTCCGGGCCGTATTTGCCCGTCCGCGGGCCGAGGATGATCGCGCCGATCAAAGCCGCCCAGCCGCCGACCGAGTGCACGATCGTCGAACCGGCAAAATCGGAGAAACCCATTTTATCTAACCATCCTAATCCCCAACTCCATGAACCCTGGATCGGATAGATGATCGCCGTCAGCACGACAACGAAAATCATGAACGGCCAGAGCTTGATCCGCTCCGCCACGGTGCCGGAAACAATGGACGCGGCCGTTGCCACAAACACCATCTGGAAGAACCAGTCGGACATGGAGGAATATCCGCCCTCAACAACCGCTGCAACATCCCCTTCACCGCCCATCAGGGCCGCCTCGGTTGCCGGCGGGTTGTAGAAAATTGAAATCGCGCCCATAAAGCCGCCTTCGGGGACATCGACATACATCAGGTTATAGCCGATCAGGTAATACATGATCCCGGCCACCGCATAGAGGGCAACGTTCTTCAGGCAGATCGTCGCCGTATTCTTTGCGCGGACGAGACCGGATTCCAGCATTGCGAACCCTGCGGCCATCCACATGACCAGAAAACCACAGACAAGGAAGCTGAACGTATTCAGGATAAATGCCGTTTCCGGCGGAACGCCCATTTCCTGGGCCGCAGCCACCTTGCCAACGCAAAGGAGACCGAGACCGAAAATTGTCAGCGGAACAATCCGCATCATCATCTTTTTCATTGCTTGCTCACACTCGTAAAAAGTTAAAGAGGAATGGACCGCCGCTCCTAGAGCGCGTCCTTACCTGACTCGCCGGTGCGTATCCGCACGGCCTTGGTCAGGTCCGTCACGAAAATCTTGCCGTCCCCGATTCGGCCCGTGTTGGCCGCGCCCTGAATGGCTTCGATCACCTGGTCTTCCAGTTCGGCCGGAATGGCGATCTCGATTTTCACTTTTGGCAAAAAGCTGACCGAGTATTCGGCCCCGCGATAAATTTCCGTCTGCCCTTTCTGACGACCGAAGCCTTTGACTTCCGTAACTGTCAGACCTTCGATCCCGAGGGCCGTTAAAGCCTCCCGGACA
The DNA here is from genome assembly GCA_964552285.1 of uncultured Pseudobdellovibrionaceae bacterium. Classification (GTDB taxonomy): domain Bacteria; phylum Pseudomonadota; class Alphaproteobacteria; order Micavibrionales; family Micavibrionaceae; genus CAZKGT01. The sequence goes on along the minus strand of CAZKGT010000060.1, from coordinate 8,700 downwards.
TCATCCAGCTTGAAGGGCTTAATGACTGCCGTTACCATCTTCATTGTATGTATGCTCCTTTTCTTAGGTATGCACGGATAGCATAACTCCCATGCAACAAGGGTATATCGCTATCCAATTCTGTTTACGAGTGCAAGTGTTAATGTCAGAGGTAAACAAAAAAAATGCGGATGCAAGCGAAATGGTAGTCCTGAAATGACAAAAAAGAGGATGGATTTCGAGGTCGTTATCGTGGGCGGCGGCGTGGCCGGACTGACGCTCGCGACGATACTGGCCGGAAGCGGAGTGCCTGTGGCCGTTATCGACCGGGATGATCCGGAACAGCAGGCAGACGAGTCGTTCGACGGACGGACGATGGCCATCTCGTACGGCTCGCGCAAGGTGCTGGAAGCGGCCGGAATCTGGAAAAATCTGGAACAGCTCGCCTGCCCGATCCGGGATATCCGGATTCTGGACGGCGGCAGTCCGGTGTTGCTGAACTTTTTGAGCGACGAAGTAGAGAACCGGAGCTTTGGATGGATTCTGGAGATCCGGCATATTCGCAAAGCTTTGTTCGAACGGGTGCGGGATCTTGAGAGCGCCCGCCATATTGCGCCTGCGGCGGTTCGTGATTTCACGAAAGAGGATCTTGTTACTGTTCATCTTGATAATAGCGAAGACATTACCGCCCTCCTCATCGTAGGCGCCGATGGGCGGGGATCTTTTACCCGCGAATGGATGGGGATTGAAACGCGGTGCTGGACATATAAGCAGCGGGCGATTGTCTGCACGGTTGCGCACGAGCATCCGCACCATAATGCCGCCGTCGAGCATTTCCGGCCCGAAGGTCCGTTTGCAATATTGCCGATGACGGATGCGGAGGATGGAACGCATCGTTCGTCCGTCGTCTGGACCGAGCATGGAGATGAAAAAAACTCGGCTTTGCATTATGATCCGCAGAGTTTTGAGGCCGCTTTAAACGCCAGATTCCCGGATGAATATGGATGTATAAAACATATCGGTGGGCGTTTTTCCTACCCGCTAGGCTTAATCCATGCGCATGAGTATATCGGGCCGCGGATGGCGCTGGTGGCCGATGCCGCGCATGGTATTCATCCGATTGCAGGGCAAGGCCTTAATATGGGCCTGCGCGATGTGGCTGAACTGGCCGAGCGGATTATCGAGGCACACGAAAAAGGCGATGATGTGGGATCGGAAGAATTGCTGCGCGGTTATCAGCAGGCGCGGCGATTTGACAATGTGGCGATGGCCGGGGTCACGGACGGGCTGAACCGGCTGTTCTCAAACGATATTGCGCCCGTGCGGCTGGCCCGGAAAATCGGATTGCTGGCCGTTGAAAAATTCCCGCCGGCCAAGCACTTTTTCATGAAGCAGGCGATGGGCGCTTCAGGCTTTTTGCCGAAGACGATCCGGGAGGGGGAATGATGAGATTTTTCTCACCACAGAGCACACAGAGATCACAGAGGTGCCCCAGCCCATTTCTGTCATCCAGACTGAAATGGGGGGATCTGTCCCGCTATCAGTATCTAAGATCCCTCGACTTCGCTCGGGATGACAACAGTGGGGGTAGAAACACCTCTGTGATCTCTGTGTGCTCTGTGGTGAGACAATTTGCATGTATTTCCATCCTCCTTCTCCTGCTTTCCGCCCCGGCCCATGCGGACGGTGTGCCGGAGGCTTATCGCGGCTTGTGGGCTTCGCCCGACTGCGCAGCGCCGGAAGGGGTGGTAATCTATTCGCGGTGGTTCCAGCTTTCGGCTTCTCTTTTTGGGCTCTCTATTCGCCGGATCGAGACAGTGCTACCGGAAGAAGACTATGCGATTATTCAAAGCGGAGATGAGGTCAGTGCGCTTCAGGTAACGGAAGACGCCCTGCTCTATGAGAAGTTCCTTGCCCCGGATGCGCTCGGCGCGGCGGACATTACCTTTGATGAAAACGATCTCAGCGTTGTGGTTCATGCCGGCTGTGATCAGCCGCCCGGTGCATTGAATACCCTGCCGCACAATGCAACCGACAGGCTGGCGGAACTGGACAGGCTGCATGAGGCATGTGCCGCCGGTACGGATAAGAGCGGCCGGTGCTCCCAAATCCGTTTCCTGCATTTGTCGGGGGATGGGGTCAGGGAGTTATTGCAAAACTGATCTTAACTCATAATACCGGTCATTGGACTTTGCTCCGGTCCAGCCGAAGCCGCTTCCGGCCCCGTTGGTCTGGCCAGGTCTGTCGGCTCCGGCGTTGTATGTTTCTGTTCATTTTTGGCAACTGTCGTTTCCGTTCCATCCGGCTTCACAACGGGCGTATCCTCCATACCAGCCCCATTATTATTCAAATCAGCGGTTGCCTGTGCCATCGCTTTTCCGGGTTTTTGCGGATCCCCGCTCGCAAGAATTGCAAGACTATCAGATCCAGTAAACGCTTGCAGAAGTTTACCGAGAAACTCAATGATTGGGCCCAGAATTGGAATATTTCTTAGCATATCCATACTAAAGAGGTTGCCCGTCGATGAAGGAGCCTCTGGAATTCCCCCTTCCGGCTTAACATAGGCCGGGGGGGCACTTGCCTCATTTTCAGGGTTCGCTTTTTCAGCAGCATCGGTCGTTGTCCCGGTGTCAGCCTTTGCGGTCTGAACCGGTTCCGCCGCTTTGTTAATATCATGAGCAATATTCAGGAGCACTTGCGGGTCTTCATAGACCTTGTCCAGAAAATCCGAATCTTTCTGAAACTCACTTTCCAGACGCGCCATGAAAGCATCCTGATTATTATTTACGGCAGTTTTTATGTAGGCGCTTTGTTCATCGTTGAAAGCCTTATCAAGAAAATCTTCCAGCCCTTTTGCCTTTGCAGCAAAGCCATCCAGATAGGCCATAAAACCTCTTTTTTCGCCCTGCTCGGTTAATAGGGCTGTAATTTTCTCTATTGCCCGATCATCCAGCTCTACATGTTGTACGATACCAACGCCATCACGGGGCTCCCCGGAAGGTTTATCGTGTCCATTATGCTCGTCCGGATTAATCGCCATATTCCCTACCTTGTCAAAAGCGGGACGTCGTAAACGTCTCTTATTTTTTTGTCCTGAGCCCAAATCACGCAGATGTGAGATTCCAATTTAAAATACTCATAATGTTCCGGCTTCATCTTTACGCCCAGGCCATGCAAACGCCCGGTACGGGTAATGAATGTCAGGCTGTTATCGTCGGAATCAAACTCGACCCATTCGAGCCGCTCGGGGAAGGGTCTGGTATGAAATACGAACAGATCGCCTTTGTCGTTTACGGCGACATCGACATCCATCCGCGCGTTCATCGGCTTTTGGAGCGGATGATCGGTCTTTGTTTTTTGCGGTAAGGCCGGTCGCGCCATGTTTCCCCGTAATTGTTAAGTTACTAAAAATTATACAGAAATGTGCGTCCGCGCACAAATTTTGTCCCTGGTACCACTATAAAAGCCCTTGGTTAAGAAAGCTTTATCAGAATTCGGGCAATTTAAATGCCGAGAGGACGGTGTATCTTTTCTGCCCTTCTTCTGGGGTGGCCGAGCGCATCAGGCAGAATTCTTCAGGCTTCCATTTGGCGTTGATTTTGTCGCTGTGGAGGGTGGTGAAAAGGGAGGCGCCGGCGCTTTTTTTGAGGCGGGCCAGCGTTATATGCGGCATATAGGGGCGCGTGCCGAAATCAAAGCCGAGAGGGGTCAGGGCATCGGTCACTTCCGCGCATAAATGGGTCAGTTTGCGGGTGCTTTTGACGGGCGCGTAAAGCACAGTCTGTTTTTTTTGCCGGAACAGCGACAGTCCCTCGACATCAAGATTGAAGCTCTTGCAGCGCACGCTTTCCAGCGCCCGTTCGATATCGTCCACATGGCGGGTTTCCACGGGGCCGAGATAACGCAGGGTAATGTGCAGATCTTCCGGGTGCACCCATCGGGCATCAATCCCGCGGCGGGGAAGCTTTTCAGACTGCGCGCTCAAATGCCTGGAAACAGGAAGGGCGGTAAAAAGCGTAATTTTCTCGCCGGCGCTCATCAATAGGGCATCGGGTATTGCCGGCGAACGGCGTCGATATCGGCAAGGACATCGGAATCAAGCGTAACATCGATTGAAGCGATATTGGTCTTCAGCTGTTCCATCGAGGTCGCACCGATAATGTTAGAGGTAACAAACGGCTGGCGATTTACAAAAGCCAGCGCCATCTGGCAAACATCCAGGCCGTATTTTTCCGCTATCGATATGTAGGCACGGACAGCCTCGCTGGCGTTAGGAGTGTCCCTGTATGTATAGCGTTCCGTCCCGAATGCCCAGCGCGTGCCTTCGGGACGCTTGCCGTCAAGGTACTTGCCGCTGATCATCCCGGTTGCCAGCGGCGACCATGCCAGCAAACCGATATCTTCGTAGGCCGTAACTTCCACCAACTCCGGCTCATACAGGCGGTACAACAGGCTGTATTCGTTCTGGATGCTGGCCATGCGCGGCAACCCGTGCTTTTCGGCAATCCCAAGCCAGCGCATCGTCCCCCACGCCGTTTCATTGGATAAACCGATATGGCGGACTTTCCCTTCTTTGACCAGATTATCCAGCGCCTCAAGAACCTCAAGGAAATTGTCTTCCACTTCCTGCCGGTCCATTTGTCCCGGTGCAAAATTCCAATGGCGGCCAAAGCTATAGCCTCCACGGTTCGGCCAATGAAGCTGGTAAAGGTCGATATAATCCGTCTGAAGACGCGTCAGGCTTCCTTCCAACGCCTGAAGAATATTCTCCCGGTTAATGATATTCCTGCCGTCCCGGATCCAAGGCATCCCCGGCCCGGCAATTTTCGTGGCGAGAATAACTTTGTCCCGGTTCTTTCTGTCAGCAAACCATGAGCCAATAATTGATTCCGTTTTAAAGCAAGTATCAGGGCTCGGCGGAATGGCATACATTTCGGCCGTATCGAAGAAATTCACACCCTGCGTCAGGGCGTAATCCATCTGTTCATGGCCCTCTGCCTCCGTATTCTGACAGCCCCATGTCATTGTGCCGAGGCAGATAACGCTAACGTCCAGGCCGGTACGGCCAAGTTTGCGGTATTCCATAGCTAATCCTAATCCTGTCGCAGGTCGACAAGTTCAGTGGGCAAAGGCGGGGGCAGGGTCAGGTCGGGCGGATAGGTAACGACCGCGCCGATAGAATGATTGAACTTTTCAACCTTTTCCTTCCCAAGCTCTTTACGGTTAAGCAGAACCGCCTCAATTGCCATCCCGGTTTTCGGGTCCTGGCGAAACTTGCATTCTATCATATTCAGGGTGAGTTGGCCGTAACCATCAACATGCGTGTAGCCGATCCTGACTGCTGCCGGATATTGTTCAACGTAGCTGTGCTTCAGCGTCGTGGGATAACGAACGTGTAATTCCAGAAATGTTCCGCACATGCCGTACATCATCGTTCCCTGAGACGGGCCGCACGCAAACATCATTAAAAGAATAATAAGGAGAAGCCCGCCAACGCCGATAAACAGCTTTTTATTCTTCGGAATGCTGACTTTGCCGACTTTTTTCTGTGCGGCCGCGTCAACCTGCTTTTCCGTTCTGTAGCCGGTTTGTTTTAGCTCCTTACGGCGTTTTTGAACAGCGGATTCCGATGTCATGACGCTTTGGCTTTTCTGAGTTCTTCGGGTGTTTTATCCAGCTTCGTCAGGCTTGCCGTGACCAGTTCTTCAACGATTTCCTCAACAATGACGCTAAGGGCCGCCTGACGCGTTTCACCTTTTTCGGAACGCATATGAATACGGCGCTTGATTTCACTGCGGGCGCTACCGCCCGGGAAGTTCACAGCCAGCATCTGACGGGCGCGCCCAGCGCCAAGCCTTGAATAAAGGCGGTTACGAATAGCCACATCCTCCGCCGACGTCGAAAGCGCCCAAAGCTCAATCGGGCCCAGCGTATTAATAAGGTGCTGTTCGTAACGACCGGCGGTCGTCGCCAGCACAAACAGGACCGGCGCGCCGCCTGCCTTTGGCCCTGTCAGACGGAAACGGATAATATTTCTTGCCGTCGAAGACAGACCGAACGTTTCGCGAATCTCCTCCACAGACTGATCGGAAATGGCTGCGCCACAAATCCAGACACCGGTGGCAAGATCAACCATATCGCTATCGAAGTCATCAAGGAGCTGCGATGCCAGAACGATCTGAACGCCGCGCTTCCGGCCTTCCCGAACATCGCGGATGACCTGAGCACGCACAGAATAAGATTTGTTGGTCCTGTGAAATTCGTCGTAGCAAAGCCGTTTGGGTGTTTCCGCCACTTCCTGCAATTTCATTTCGTGATAATGACGGAATTTCTCGGGCACGCTGATAAGGGATTCGCGTGACGTCCACCAGCTTCTCACCAGAACATGACGGGCCAGCATGTACATGATGGCCGTCTGACGGTCCGCCGTTTCATCACCTTGCGGCGCAACATCCATCAGATCCAGCGAAGCAATACGCGCATCGGCAATCTCAAACTGGGTAACCGCAGACAGGATCGGAAATTCACGGATGGCGGAGGTAACCATCCGCTCGAAAGCGCTCAGCACCGTTTCAGAGCTGAAACCGACGGCGGTTTCCTCGAGGAGTGAGCGGATTTGCGGGCGGCGCGAAGCGGTAATGGCATCGCTCAGGGTCGGAACTGCGTGACGCTGGGCAAGACCGGCGATATGATACTGGCCCAGATCAAACATTTTATCGACAACATCCCACCAGTAGGGATCGGTCGGCAGGTGAACATTGAATTTTTGCAGCGCCTCATCAACGTTCGTATCCAGACGCGGCAGATACGGGCGCGACTCAGAATTGGCAGATTTATCGTCGCGCCAGCGGTACATTTCATCGACCACAAGCCCCGCCAGTTGCTGGATACCGTCATAGGGCCGCTCAAAACCCGGTGGCGTACAAAGAAGCGTCAAAAGCTCTACAAGATAACTGCGTTCATCCAACAGCGGATAACGGCAACCCAGTTGGGTATCAAACGGATTGACCGCGAACTGGTGCGCCATCTGAAGACGATAATAGACAGCTTCATGCGTCCGATCGGGCGGCAGCGCCTCCTTAATCAGGGAAATCAGGCCGGACGAAGACGGGCCGATGTCAATAACGGCAACAAACGGCAGGTTGCTCATCCCCGGTGAAAGACAGGTTCCAAGGTTCAGGGAATTCATCAGAACCGACTTACCTGCGCCCGGCTGGGCAAAGATCAGATCAAACCACGTCGTTGTCAGGTTGGTTCCCGTTGCATAAGGCCAGACCTTTCCGTCCGGCGTTCTCAGCATAATAGACCCCATCCCGGCAAACGGGCTGGACGGACGCTGCCAGGGCACCAGCTTCATAATCTCGTACATTGGAGCGATCGCTGTCGGCGCCGTACCGGAGCAATGAATTCCCATCACAGAGGCCATGACACAATCGAGCGGATCGCCGGAAAATTCGCTGACCTGACAGTAACCCCAGCTTTCAACAGCCTGCACAAGGTTGGAAAGCCTTTCCTGCATAAGCTCCATCTCTCCGGCGGGCGCCCACGTCGCCATGGAAACCCGCAGCCTTACAACCGGCTCACTGCGTGCCAGCGTTTGCAGGCCTTCAAGAGAGAACTTGATCTGCTTATTGACGGCGTTGGTTACGCCAAGAATGGTTGCCAGAAAGGCTCGCAAGGACACCGCATAGGCACCGCCGCCTTCTATCATGAATGAGATACGGTACGGCACGCCCGCATCAAACAAACGATTAAGCAGCATGGGAAACGGGCTCGCGTCCATCGGACCCAGCGTCATATCGGCACCGCCCCAGAGCAGATTGCCAATCCTGACAATCGATTCATTTATCACGCGCGCATCGGCGGCGGCCAACTGGGATGGCAGGGGAGGCCAGAGAATATCCGACATATCGACCTGGTTCATTGGCGCGCGCGCCGGAATGGGATCGCCCGGCAGGCAGGCCCTCCATTCCTCATGCGCCTTTGTCGGAAACATATTGTCCCGGATGCAACGCAGCGCCGTATGCACATCCAAAACTTCGGACTGCATTCCAAGCTCGTCCATGGAAGCCATGACAGACGATACATAACTTCTGTGCCGCGTACGCAGAGCATCTAGTGCCGCCAGTGGATACTGCGCATAACCCGCAGCGACCCATTTCTTGTTCTGCGCTTCCTTGGCCGCACGCTCCACTTCGCTTTTGGTCAGAATGCTCGGCCGGGTCCAAAGAACGAAGAAGCATTCCTCATAGGAAAGAAAATTAGCGAGATGGTTGATTCTCTCATCGTACAGATCTTCCAGTTCCAGCCCAATATTAGCTGCCGTCCGCCGGCTCGGTTTAAGCGAACGATCAAGGTGGGCATGGATCCGTTCAGGGTCGCGAATGAAATAAACCTGAAGCGCATGACCCTGACGATCAAAACGAGCGCCGATTTTAATCGTCGCGCCTTCAATGATGTACTGGTATTCCTCATCCCCGATAACCTGACGGCTTCCGTCAACTTTCAGGTAGGAAATCAGGGAACCGTCCTTGCCGACAATCGTCGTCTCATCATCCGCCGTTTCCAGACGGATAAATGTTTCGATTGATTGTTTCATTGCCACCTGAACGGGGGCCATCAGTTTGTCGATAAACTTCATGGAGACTTTCGCACTCTATGATACAGCGCACACTACCGGACACAGCTGGGATAAGGCGGTGAATTGATTCATACTTTCAG
>CAZKGT010000059.1:5582-12548 GCA_964552285.1 uncultured Pseudobdellovibrionaceae bacterium | reverse complement strand
TCAGATCAGATGCATCGCCCTCTGGGCTAATATCTTGTGACTACACTATCTAAAGGAAGTTACTGAAAAAATTATTTCGTGAATGTTCTTCCACCCAGAATCCGCTAAGATTTATGCTTCCTGTTTCCAATGAAAAGTAGGATTTGCAATCCATGCCTGACAGAATCTTTCAGTTTCCGACTCCCTTTATCGATGAAGAGCGTACGCGCAATGTCACGATTGTGCCGCTGACGCCGGAGTTGCTGGTGAAATGGGTGGAAAGTCAGGATGAGGGTATTCGGTCGACGATAAAGGACGCAGCCTTCAAAGCTTCTCCCGGACAGACATTCGCCTTTGGATCTGTTGTTCTTCTCGGCATTCATGCGCCTTTGAGCTATTACGACCTGCCGCAGGCTGTGGCGAAAATCAGAGCGCAGTTTTCCGATGATTTTCTAAAGAATGCCTCCTTTACGCTGGAAGCCGGAACTCTTTCTCCCCAAGAACAAACCAAAGCCTGCATTGGCTGGGCGTGGAGCTGTTACCGGCCGGGCCTTTACAAAAAAAACGAATCCGTGAGCCCTGCCCTGGTCTGGCCGGAAGGGGCAGATAAAACGCGGGTGAAGGCACTGGCCGATGGCGTATGCCTGATCCGCAACCTTATCAATACACCCTCCAACGATATGGGGCCGGAAGAGCTGGAGCAGGCGGCACGAAAGCTGGCCGGGGATTTCAAGGCAAAGATAAAGGTTACGGTTGACCATGACCTGAAGAAGGATTTTCCGCTTATCTACACCGTCGGCGATTCCAGCCCGCGCAGGCCGCGCCTGATCGATATTACCTGGGGCGATCCCGACCACCCGAAAGTCACGATTGCCGGCAAGGGCGTGTGCTTTGATACGGGCGGGCTGGACATCAAGCCGCCTGCCGCGATGCTGATGATGAAAAAGGATATGGGCGGAGCGGCTAATGCCCTTGGCCTTGCGCTGATGGTAATGACCTTGAAGCTGCCTATTCGTTTGCGCGTTCTGATTCCGGCGGTTGAAAACTCGACATCCGGCGTGGCTTTCCGGCCAATGGATATTTATCCGAGCCGCAAAGGTCTTACAGTGGAAACCAACGATACGGACGCCGAAGGACGCCTCGTTCTGGCGGACTGCCTGACACTGGCCGGAGAGGAAGACCCGGACCTGTTAATCGACTTTGCAACACTCACGGGCGCTGCACGTGTTGCGCTTGGCTATGATCTCCCCGCTTTCTTCGGCAACCGGGATGAAACCGTGGATAGTCTGAAAGATATTTCCTTTACGGAAGAAGATGATCTCTGGCCCCTTCCCGTTTATGAGCCATACCGCAAGGAACTGAACAGCGAGATTGCGGACATCTGCAATATCGGCACCGGACGCGCAGGCGCCATTCACGGTGCGCTGTTTCTCGACCGGTTCTTTGATCCGTCCATCGACTGGCTGCATCTTGATATGTACGCATGGGAGCAAAACGGCAAGCCCGGCAGACCCAAAGGCGGTGCGGATACGGGCGCACGGGCCGTTCTGGCACTGCTGGAGAAGAGATACGCGGCTTAATTCTATAGCCTACACCTCATATAAAATAAGGGGCTGTACCTATTAAATTTACGTCATTCCCGCCTGCGCGGGAATGACTTCGGGGAAATATGCTCTATTTCAGGGGGACTTCCTCGGTTTTTGGCGCACCGTCAAACATCGGCGGCGGCTCATAGAAGACTTCCGGATTATGCTGCTTGGTCAGCGCATCCGCCTCTGATTCCGATGCAACAGGTTCGGTACTTTGCGTTTCGGCAGGCGCCCCCGAAGACATTTCGGATCCCGCCCCGCCTTCCTCGTCATCTACGGGAAATTCCTTTTTCTGCAATGTATATGACGGCCGGTTCTGGTCGCTGTCCAGAGCCGGCCAGGACGGACGAAACTCTTCCAGACCGTAACGCGGCACGGGAGGCATATCGGGATTGTGATGCGCAGGAGGCGGCATCGGCTTCACTTCCACATCGGAGAAGTCAACCTCGACAACTTCGGGAAACATGAACATTCCGCCGGACAGGTAATCGTAGGTCATACCGGGAACAAGGCCCGTCCCGATATTCAGGAAAGCGCTTTCAAGAACATGCGGTTCAACGGTAATGCTTTTTTCCCGGTTGCCGGGCGCAAGGCAGTGAATTTCCATTTTATGATCACCGCGGGAAACCTGAATCGCCTGCGGGGGGCGTGCGCGAAGGTGAAAATTGTTCACCCAGACCTCGCAAACCGCACCATGTGCACCAGGCGTTTCAATCTGCACCTTCTGGAGCGTGCCTTCCATGGTTGTGGAACAGGCCGTCAATCCAATACATGCGAATAAAGACAGAAATCGTTTCATGAAAGCTCCGAACGGGGCCGTATAGACAGACTCCTAGAATCTACCGGAATTTCAGGGAAGTGTCCATGCCGCCGAAGCTAGGCTGCCGAACGGGCCCCCGGACTTGCTATACGAAAGTCGAGGTCATCGGCTTTGACGCCGACCTGCACGTTTGCACCATCGGCGATTTTTCCTTCGAGGATCAGTTCAGCAAGCCTGTTCTGGACGTGGGTCTGAATCACACGTTTCAAAGGCCGCGCGCCGTAAGTGGGATCGTAGCCCTTGTCCGCAAGCCACGTCTTGGCCTTCTCATCAAGCGTGACAATAACGTTCCGGTCTGCCAGCAATTTCTGAAGATCCTGAAGCTGGATATCGACTATCCCGGCCATTTGTTTACGATCAAGGCGCTTAAACAGAAGGATTTCATCAAGGCGGTTCAGAAACTCAGGGCGAAAGGCCTGACGCACGACATCCATGACCTGTTCGCGTACGGCTTCCACGTCCTCGCCTTCTTTCTGCTGCACGAGATGATCAGCGCCGAGATTGGAGGTCATGATGAGAACCGTGTTGCTGAAGTCTACGGTGCGGCCCTGCCCGTCAGTCAGACGTCCGTCGTCCAGCACCTGGAGCAGGACGTTGAATACGTCCGGGTGGGCCTTTTCAACTTCGTCAAACAGCACGACCTGATAGGGCCTGCGGCGCACAGCCTCGGTAAGGGCGCCGCCTTCTTCGTAGCCGACATAGCCGGGCGGCGCGCCGATCATCCGGGCGACGGAATGTTTTTCCATGTATTCGGACATATCGAGGCGAACCATGGCAGAATCATCATCGAACAGGAATTCGGCCAGCGCCTTGGTCAACTCGGTTTTCCCGACGCCCGTCGGGCCCAGGAACAGGAAGGATCCGATCGGACGGCGCGGATCCTGAAGGCCTGCGCGGGCGCGGCGGACGGCATTGGCAACGGCGGTCACGGCAGCGTCCTGACCGACGACGCGCTGTTTGATCTTGTCCTCCATGCCGAGAAGCTTGTCGCGCTCTCCCTCCAGCATTTTTTCCACCGGCACGCCGGTCCAGCGGCTGACAATTCCTGCAATATCGTCGTCTGTCACCTCCTCGTTAATCAGGTTCTGGCCGGCGGCTTTGGCGGCCTCTTCCAGCTTTTGTTCCAGTTCCGGAATGGAACCGTATTTCAGTTCGCTGGCTTTTGCCCAGTCGCCTTCACGCTCTGCGCGCTCCAACTCATTCCGGGCCTTATCCAGTTCCTCTGTGTATTTCTGACCGGCCGATAGCTTTTCCTTCTCCGCGCTCCATTGCGCGGTCAGGTCGGCGGATTTCGATTCCAGCTCTTCCAGTTCCTGTCTAAGCTTTACCAGTCTGTCTTTGGATGCCTTGTCCGATTCTTTCTTGAGCGCTTCTTCCTCAATCCGGAGCTGAACGATCCGGCGGTCGAGTTCGTCGATGGATTCGGGCTTGCTGTCTACCTGCATCCTCAGGCGCGAGGATGCCTCGTCCACGAGGTCAATCGCCTTGTCCGGCAGGAAACGGTCGGTGATATAGCGGTTCGAAAGCGTGGCGGCAGAAACAATGGCCGAATCCGTGATCCGCACGCCGTGATGAACCTCGTATTTTTCCTTGAGACCGCGCAGGATCGAAATGGTGTCCTCAACGGTCGGCTCGGCGACAAAGACCGGCTGGAAGCGACGGGCGAGCGCGGCATCTTTTTCGATGTGCTTTCTGTATTCGCCAAGCGTTGTCGCGCCGACCATGTGCAGCTCTCCGCGGGCAAGGGCGGGTTTGAGCATGTTGGAGGCATCCATGGCCCCTTCCGCCTTGCCGGCGCCTACGACCGTGTGCAGTTCGTCCAGAAACAGGACGATTTCACCGGCAGCGGCGCCGATTTCATCAAGGACAGCCTTCAGGCGTTCCTCGAATTCGCCCCGGAATTTCGCCCCGGCCAGCAGCGCGCCTAGGTCAAGCGCCATCAGTTTCTTGTTTTTGAGGCCTTCCGGCACATCGCCATTGACGATCCGCAGGGCCAGCCCCTCGACAATCGCTGTTTTCCCGACGCCCGGCTCGCCAATCAGGACCGGGTTGTTCTTGGTGCGACGAGAAAGAACCTGAATGGTGCGGCGGATTTCCTCGTCCCGGCCAATGACGGGATCAAGTTTGCCGTCACGTGCGGCTTCGGTCAGGTCGCGGGCGTATTTGTTGAGTGCGTCAAATTGTCCTTCCGCCGTTGCCGTATCGGCCGTGCGGCCCTTGCGCATCTCGTTTATGGCCTGATTGAGCGCTTCGGGGGCGACGCCCGCATCCTCCAGATGGCCCGCAACTTCGGAGCGGCGATCGATGGACATGGCCTGTAAAACGCGCTCAACGGTCACAAACTTGTCACCCGCTTTTTCAGCCAAGTTCAATGCACTATCGAGCATTTTTGCGAGATCGGTTGAAAGTCGGAGCTGCCCCGCCCCGGTCACTTTCGGCAGCTTTGCCAGCGCGCCGTCAATATCCTTTTTCAGGCGTTCCGGGTTGCCGCCGGCCGCGACGAGCAGCTTGGCCGTAATACCGTCCTCATCGTCCAGCATAACCTTCAACATGTGCTCCGGTTCCAGCGACTGATGGTCGGAGCGCATGGCAAGCGTCTGCGCTGCCTGCATAAGGGAACGTGTCTTTTCCGTATATTTATCGAAATCCATTTTGAGCCTCAGGCGTTACCAACCCTATAAATATAGGGGTTTTTAGCGTCGCAGAAAAGAGGCTGGGCAATAAGCAAAAGGGACACAATAGCTATCGTGTCCCTGCTGTTCTTCTGTTTATATTGACGGCTCAGGCGTCGGCCAGCTCTTTTTCAGCCTTTTCTTCCGACGATTCAGCGCCTGCTGAAAGGATGCTGGCGGGAAGACCAAGATCGTCATCCTCTTTTTGTGCAGCGTGGTTGCCCTTATTGGCGGTGTACGTCTCTTCCTTGCCTGACTCTGATTCGTTCTCACGTTCGGAACGGGCTTCCTGATAGGTGTTGATGATGCGCTGGTAGTGTTCGGCGTGCTGCATATAGCTTTCGGCCAGAATGTAATCGCCGGAAGACGATGCATCCTTGGACAGCGTCAGGTATTTCTCACAGATCTGATGCGCGGTCCCGCGGATACGTACATCCGGTCCGTTGCTGTCATAAACCTGCGTCCTGGTCTGATTGCGGCGACCGCCGTTTCCTCCACGATTCCGCGATCGTCTGCTTGCCGTTCCATGTCTCATTCGTTCACCTGCGTTGGCCATTTATTTTTCCGAATCACACACGTACAAACATACACCATTTCCATACAAATGGCTACCCGCCATTATGGTTAAACACTACATCTAGCGTTAGGGAACTAGCTGTCAGCTGCATATTGCGTTGTGTGCTGTAAGCGTCCTCAAGATACCGTCAGGGCAAATCTTCCCGCAAGATGCGTGTCAAAATTTTTTTTATTTATCCCCATGGGAGATTTCCACAACCCGCGGCTGGCCTGCAAGATCGGGGTGTACGTCCAAGACGGTAAGGCCAGATTCTTCCACGAGTCGCGTCACGTCGTCCTGCTGGTCGTAACCGATCTCGATCAGGCCAATTCCGCCGACTTTTAAAAGCCTTTTTGTTTCCGTAACAACGGCCCGAAAACAATCCAGCCCGTCTTCACCCCCGGCCAAAGCCAGAATCGGGTCGTGGTTTTTGACCTCGCGGGACAGCGATTCTATGGATTGATTCGGGATATAGGGCGGATTTGAGACGATCAGATCGAAAGAATCGTTCACCGCCATCCCCCAGGAACCGCAATAAAGATTGCAGCGATCCTCGACCTTACTGTTCCTTGCGTTGACCATCGCCGTGCGAATAGCGCCGTAGGCCTTATCAACACCGACCCCGGTGGCGTTCGGCCATTCCGTAAGCAACGTGATCAGGATACAGCCCGACCCGATTCCAAGGTCGAGAATCCTGACCGGCTCATCGGCCTTAAATCGTTCAAGGGCTACCTCAACCATCGTTTCCGTGTCAGGCCGGGGATCAAGCGTGTCCGGACATATCTTGAAATCAATTCCCCAGAACTCGCGCTTGCCGAAGATTCGTGAAACGGGTTCGCCGGAAAGGCGGCGTTCGATATCGAACTCGATCCGCATTAACTGGCGCGCATCGATCTTGGCCTCCGGGTGCGCCACAAGGTCCCCCCAGTCATAGCCAGTGTGATTGCGGATAATCAGCCTTGCGTCGAGATCAGCCGTATCGATCCCCGCCGACCAGAGACTCTGGCGCAGGGTTTGATGCAGCGTGGCCAACCGGTTGGGCAGTGACATTTCTACCCGTCCAGCGCAGCCAGTTGTTCGGCCTGATCTTCGGTAATCAGGCCCTCGATAATTTCTTCCAGCGCTTCGCCGCGCATCACTTCCTCCAGCTTGTAGAGAGTCAGGTTAATCCTGTGGTCCGTTACGCGCCCCTGCGGAAAATTATAGGTGCGTATCCGCTCCGAGCGATCGCCAGAGCCGACCTGCGATTTCCTGTCGGCCGCCCGCGCGTCCATCTGTTCCCGGTACTGGGCCTCATAAAGGCGCGAGCGCAGGATCGTCATAGCCTTGGCCCGGTTCTTGTGCTGCCCT
>CAZKGT010000059.1:0-5572 GCA_964552285.1 uncultured Pseudobdellovibrionaceae bacterium | reverse complement strand
GAGCGCTCGTCCTGCATTTCCACGACCATGCCGCTCGGGATATGGGTAATCCGCACGGCGCTGTCGGTCGTATTGACGTGCTGGCCGCCCGCGCCCTGCGATCGGTATGTGTCGACCCGCAGTTCGCTTTCATTAATATCGACATCGACTTCTTCAGCCTCAGGCAGTACGGCCACAGTCGCCGCGGATGTGTGGATGCGTCCGCCGGACTCGGTTTTCGGTACGCGCTGCACGCGGTGCGCGCCGGATTCAAATTTCAGCTTCGAGAACACATCCTTCCCACTCACTTCCGCAACGATTTCCTTATACCCGCCGAGATCATTTTCCGATGCTTTCAGCGCATCGACTTTCCAGCCGCATTTGGCCGCATATCCTTTATACATCGCAAACAGGTCCGCTGCAAACAGCGCCGCCTCGTCCCCGCCCGTCCCGGCACGAATTTCCAGAATCGCGTTCTTGGTATCTGCCTGGTCTTTTGGAATCAGCGCCCGCTTGATCTTGTCTTCCAGCTTTGGAATGCGCTCTTCCAACTCGCGCAGTTCCTCACCCGCCATCTCCTTCATTTCGGGATCGTTCAGCAAAGGCCCAAGATCCTCGATTTCCGAAAGCGCCTTCTCATAGGCGTCCACGGCCTCGATCACGGGGGAAAGCTCGGCATATTCGGTGGACAGGCGCACAAACTCCTCCCCGCTGGCCGTCCCTTCAGCCATCAGGGCCGCCAGTTCTTCATGACGCGCTTTTACCGGCGCAAGTTTATCCTGCAAACTCATGGATCTTATATATAGTCTTTTGAAAAAATAATGATATGCCCTCTGGCGTCATCCCCGCGCAGGCGGAGATCTACTCATCAACTTTCGCGAGGGCGGATCAGTGGATCCCCGCCTGCGCGGGGATGACGTTGAAATGTATCATAATTTTTACGTCCCGCAACGCCCTTCGATAAAGTGTTTGCATTCGGGCCGACAAAACACTATAAATCATTATGTCAATTATATTGGATAACCAATCCATTATTGCTCCCATATCCTGTAGCCGGATGCGCCACGGGCAAAGCCCGTCTGAAATTGTTGACATGATTCTCGACAGGCTGAGCTGGTTGTGCGCCACGCCAACCAATGACGTACATATGGTTCCTGCAACCGGCCTGTATATGAACACGCCGGAACCAAACCGCATGGGGCTGCTGCAAACAACGGCCGCCTGGATAAAAGCCATAAAACGGGAAATCAATGCAGCTTCCCTGACCAGAAAGGCCGGACCGTTTGACGTGTATCCGGAGGCGTTCCTTTGCACACACTGGGACGAGCAGGTCATGCAGGACTGGACGACATTCTCCAGTGCCTATGACAGGCTGAAAAACGCCTATACCGGAAACGAAGAATTCCGTGATGCCGTCCATAACGACATTAAAGCTGCCGGGAAAGAAATCTGCCCGTCTTCCATCAATTTTCTATTGGAAGAAATCAGTGTCGTATCCATGTGGGTTAAAAACGGCGGCACCGGTGCGGCGCCCGTTCTCAGAGAAGACGGCAAGCAAAACGGTATTTATATTGCCTATCCCGGCACGCCGCAAAAATCCATGATTATGGGACTTGAAAAATTATTTAAGGGAAAAAGGGATATCCTGCCAATGCATTGGCTCAATCCTCAAAGCGATAATGCGCCGGAGATATTCACTTTCGAATTTAGCGCAAGAAGATCTCCGTCGCCTAATCTTGTAAACTAAACGCTGTCGGCGGTTCATTCCGCCGCCTCGGATATTTTTGCTGCTTCGATCTCCGCCGCCTTCTCCTCCACCATCCGGACCAGATGATCAACGATGTCCTCGTCTTTCAAACGGTGGTGCGGGATGCCGGCGATGTAGACCTGGTGGGTGCCTTTGCCGCCGCCGGTAAAACCGATATCGGTCATCAGGGCCTCGCCGGGGCCGTTGACGACGCAGCCGATGACGGAAAGCGTCATGGGCGTTGTGATGTGCGCGAGGCGTTGTTCGAGGATTTCCACGGTTTTGATGACGTCGAACTGCTGGCGGGCGCAGGACGGGCAGGAAATGACGTTGACGCCGCGGTGACGCAGGCCCAGCGCCTTCAGGATTTCAAAGCCCGCTTTAACTTCTTCCACCGGATCGGCGGACAGGGAGACACGGATCGTATCGCCGATTCCGGCCCAGAGGAGATTGCCGATGCCGATGGCGGATTTTACGGTGCCTGTTGAAAGCCCCCCCGCCTCCGTGATGCCGAGATGGAGGGGGTAATCACAGACATCAGCAAGTTGCTGGTAGGCGGCCACGGCCAGAAAAACGTCGGACGCCTTGCAGGAGATTTTGAAATTGAAGAAATCGTTGTCCTCCAGGATGCGGATATGGCGCAGGGCGCTTTCCACCATGGCTTCCGGGCACGGCTCGCCGTATTGCTCCAGCAGGTCGCGTTCCAGCGAGCCCGCATTGACACCGATACGCATGGAGCAGTTGTTGTCTTTGGCGGCTTTTATCACCTCCCTCACCCGTTCTTCGGAGCCGATATTGCCGGGGTTGATCCGCAGGCAGGCCGCGCCGTTTTCAGCCGCCTCGATGCCGCGCTTATAGTGGAAGTGAATATCGGCGACGACCGGAACGGTAACTTCCGGGATAATTTGTTTGAGGGCCGCGCTCGAGTCCTCGTCCGGGCAGGATACGCGCACGATGTCAGCGCCTGCAATTTCAAGGGCGCGGATCTGTTCAATCGTAGCGGCGGCATCTTTGGTGAGCGTATTGGTCATCGACTGCACGGTGATCGGCGCATCACCGCCAACGGGAACATTGCCGACCATAACCTGCCGGGACTTGCGCCGCTCAATCTGCCGCCAGGGGCGCACGGATGTGTGATCGTTTGTCATGGCCACCTACCGTCTATCACCAAAGGCAGGGGTTTGTAAACTATTCGGTTTTGTTTAGTAAGTTATTGATACGGTATAACAAAGATATTACAGGAATTATGTTCTGGGTTTAAATGAAATCACTTTCTTGGCTTGCTCGGCCCTTAGTTGCTCACCATATTTCCGGGCATCTGATATTTCCTTCATCATGACAACAAACGGTCCTTCATTGGGAACGTCCACAAGAAGATCTGTGCTCTCGCCATCGAAAATAGGTTCCACTACTTTCCTCGCAAGCTCAAGAGCAATACTTACCGCTTCGTCCCCTGTTAGCCCCAAAGCTCCAGCGATGACCGATCTGTTATCGACAAATGCTGAAGCAGCTTCTGGTCTCAGCTTAGCTAC
Source organism: uncultured Pseudobdellovibrionaceae bacterium (assembly GCA_964552285.1). Taxonomy (GTDB): domain Bacteria; phylum Pseudomonadota; class Alphaproteobacteria; order Micavibrionales; family Micavibrionaceae; genus CAZKGT01. The sequence continues at coordinate 2,314 of CAZKGT010000059.1, read as the reverse complement.
ACAAGTGCGTTTTTTCTCTTCTGTCATAGGCTGTTGTATATCGGGAAAAAATAATTATGTCAATTATTTTTTCCCGATAAACTCATTGCATCCAGCAAAATATTGCGGCGGACATCGCCTTTCCCGCCAAGGGATGGCAGCGCCTTGCCGTCAATCTCGATAATTATGCCGCCCGCGTTTCCGGTTGTCAGGGTGAGCCCTTCCTCTTCCGGGACGTCATAGGCGTCTCCGGGGCCAAGGACGCTCGAAAGGACGGCTTTTCCTTCGGCGTTTCGGATTTCCACCCAACTGCTTTCCGTGATTTTCAGGGTGATTTTGCCCGTTTGCAAAGACGGCCCCGGCTCCGTCAGGTCGAGGGCTGCCGATACCGCTTCATTCTCCGGCCCGAAAGGAACACCGGAAATTTCATTTATTTCCGCCTTCAGCTCTGCCGGAACAGGCGGTATCTCAGTATCCCTGTCACGGCCAGAGATACTGAAAATGCTCCAGATGAGCAAAACCAGAACCAGGCCTGCAACTGAAGCGCCAAGAACCAGAAAATTGGGAATTTTACTCTCCGATGCGGGAACCGGGAAATGAAGCTCTGGCTTGCTTTGCCCCCCGACGGACTGGACCTTGAACAGGTGCACCATCTTGTCGCCGTCAAGGCCGAGATACTCTGCGTAGGATCGCACAAAGCCAATGGCATATACCCTGCCCGGCAGCTTTTCGAGGTCGCCCGTTTCCAGCGCCTCAAGCTGCGAGGCCCGGATCCGCAGGATAGATTCGACGTCCTCAAGCGTTTTTCCGCAGTGCTCGCGCGTACGGCGCAGAATCTCGCCGACAGCAAGATCGGTATAGAATTCCCAGTTATCCTGTACGGTGGCAGCCTCGCTCATTCATCTCCTGATGCACACCCTCTGGTCATGCATGCAACAGTCTAGGGCACTCAGGCTTTTCCTTCCAGCCCGTAAGCATCGTGCAGCGCCCGGACGGCAAGTTCTATATAATCTTCGTCAATCAGGACGCTGATTTTAATCTCCGATGTGGAGATTACCTGAATGTTGATATTTTTATCGGCCAGCGCCTTAAACATCGTCTGCGCCACACCGGCATGGCTGCGCATGCCAATTCCCACAACAGAGATTTTGGCAACGCCCTCATCCGTCCTGATCTCCGTGCCTTCAAGCCCTTCGGAGGACAGAAGCGTCTTCTTGGTCCGCTCGACATCGCCGCGGGGTACGGTAAAGGTCATATCGGTTGCCTTTCCATCCGGGGAAACGTTCTGGACGATCATATCGACATTAACGTTTGCATCGGCCAGCGGACCGAAAACCATGGCGGCAATACCCGGAATATCCGGCACGTCGACCAATGTCACTTTCGCCTCGTCGCGGCTATAGGCAATGCCGTTTACAACTTCCTGTTCCACGATGTCTTCCTCTCTGGTTACAAGCGTTCCCGGTAATTCGCTACCAATATGATCCTTGAAGCTGGACAGGACCTGCACGGGCATATCGCGTTTCATAGCCATTTCAACGGAGCGCGTCTGCAGGACTTTCGAGCCGCTGGAGGCCATTTCCAGCATTTCCTCGTAGGAGACCTTATCCAGCTTGCGCGCTTCCGGCACGATGCGCGGGTCTGTCGTATAGACGCCGTCCACGTCCGTATAGATATCGCAGCGGTCCGCATTAACCGCCGCCGCGAGCGCCACAGCCGACGTATCCGAACCTCCGCGGCCAAGCGTTGCGATCCGGTTGCGGGACGTGATTCCCTGGAAACCGGCCAGCACGGCGACCTCACCTTCCGAAAGACGCTTTTCAAACTCGTCAGCAGGGATATCGAGAATACGGGAGCGTCCGTGCACATCATCACAGACAATCGGCACCTGCCAGCCAAGCCACGAACGGGCGGCGATGCCGCGCTTTTGCAAGGCCATTGCCATCAGGCCGGAGGTCACCTGCTCGCCACTGGAGACAACCGTATCGTACTCGCGGGCATCATGCATGGGGCTGATGGAACTGCAATATTCAACCAACTGGTTTGTCACCCCGGACATGGCGGAAACGACAACGGCCACCTGGTTGCCCAGTTCAACTTCACGGGCAATCTTCGCGGCAGCAGCTTCGATCTTCTCGATGTTTGCTACCGATGTTCCGCCGAATTTTGCAACAATTCTGGTCATACTTTTCTTTTTTTTAAACCACAGATAAACACGGATTAACCCGGATTTCATTGCACAGCACCCAATCTGAGTTTATCTGTGTTCATCTGTGGTAATGACCACACTACCGGACACAGCTGGGATAAGGCGGTGAATTGATTCATACTTTCA
>CAZKGT010000058.1:1154-12813 GCA_964552285.1 uncultured Pseudobdellovibrionaceae bacterium | reverse complement strand
TTGAGAGAGGATGCGTACTGGCTGCAGCAAGGCTGGCGGCTTTTTTCAGGACATTGTCCGGCGGACGGTTTAGCAGTGTGAATCGGCCATTCGTCAGCGTACCTGTTTTATCAAAGACGGCCGTGTCAATATCTTTCAGCTTTTCAAGCGCTTCTGCGTTTTTCAGCAGGACACCGTGGCGCATCAGGAAAGACGCTGCGGCGACCTGTACTGTTGGAACGGCCAATGCGAGAGCGCAGGGGCAGGTGACGATCAGGACCGCTACGGCGTTCAGGATAGAGGTGTGCAGGTCCTGTGTGGCTGTATACCAGCCAATAAAGGTTGCCAGCGCCAGTATGTGAACCACGGGCGCGTAGAGACGGACGGCACGGTCGGCAATCGCCGTGTATTCGTTTCTGGCCTGCACGGCATCTTCCATCAGGCGGGATATGTGTCCAAGTGCCGAATCTTCGCCTGTAGCCACCACACGCACGCGCAAAGGGGAGCCAAGATTTATACTGCCCGCACTGACATTTGCGCCGGGCTCAACTTTGACCGGCAGGGACTCACCAGTCACAACACTGGTATCGGCTTCTGAAACTCCGCTTTCTACGATGCCGTCGGCAGCTATTTTCTCCCCGCAGGCCACGACCAGTATATTGCCCGGCTTTAAAGCTGATACTTCAACGGTGCGCAGGGTCCCGTTCGTATCTTCCAGTGTTGCGCCATGGATCTGGAGCAGGGTCAAATGCTCTACTGATGACCTTGCTCTGATACGGGCTCTGCGATCCAGATACCTGCCAATCAGTAGAAAAAACAACAACATAATGGCCGATTCAAAATATGTTTGCGCGTGTCCATGAACCGTTTCATAGAGGCTTAACGCTAATGTTGTGATGATGGCCAGCGAGATCGGCACGTCCATATTGAGCCTGTTTGCCTTCAACGCCGCGATAGCCGAACGGAAAAAGCTCTGACCAGAATAGGCGGCCGCCGGAAGGACGATCAGTGCCGAAAACCAGTGCATAAGCGCTTTGGTGCTCTCATTCATATCTGCACCAGCCCAGAGGGAAACGGAGAGCAGCATGACGTTTGCCGCTGCAAATCCGGCAACGGCCATCGCCAGCAGCAGTTCCTTTTCCTCCCTGCGATCGGCGCTTTCAAGGCAGGATGGATCGTAGGGCATGAGGCGGTAGCCGAGCGCAGAAACCTTCCGGATCAAATGACCGGCGCTTGTTTCTTCCGGGTTCCACTCCAGTTTGAGACGGCGGGTCGTCATATTGACGCGGGCATTGATGATGCCTTTTTCCTGCACGAGTACGCTCTCAATCAACCAGACGCAGGCAGCGCAGTGCAGGCCGTCGACCAGCAGATGCAGCGTGGAAACACCGTCTTTTGTTGTGATATGGGCGGACAGGTCAACCGGGAACGGTTCGACGGGAACGGGGGCGCGGGTATTCTTGTGCAGTTCTCGGCTGCGGTAATAGCGGTCCAGTCCAAGGCCGTGAATGATATTCCAGGCCGCCTCGCAGCCATTGCAGCAAAATTCCTGCCCACCCGGGGCCGGTTCGCCGCAATGACGGCAGGATGCACTCATGGGCGGATATCCATCCTGTGTCGCGTGGTGCGGGACTGCCCGTCTTTTTCAGCCGAGATACGAACCTCCCAGAGTCCAGGGGCGGGTACGTCCGCTGTTGCCTGGTAACGGCCGGGCTGTGACACAGGGACCAGTGTCACGTCAAGATCTTCCCCATCATGGACGGGCCGGAAGAAAGTGACTTCTCCTGTGGCGCCGCTAACGGGGCCGTTTTTATCCTTGAGGTCGATCATGACCAGCCTTTGCTGCGGATCATACTCTACATGGGACACCCAGCCGGATTCGACCAGCTCTTTCTTTTCGGCCAGAACCTCGTCATAGGCAAGGCCGCGCTCATAGGGCTGTTTTTGAACCACGCCGTTCCATGAACTGGTTGCCAGATAGACAAGCGCAATGTTGGCTACCAGTATCAGGCCAAAAAACCCTAGCAGCATGAACAGGACATGGCGGCCTGTCAGTTCCTTTTTCCGGGACATCAGAACTCCTCCGGTGCGACAAAAGTGCTTTCGTATGAGTCATGATGATAGGGGCCTTTGATGGTAAATTCCACCGGTGAAGAACCTGACGCCCATGCATCGTTCGGCACGTCAAGAAAGATCCTGAAGGTGCCGACTTTATCCGGCCTGACATTGACCTGTACCGTCTTACTCTTTTCCGCGCCGTCCCTTGCAAGGGAGAGCAGGGCGCCTTCAAGATTTTCAACGGAAATATCGTAGGTCCGCAGTTCATGAGATTTATTGACCACATGCACCGTGTAGATGTTGCGCACGGAACCGTCTGACATCTGCACATACATCGGGTTGCGCTCGCGAATGACATTGATATCAAGCATCACGCGACCAAGGGTCAGCGTATAGAGCAGGGCCAGTCCGACAGCGCTGATAATCGTGGCATAGATCAGCGGCCTTGGGTGTTTGAGGAAATTGAAAACATCCCCGAGTCCGATATGTTTTCCGGTGTTGACGTTCTGAAGCGTGTCATAGCGGATCAGACCCAGCGGTTTATTGATCCTGGTCATGATTTCATTACAGGCATCCACGCACAGGCCGCAGTTGATGCACTGATATTGCTGGCCTTCGCGGATATCAATTCCAACCGGACAGACATTGACGCATCGCATGCAGTCTATACAGTCGCCCGCGCCTTCCGTGCCCAGCTTGCCGCGCGGTTCACCGCGTTTGTCCTCATAGGTGACCAATAAAGTCTTATCGTCATACATCGCGCCCTGGAAGCGTGCGTAAGGACACATGTATGTGCAGACCTGTTCCCGCGCAAACCCGGCGAGCGTATACGTGGACAGGGTCAGTGCGCCGATCCAGAAGATGGAAGCGAACGAGGCTTTAAACTGAAACAGGTCAAGAAGCAGGGTTGGGGCGTCGGTAAAGTAGAGAACCCAGGCTCCACCGGTACAGAGTGCAATCAGAATCCACAGGCTGTGCTTGACGATCTTTTTGACAAGTTTGTTGTTCTTGCCAAGCGGTCCGTCATCAAGGCGTTTGCGGGAGTTCCTGTCGCCCTCTACCCAGCGCTCGACGGCCAGATACAGGTCCGTCCAGACGGTCTGCGGACAGGCAAAGCCGCACCAGACACGGCCCAGAATGCTGGTAAAAAAGAAGAGAGCAAAAGCGCCGAGCAGAAGAAGGCCCGTAAAGACAACGACTTCCTGCGGCCAGACCTCAAAGAAAAAGAAATAGAACTTCCTTCCCGGAATATCGACGAGAACAGCTTGATCCGGCAGGTAAGGGCCGCGCGGCCAGCGAATGAATGGCAGCACATAATAAAGGCCGAGAAAAACGGCCATTAAAATCCATTTTAACCGCCGGTACGTGCCTTTTACACGTGCCGGATAGATTTTTTGCCGTTCTTCGAAGAGATCCAGAAGGCCCATTTAAACCACCATTTTTGTTTTTACGCGGCGGTTGTTATTCCGGAACCTGCTCCCCGCCGCTTAAGGAGTGAATATAGATCGCAAGTTTCTTGATGGTAACATCATCCAGCTTCTCGCCCCAATGCGGCATCATGCCGCCACGGCCGTAATAAATCGTCTCGTAGAGTGTGTCTTCACTGCCCCCATAGAGCCATATGCGGTTATTCAGGGCAGGCGCTCCAAACTCGTGCATACCCTCGCCGCTATTGCCGTGGCAGGAAGCACAGTTCTGCGCGAAGAGAGAAGCGCCTTCATGGGAACGTTTTTTCTCCTGACCGGTTATGAAGCGAATGTGATGAATAACATCAAGAATTTCTTCCTTGCTCAGGAGACCGTCCTTGCCAAAACCCTGCATAACTGCAGCCTGACGCGTGTCTTCATCATCCATCGAGCGTACGCCGTGGCGAATTGTGTATTCAATATCCTCAATCGTGCCGCCCCAGATCCATTCATCATCCAGCAGGTTTGGATATCCTTCGCCTCCTTGTGCACCGCTACCATGGCATTGGGAGCAGTGCAGGGCGAAGGCCGCCTTGCCGCCTGCAACTGCAAAATCGCGCAGGCCGCTGTCGGCCATGATTTTGGAAGCGCTTTGTGAGGCGATTTTCTCGTTAAATGGTGCCTGCATGGCGACGGCTTTGCTCATTGATTGTTCAAGTTGACCGTACTGGCTCCAGCCTGCAATACCCTGAAACGGCCTGGAAATGCCAGGCCATGAGGGATAGACAATGCAGTAACCGATGGACCAGACAACCGTTACGATAAACACCCATACCCACCAGCGGGGCAGGGGATTGTTGTATTCCTGAATGCCGTCCCACTCGTGCCCGGTGGTTTCCGGCTCTTCCTGCGGGTTTTTGTCCTTTTTGTTCTTATCCGTGACCATTGGCACCATCCTCCTTGAATGGAATTCTGGCATTTTCATCAAAACTTTCTTTTGCTCCGGGCCGCAGCACCCAGAACAAGACGCCTGCAAATATCGCTATGAAGAGCAGGAGGCCGGAAAGGCCGGCGATCATCTGGAGGTTTTCATAGTCCATCTTAACGCTCCGGCTGTTCGTAGTTAGAGAAATCAACCAGTGTGCCAAGCATCTGAAGATAAGCGATCAGGGCGTCCATTTCTGTGATTTCGTCCGGATTGCCATCAAAGTCACCGGCGGGGGACTTCGGATAGCGGGCCTCAAGGCCTTCGGTATCCGCTTCCGGCACAGCCTGCGCTGCGATATCGGCCTTGGCGCTTGCAATCATTTCGTCTGTGTAAGGCACGCCAAGCGTTTTTAGCGCCTTCATATGTTTGTGAATATCATGATAATCCAGCAGGCGATCCGCTAGGAACGGGTAGGCTGGCATTACCGACTCGGGTACCACGGCGCGCGGGTCCGTCATGTGGGCAACATGCCATTCGTTGGAATAGCGTCCGCCGACGCGGGCCAGATCCGGGCCTGTGCGTTTGGAGCCCCACTGGAACGGGCGGTCATACATACTCTCGGCGGCAATGGAATAGTGGCCGTAGCGCTCAACCTCGTCACGGAACGGACGGATCATCTGGGAGTGGCAGACGTAGCAACCTTCTCGGACGTATATGTCCCGGCCGGCCAGTTCCAGCGGTGTATAGGGGCGCACGCCTTCGACCGGCTCGATCGTGTTTTTGAGATAGAACAGCGGGACGATCTCGATCAGGCCGCCTATGGCGACGACAATCAGCACGGCCACCGTCAGAAGGATCGCATTTTTCTCGGTTTTCTTATGCAGGTTGTACATTTGCTTTTTCCCCGGTTTCAGGCACAGAGCCCATCGGTGCTTCTTCGCGGATATCGCCGCGGATTGTACGGATAACGTTATAGACCATGATCAGCGATCCCAGCACGAACAACAGTCCGCCAAAGGCGCGTATCATATAATAGGGATGCATCTGTTCCACCGTTTCGGCGAAGGAATAGACCAGATAGCCGTATTCATCATAGGCGCGCCACATCAGACCCTGCATGATCCCGGAAACCCACATGGCCGAGATATAGAAGACAATCCCGAGCGTGCTGACCCAGAAATGCCAGTTGATCATGCGGATCGAATACATCTGCTTGCGTCCGTAAAGGCGCGGAATTAGATAGTAGATCGCGGCAAAACTGATAAAGGCCACCCAGCCGAGCGCACCTGAGTGGACGTGTCCGATGGTCCAGTCCGTATAGTGGCTGAGCGAGTTCACCGCCTTGATTGACATCAGCGGCCCTTCGAAGGTGCTCATGCCGTAGAAGGAGAGCGAAACGATCATAAACTTGATAATCGGGTCGGTGCGGAGCAAATGCCAGGCGCCCGAGAGCGTCATGATCCCGTTAATCATCCCGCCCCATGACGGCATCCAGAGCATGACCGAGAACACCATACCCAGCGTCTGCGCCCAATCAGGCAGGGCTGTGTAGTGCAGGTGGTGCGGTCCAGCCCAAATATACAGGAATATCAAAGCCCAGAAGTGGATAATTGATAGTCTGTATGAATAGATTGGCTTTCCAATTTGTTTTGGAACGAAATAATACATCAGACCAAGGAATCCAGCCGTCAGGAAAAAGCCGACTGCGTTGTGCGCGTACCACCATTGTATCAATGCATCCTGTACGCCTGACCAGACAATGTAGCTCTTGGCACCGCTGATCTCGAGCGGCAGGGTCATGTTGTTAACCAGATGCAGCATGGCGATGGTGACGATAAAGGCAAGGTAGAACCAGTTCGCTACGTAGATGTGCTTTTCCTGGCGCTTGATAAGTGTTCCAAGGAAAATCAACAGATAAACAACCCAGACAATTGTCAGCCAGAGGTCAACATACCATTCAGGCTCTGCGTATTCCTTGCCCTGTGTAATGCCCAGAACATAGCCGGAAGCTGCAAGTACAATGAAAAGCTGGTACCCCCAGAAAACAAACATCGAGAGTTTTTCACCGCCGAACAGGGCGGCCCGGCAGGTTCGCTGCACACACCAGAAAGATGTTGCAAAAAGTACACTGCCACCAAAAGCGAAGATAACCGCTGAGGTGTGAACCGGGCGTAAACGGCCGAATGTCGTGTATTCCAAGCCAAAGTTAAGCTGCGGCCAGACAAGCTGGAGCGCAATGAACAGACCTGCCAGAAAGCCGACGACACCCCAGAAAACGGCGGCAATTGTAAAATAGCGCGTTGCCTTGTCGGTGTAGGTCACTTTGCCGGTCATCTTTGTGGTTGTCATGATGTTATTCTCTTTGAAGCGTTAGACCATCAGTAAACTTGCCGATATAAAACAGAGCCAGAGCCCGGCTGCTGCGGATCCGCATTTGGCCAGGAATCCCGCCCTGTTCCTGAAACGTCCCAGAACCACTTGTCCTGCCAGAGCCGTTGTAACCAGCCCGGGAACCGTACCAAGCGCGAAAACACCCATGGCGGCGATTCCCTGCCATATAATGCCCGTTGAAGACGCCGCCAGCAAGGCCGCATACACCATTCCGCACGGTAAAAGTCCGAGAATGATTCCTAACAGGTAGGTTCTATAACCCTCTCCCTTGCGTGTAGAGGGTTGGGTGAGGAAGGAGACAAGCCCGGAGATCACCGGCGGCAAAAGGTTCTTTATCCCCGGCACCCAACCCTTTCCACGCAAGAGAGAGGGCCTATAAGTGAAAATGGATAAAATCATCAAAAGTCCTGCGAGCGCCAGAACAAAGGCGGCAATATCTTTCCACCAGACGGCGAGGCCACCGATCAGCACGGCCATGACACCGCCGAGCGCCATATAGGTTGTCATCCGGCCAAGATGGTAGGGGATAAGCAATGCGCCCTTTAGTCGGGTCAGTTCGCTCATGTCCTGTGCTTTTGTTTTATCAAGGCTGGCGGCTGTCTGCATCAGGACGAACGGGCCGCACATCAGGGAACAGTGTATAAAGCCGCCAAGCAGGCCGCCTGTGAAAAGGGCGAGCAGGACAGAAGGAAAGGGGCCCGTTCCGTTCAGGCCGTCAAGACAATGACCGATTGCAGATAAGAGCTCCATATCATCCATACCCTAGCGCGAGGCCAGAATCGGAGCAATCATGTTCTTCAGGATTTCCGGAGTGACAGGGCCGACATGGCGGTAAAGAATATTGCCTTTCGGATCGATAACCATCAGCTCCGGCGTTCCTGTAATCTCCAGAACTGCTGTCAGTTCTCCTGTCTCATCCGATCCGATGGCGCTGTAGGGATTGCCGTGTTTTTCCAGCCATGCCTTCGTTTTCTCGGGATCGTCCTTCCAGGCAATACCTGTCATCGGCACCTTGTATTTTTCATGAAGCTCCATCAGCAGCGGATGCTCTGCAAGGCAGCTAACGCACCATGACGCAAAGGCGCTGATCAGGACGGGCGCATCCTCCTGAGGAATTTTGACCGCTTCCCCTCCATAAAGGGAGGGAAGTTCGATTTTGCGCTGGAGATCATCCAGCCTCGGGGCGCTTGCCAGCATGAAACCAAGGCCTGTCAGCGGGAGCAGCAGGAGCAATCCTACAAAGGTGTAGTAGAAGTATTTCTTAGGACTGGCTGTAGACATGGACGCTGAAATCGGCTGTGGGGAGCAGGTGCATACCCATATAAGTAAAGCCCATAATGCCAAGTCCGGCCACAAGAATCATCATGCCCAGACGGCTGAGACGTGTCCGCATGGGAAGGTGGCGGTATCCGGCAACAAGAAGCCATGTCACAAGCGCCCAGCTTTCCTTGGGATCCCAGCCCCACCATGTGCCCCATGCATCATCGGCCCATATTGCGCCAAGGCACAGGCCGGCGCCAAGAAACAGGAAAGCGCCGAGAGAAAGCTTGTCGGCCAGAATGTAAAAGGACTCTTGTTTTTCCCGGCTGATCTGGCTGGTAAATGCCGTAAGGCCGCTCAGGATAATCATGGAATAACCGAAGAAATAAACCGTTACATGCGGTACAAACCACTGGCTTTGCAGGGCAGGGGGCAGGAGCGCCCGTTCAAGGTCCGGGTTAATCAGCGCCCAGATCAGCACAGCGGCTGATGCGACCAGTGCCATACTGAAAACGTATGATTTGCGAAACATAAAGCCTGCAATGAGTGCAATCACAGAAAGGCACCATGACAGCAGGATGAATGTTTCAAAGAATGTTTTGAACGGCGGGCGGCCCATCGTAAACCATGCGCTGGCAATCGTCAGGCAAAGCAAGCCCCATCCGGCAATGGCCGGACCGACCGTTAATAAGCGGATCCCATCTGTACGTACGCTGTACGCGTTCCAGGCAGAGCCAAACAGGAACAGAGCAATGGCGCCATATAGGAAAAATTCGTTCATGCCGCGTCTTTCCTTCTGTATTGGGCGCTGCCCCAGACAGCACTGGCCAGAAGGCCTAGAATCATCAGTCCCATGCCTGTTTTCACCACCCATGTTCCGGGTGCGCAATTGACCTGAAAACCGCTATAGCTTTGATCGAGCCGGTCGAAATCAGCCTGATAGATCTTGCAGGCGCCTATACGCAAGGGCTGGTTGACCCTGATCGTATGCGCTTTTGATAAGCCGTCGCGGGTGGTCGTTGTAACGCTGCTTGTAAAGACACGCGGTTCCTGTTCGGTCAGCGCACTAATCAGAACGGATTTTTCATCGATATTGAGCGGTACGGGAAGAAGAGGGGACATAAAGACTTTCTGCGTATCGCTGTCACGCTCGATTTCCAGATGGACAATCGGCGTTCTCGGCTCTTCACTGCGGCTTTCAAAGGTGTCTTCTACCACGACCTGCGGCAAAAAGCGTGAAACGGTGATGGCAATGCCGTCTATTTCGGCTTTCAACACGTCGGGCAGGGTAGTCCATGTCAAATTAGCCCTCTTCCCCACAGGGGAGAGGGCTTTTTGTATGCGCCACTCACCCGTCGAGGCATTGATCTGCAATTCACCGTGTTGTGTTTTAACTGGCGCATCGGCTTCCATAAAGAAACGCACAAGGATGCTGCCGTCCGGCCTGCGGATAAAGCCGTAATTGCCTTCCTCTGAAAACAGCCAGTCCGAGAACTGTTCACCTTCCGACTGAACTGTAACGAAGGCGGCAGCTTTGCCGGTGGGCGATTCGGCAGCGATAACGTTTCGGGAAAAGGAGGCATCAGGAATATATTCTACAACACGAAAAGTAGCGTCTCCTATGCGTCCTGTGGTGCCTTCGGCAACTTCCCAGCTTTGCGCAAGCGCATCATTCCGAAAAAGCCTCAAATACACCGTACGCGGGTGGTATTGGGTCTCTATACTGTTGAGCCTGATGGTTTTTGCAAGCGTGCCGGTTTCGCCCGTCAGGACGTTGCCAAGCCCCACGGTTTTGCTGTAGACCGCGCTTTCACTACCCTCGTGAAGGTTGATCACGCCGCGTGAGCCGAACGCAACGTCGATAGCCGCACCGGATAAGATCAGCAAAACGCCGCCGTGGGCGATCAGCATGATCCGGCCGACACCGCCCATCTGCCAGGCGCGACGGCTCAGGATGGCCGATGCCTGCATGCCGCCAAGCGTTCCCAGCAGGCCGGAAAAATAGATGCTGTGGTGGATATTCACAATTCCGGGCAGACCGGGGGCCACAATCAATGTTCCAAGCGCCGTAAAAACCGCCAGCAGGAAAAGCAGCACCGAGGCCGACTCCCTGTTCTGCATGGCTTTAGCCGGTTCATGGCCGCTTAGCGTCCAGATCACCAGCAAAGTGCCAGATCCAAAGCCGTAACAGGCGACAATCCTGCCATAAACGGATGTGTCCAGCGGGGGCAGGAGCAGTTGCAAGAAAGCGCCCAGCAGAACAACACCGGCACACCAGAAACCCATCACTGCCATAGGTGAGAGGGGTCGCGGGCAAATTTCTTCCTGCTGGACGTCATCAATGCTCATTGTGGGAATAGGATATGCCTGCTCCGGCTTTGGTTGACAAGTCCCTGTAACCTGCCAAAATCAGGAAAAACGCATATAACGTCATCAGGCAATGCTCAGAATACTCTCCGCACTATTGATTCCTGTCCTTCTATTCGCACTGATATCCGTGGGATACGCGGCATCCGGAGGGGAGTCTCACGGCCACGAACTGCCGTATCTGGGCGCACATCCGGGCGCCATCTTCTGTCTTGTTATTTTTGTGGTTTCTTATCTTGGCGTTCTGACCGAAGAGCAGCACCATATGCGCAAATCAAAACCCGTCATGCTCGGGGCAGGGCTCATATGGGTGACGATCGGCTTTATTGCGCCTTCTTACGATATCAGTCACGAAACACTGCGCACGGCCATTTTCCACGGGCTTGACGAGTATGCCGGGCTTTTGCTGTTCCTGCTCTCCGCCATGACTTATATCAGCGCCCTTCAGGAGAGAAAGGTGTTTGCAACGCTACGCGGCAAGCTGGTCAGAGCGGGGCTGAATACGCGGCAGATTTTCTGGGTGACGGGTATTCTGGCGTTCTTCCTTTCGCCCATTGCCGACAACCTGACGACAGCGCTCGTTATGGGAGCCGTCATTATGGCCGTAGGGGCCAACGATCCGAAATTTATCGCCATTTCCTGCTGTAACGTTGTCAATGCGGCAAATGCAGGCGGCGCCTTCAGTCCCTTTGGAGATATTACAACGCTGATGGTCTGGCAGGCCGGTAAGGTTGAGTTCTTTACCTTCTTCCATCTTTTCCTGCCGTCTGTTGTTTGTTTTCTTATCCCGGCCTTTCTGATGAGCTTTTTTGTTCCAAAAGGCATGCCGTGGAGCATGAAGGAAGACATCCATATGAAGCGCGGCGCCAAGGTTATGATTCTCCTTGGCCTCAGTACGATTGCACTGGCCGTCAGTTTTGAGAAGGTACTTGGCCTGCCGCCGTTTCTTGGCATGATGACCGGCCTTTCTATTTTGATGTTCTGGGCCTATTTCCTGCGTATGACAGGCCATAAGCAGGATAAGGATCTCGATATCCTGAAAACATTAGCCAGCGCGGAATGGGATACGCTGCTCTTCTTCTTTGGCGTTATCTTCAGCGTGGGCGGCCTGACATTCCTCGGCTATCTCGAAATTGCCTCTACGACCATGTATGAAGGGTGGGGACCAACAGCGACGAATATCATGCTTGGTATTGCCTCCGCTGTCATTGATAACATCCCGGTTATGTTCGCCGTGCTCAGCATGAGTCCGGAAATGGATACCCCTCAA
>CAZKGT010000058.1:0-1144 GCA_964552285.1 uncultured Pseudobdellovibrionaceae bacterium | reverse complement strand
CCCTCAATGGCTTCTTATTACTCTGACAACCGGCATTGGCGGCAGCCTGTTATCGATCGGGTCTGCCGCCGGCGTTGCCCTGATGGGCGTTGCCCGTAAGCAGTACACTTTCTTCTCACACCTCAAATGGACGCCGATTCTTGCGCTTGGTTACGCCGCGGCCATTGGAACGCATTTGCTGATAAATAGTTAGGTGTGCGATGTTAGGGGACGGTATCAAAATGAAAGTTCTAAGTGTGATAATGTATATTATGTAAATTAATACTATCTCTTATCTCAAGCTCTCCTTTAACCAGCGGCCATAAGCTTTTCCATGACCTCGTCGCTGACATCGAAGTTTGTAGTGACGTTCTGTACGTCGTCATTGTCCTCCAGTGCGTCGATCAGTTTTAAAATGCTTGATGCCTGGTCCTCAGATACTTCTGCCAGCGTGTTTGGTTTCCATGTCAGTCCGGCCTTTTCCGGTTCACCGAGACTTTCAACAAGCGCGTCTCTAACGGACCCGACATCATCCGGTTCAGTTGTGATCTCGTGAATCTCATCACCTGACTCCACATTCATGGCGCCGGCCTCGACGGCAGCTTCGAATATCGTATCAGCATCACCGGTTGCCGCCGGATAGATAATTTCACCGACACGATCAAACATGAAGCTTACAGAGTTCGTTTCGCCCATATTGCCACCAAACTTGCCAAAGGCCGTTCTGACTTCCGAGGCCGTCCTGTTGCGGTTATCTGTCAGTGCATCGACGATAATAGCCACACCGCCTGGTCCGTAGCCCTCATAGCGAATTTCTTCGTAATTCTCCGCATCACCGCTGCCAACGGCAGTATCAATGGCCTTCTTGATCCTGTCATTTGGCATATTCACTGCTCTGGCGGCCGCTATGGCGCTGCGCAGCCGCGGATTTGCCTCCGCGTCCGGTCCGCCAAGTTTGGCCGCGACAATGATCTCACGGCCTACTTTTGTAAAGATTTTGGCTCTTTTTTTGTCCTGAGCCCCCTTTCGGTGCTGGATATTCTTGAATTTTGAGTGGCCTGCCATGATCTTTCGGACCTTTGTTAATTTTTTGTTAAGAAAATCAATGCGAGATTCACACTACCGGACTCTGCATCAGAACACATTGACAGGCAAAGGTTTACTG
>CAZKGT010000057.1:0-12886 GCA_964552285.1 uncultured Pseudobdellovibrionaceae bacterium | reverse complement strand
TCTGGCGATAATGGCAATTGTGCTCAAAGGACTACCGAGTTCATGCGCGGCAGCGGCAGCCTGTGCGCCGAGGGCAGCCAGGCGCTTTTGACTTGAGAGTGTCATCTGCGCTTCATGGTAAGCCTCTGCCATCTGCCGGGAATCCGTCGACATCTTCCAAAGGTATATTGCTATGAACGCGCTTGAAAAAATAAAGGCAAACCACTGTCCGATGACATAAAGCACCGGAAGCTCGGACGGAAAAATGTCGGCGGGCAACGGCACATAAAATTTTGACAGCAGCGTCAGGCATAAAATTGAAACGACCGCCAGAAGGGCCGTATGCCGTGGAGGCAGCAGGGATGCTGCGACCGTTACCGGCACGAGGATGAGGATACAAAACGGATTGGCCAGTCCGCCTGTCAGATAAAGCAGGCCAGAAAGCTGCAACAGGTCGTATCCCAGATAGAAGGAGGCTTGCATCGGCGACAGGCCCCGTCCGTCATGAAAATAAGCGCCGGCAAGGTTAACAAGAACCGAAAGCAGGATCACGCCAAGCACGGGAATGAGCGGCAAGGGAATGGAAAGAAGGAAATAAATGATCAGCACGGTCAGCGACTGGCCGGCAACGGCGATCCACCGTACATTCATAAGCGTCCGGTTGCTGGTCAGTTGCGGAGGGTGTTCGCTGTAGATATCGCTAGGTTCCATGCGCTTTTTCTTATCCTGAAGCGACTATATGAGGCAAACAGCCGACGATTGCAACAAGCGCTTGACTTTTATATAGGGATTCGACTAAGTTCCCCCGTCAATTTGTTACGTGAAGGATGAGAGCAATGAGCCGCCGCTGCATGGTCACAGGAAAAGGCGTACTGTCCGGGAATAACGTTTCCCACGCCAAAAACAGAACGCGCAGGAAATTCCTGCCCAACATTCAGGACACCAGCGTGTTCAGCGAGACGCTTGGCCGTAATGTCCGCCTGCGCGTCAGCACAGCCGGTCTGCGCACGATCGACCACAAGGGCGGTCTTGATGCGTGGCTTCTTTCGACGGCTCCGACCAAGCTCGATCCGGCACTGCGTCCCGTAAAGGCCGAAATTGAGAAGGCAGTTGCACAAAAGTCTGCCTGATAGCAGATTCATGCCGGGCTACGACAATTTCGAATTTGAAATCGTCCATAACGATTCCGATAGCAAGGCGCGTCTCGGGCGCCTGACAACGCCGCACGGCACAATCGAAACACCCAATTATATTTTTTGCGGGACCAAGGCCTCGATCAAAAACCTGTCTCCGGTACAGGTAAAAGAGGCCAGGGCCGATATTATTCTTGGCAATACCTACCACCTGCTGATCCAGCCCGGCGCCGATCTGATCGAAAAGATGGGCGGTCTGCACAAATTTACCGGCTGGGACGGGCCGATGCTGACCGACAGTGGCGGCTTCCAGATTTTTTCCATGGGGCAGGGCACTGAAGCCAATGAACTGAAAGGCCGTAGTCAGAAAAGCCGCAAGGCCAGCCTTCTGGAGATTACGGAAGAGGGCGCGCGGTTCCGTTCCTATATGAATGGTGACGAGATTTTCCTGACGCCGGAGGGCTGCATGGATATCCAGCGAAAAATCGGCGCAGACCTGATCATGCCGCTTGATGAATGTACGGCCTATCATGTAGGGCGCGATTATACCGCCGGCTCCATGGAACGCAGCCACCGCTGGGAAGACCGCTGCCTGGCGCAGTTTGAAAGACACGATGACGGACGGCAGGCGCTCTATGGAATTGTGCAGGGCGGCATCTTCGAAGATCTCCGCCGGGCCAGCAGCGAATACGTCAACAGCCGGGATTTCTTCGGCACAGCCATCGGCGGCACGTTCGGCGGCGAGGAAAACGAGTTTCTCGATATTGTCTCATGGTGCATGGACACCCTGCGTCCGGACAGGCCCGTACACGTTCTAGGCGTCGGCATGTTTAACGACGTGTTCAATCTGGTCCGGCTGGGTGTCGATACGATGGACTGCGTGCACCCGACGCGTCTCGCCCGCCACGGCATGGCCCTGATGAAGGGCGTTCCCGGCGAGCGCATCAATCTCAAGAACGCCAAATTCCGCGAGGATCCGGAGCCGCTCGACCCGGACAGCGATTTACCGGCGGCGCGGAACTTCTCAAAAGCCTACATTCACCACCTGTTCAAAGCCGGGGAACTGCTCGGCATCCAGATTTTAACCCAGCATAATATCTCCGTCATCACGCGCCTGATGCGCGAGGTGCGCGAGGCCATCCGGACCGGGACGCTGGATGCGCTGGAAAAGGAATGGCTGGCGAACTAAGCCGCTCTTTCTTTTGTTTTTTTAACCAATCCGTGACATATTGGCTGTACGGTAATTGATGGTGTTGCCAATAGAAATAGAACAACAACGTATTGAAACCGGATCGAACGTGGATGTCTCTCGAATATGAAGTTGAAAGCCGGTTAAGAGCGCTGGCGCCTATCCTTGACGAGCATGCGGAATGGTTCGGGCGCGTGATGCGCCATGTTTTCTACCCGGAGGCAAGCGGCGAAGACGATCTTCAGGATATTTCAAAAGGCTTTAAAGAGTGGGCCTCGGACTCCGGTGCGGAATTTATTGATCCTGAACAGCTTGGGCGCTTGGAATCTCTCCATGATGAATTGCACAAGGCGGCCGAGAAATTGCTGGAGGCATCGGGAAAATCCGGAGACAAGCCGGACGTGAAGCTTATGGATGCTTTTGTGGATCTGTATGACGACTTTGTCATGCATATCCGGCGGATCGAAAAAGACTGTTTTCTTGCCGACAGCGGCCTTGATGAACTGACGGGCCTTCGCAGCAAGCAGGTCATGAAGAAAGACCTGAACCGGGAGATGGAAAGGCGCGCGCGGCGCGGAAAGCCGTTCGTTATCATCCTTGCCAGAATGGATCTGCGCGATGAGATACTTCTGTCCGAAGGGGAGGAATATTTCATCACAAAAATCAAAGAGGCGGCAGAGGCGGTAAAGAAATGCATCCGTTCCTATGACGATGCCTACCGTCTCGATAATGCGGAGTTTTTGTTAAGCCTGAAGCATTCGGATATGGCCGGCGGCCTGTCGGCTGTTTCAAGGCTCAGGAATATCCTTGATGAAATGATGCTCGAAATTGAGATCGACGGCACCAAAAAACCAATGTCGCTCTCTTATTGCCTGGGGGAACCAATGCCGGGCGATGACATTACGGAACTGCTGGCACAGTTGAGTAATGACCTTGATGAAAACAAGGATGAACTGGACGCCATTGTTCAGTATCATGAGGTCAGCCCGCTCCAGCGCTATATAGAAGAAATTGACGAATAGACCAAAAAGCATTGGTCTAAAAAACAGGCAGCCAGAGATGAAAAAACACCCGAACTACCCAAATCTGTTTGTGCTCGACCATCCGTTGATCCTGCATAAACTGACCCTTATGCGTGACAAAAACTGCCCGAAGGCTCTTTTTAGGGCCCTTATGCGGGAGGTTGGCATGCTGATGGGCTATGAGATTACCCGCCCGCTGCCGATGACGGAAAAAGAAATTGAGACGCCGATCTGCAAAATGCAGGCGCCGATTATCGACGGCAAAAAACCCGTGATTGTACCGATCCTGCGGGCTGCGCTGGGCATGGCGGACGGGCTTGAAGAGCTGATGCCTTCGGCGCGCGTGGGGCATATCGGCGTGTACAGGGATCCGGAAACAAAAATGCCGAAGGAATATCTGGTAAAGCTGCCCGATCTCCAGGAACGCATGGTGTTTCTGGTCGACCCGCTTCTGGCCACAGGCGGCTCGGCAAAGCACGCGATTGATGTCCTGATGCAAAACGGTGCGGCCCCCGGACGTACCCGCTTTTTGTCGATGATTGCCGCGCCGGAAGGCGTAAGTCTTCTGCAAAAGGAATACCCCGACATTCCGATCTATGTCGCAGCTCTGGATTCTCACCTGAACGAAAAGAAATACATTATTCCGGGGATCGGCGATTCAGGCGACAGGCTGTACGGCACAAAATAGTGATTTGATTTATCAAATAAAACAGTTATATCAGCAAATACTTTTATTTTTCGTATTGTTTGTTCCTTTGGTGCAAAACAGGGTAAAATATCCTTAGGGTAAAGGACAAATGGGTAAACAGACCGTGGACTATAAGGTCCTGTTCGAAACGATGCCTGTTCCGCGTTTTTCGGTTGGATGCGCGGAAAGCGGCGGTTTTTGTGTGAAACTGGCGAACAAAAAAGCGCTCGAGCACTTCGATCGCAAGGAAGGCCATGTTGTAGGAAAAAAATTGCAGGACTTTCTCGACGAGGAGCAGGTGCGCCATTTCGAGCAGTCCTTTGAGGTTGCCTGCAAGCGCAAACGCCCCGTCAGTATCCAGTCCATGCCCGGCCTTCCCGGAGGAACGCGCGTATACGGTTTCCTGATTAATCCGATTCTTGATGAAGATGAAAATGTTGTCTTGCTGGATGTCATCGCCCACGCCGACCCGGTGGATCAATCCATGCTCCAGCGCGAGCGTGACGACGCTATATCGCTATTGTCTTCCATTTTTGACGTGAGCGAGGTCGGGATTATCGTGACCGACCACAACCGCCGGATTGTCAAGGTTAATGACAGCTTTATCCGGATCTATGGCTGGAGCCGGGAAGACCTGATCGGTTCGGATTTCGCCGACCTGGTAACGCTCGATGAGCGGGAGGCCGCACGCCGTAATCACGAGGACTTCCTGAAAAGCGGCATTCGCAGTTCCGGTGAAATGAAAATCCAGCGCCATGACAGCTCGATTGCCAACACCCTGTTTACCACAGCGACTCTTGAGCTTAGCCAGAAACGGCGTTTTCAGGTGACGACCGTTATGGACATTACCCTTCGCAAACAGATGGAGTTATCGCTGTTGCTGGCCAAGGAGCAGGCCGATGCTGCCAATCATGCAAAATCCTCGTTCCTTGCCAATATGAGCCATGAACTGCGCACACCGCTGAACGCGATTATCGGCTTTTCCGAGATGATGAAGAACGAAACCTTCGGCGCACTGGGCAGCGACAAATACAAGGAATATCTGGGCGATATTCACCTGAGCGCCCGTCACCTGCTTGAAATCATCAACGAGGTCCTCGATATGTCCAAAATCGAGGCCGGGCGGGTTGAACTGGACGAGCACCTGATCGGGATGGAGGAGGTTATCAGCTCGGTAACCCGCATGATGACATCCCGCGCGGCCAATAGCGGCCTGAAGATCACGGAAGAAATACCGGAAAACATGCCGGAATTGTACGCCGATCCGCGGCTTGTCAGACAGATCATGATCAATCTCGTAACCAATGCGGTGAAATTCTCCAACCGTGGCGGTACGATCTCGGTAACGGCCAACCTGCTGGAGGATAACAGCATTCAGTGCATCGTCCAGGATAACGGTGTTGGTATTCCGCCGGAACGGATCGAAGAAGCCATGGAGCCGTTCGGTCAGGTTTGCGATCCTGAGCACAGCAAGGGCTATCAGGGGACCGGGCTTGGACTGCCGCTTGCCAAGGCGATGATGGAGCTTCACAACGGCAGGCTCGAGCTTCAATCAGAGATCAACAAGGGCACGAAAGTAACAATTACCTTCCCGCCGTCACGCAGCCGTTTTCAAACGGACAAGCCGTCTGCCGGCGCGACATCCTCCGAGATTGAGCTTGCCCGGAGTGCCGAATAGTACTATATCCTGTTAAAATCAGCTATTTTCAGTCTTTTAAGGAACCATGATGGAAAATCTGGAACAGCAATGCGTACGGGCAGGCCTCAAGATGACGGGCCAGAGAAAGACGATTTTGAAGGTTCTGGAAGAATCCGAAGACCATCCTTCCGTGGAAATGGTGTATGAGCGCGCGCGGGATGCCAATCCGTCTATCAGTATGGCAACGGTTTACCGCACGCTGAACCTGCTGGACGAACTTGGCATTGTCGTCCGTCATGACTTTAAGGAGAATTTCTCCCGTTATGAACTGAATGCCGAGCATCACGATCACCTGATTGATCTTGATACGGGAGATGTTATCGAATTTCACGATGAGGAACTGGAAGACCTCAAAGACCGTATTGCAGCAAAAATGGGGTTTGATCTTATCGATCACCGGCTTGAGTTGTACGGCAAGAAAAGAGCCTGATCTCCTCCCATGTCCACCGACGACCGCCTTCCGACAGCCCTTTGGGTCGAAGCGCATCTTCGCCGCCTGACCGCCGAAGCTGTCCCTTATTATATTGTTAAAAAAGGCGAGTATGCCGGCGGAATGGTTCTTCTCAAAATCAACGCACTGGAAGATGGCTGTCTTGTTCTGAGCCAGCAGCGCGACATTGACGGCGCTCTTGGCTGGATGAACGTTTTCGAAGATGGTGCCGTTGAGGAAGCGCAGGCCGATGCCTACATACGCCGGGCCATCGACCGCGACCCGGATGTCTGGGTCATTGAAATCGAAGACCGCGAAATGCATAACCCGTTCGGTTAGGCGATGGGGACACAATGAATCATTGTGTCCCCCTGTGTAATTTCCATCTCTCCGAATTGAAGTATTAGGAATTATATCCTATAATATCTTTCATGACCAAATGGACCGAAGAGCGCAGGAGAAGACAGGCGGAGGCAATCAAGCGGTGGAAGCCGTGGGAGAAATCGACGGGCCCGCGCACGCCGGAAGGCAAAACCCGCGCCCGT
The DNA here is from genome assembly GCA_964552285.1 of uncultured Pseudobdellovibrionaceae bacterium. GTDB lineage: Bacteria > Pseudomonadota > Alphaproteobacteria > Micavibrionales > Micavibrionaceae > CAZKGT01. Next base: position 6,201 of record CAZKGT010000057.1, on the reverse strand, counting down.
GCAAATGCCCTGAAGCACGGTTGTTACAGTGCCGCTGCGAAGGCGCAGGAGAAATCGTTAGGGGAAATCCTGCGCCTGAACCGGGATTTCGTCCGCCAATACGAAAGATTCATGGTTGCGCTTTCCGTGGAAATATTACAAAACAAACGGACTAATAAAAACCCTGAAAAAACAGATGGGTAAGGGAGCTTATCCCGAAAAACGGAGAAACGGACTAATACGCATGCCCGGTATCGCAGACATCACAAAAAATCGCCGTACGTTCGCCATTATCTCGCACCCGGATGCGGGGAAGACGACGCTGACGGAAAAACTGCTGCTCTTTGGCGGCGCCATCCAGATGGCCGGGATGGTCAAGGCCCGCGGCGAGCGCAGGCGCGCCCGTTCCGACTGGATGAAGGTGGAGCAGGAGCGGGGCATTTCCGTGGCCTCCTCTGTCATGACCTTCGAGCATGAGGGGGTCACCTACAACCTGCTGGATACGCCGGGACACGAGGATTTCAGTGAGGACACTTACCGTACGCTCACAGCCGTGGATAGTGCTGTGATGGTCATCGATGCGGCCAAGGGGATTGAAACCCAGACCTTAAAGCTGTTCGAGGTTTGCCGTTTGCGCGATATCCCGATCATGACTTTTATCAATAAGATGGACCGGGACGGGCAGGAGCCTTTTGACCTGCTGGATGAGATCGAGCAGAAACTGGCGCTTGATGTGACGCCCGCCAGTTGGCCGATCGGCATGGGACGCGAGTTTAAGGGATGCTATGACCTGCTGGGCGACCAGCTCCTTCTCTTTGACCGCGGCAAAGGCGATCAGTTGCAGGAGGGGGTTCGTTGTTCGGGGCTGGATGATGGTCAACTGGACAAATTATTGCCCGAACACCAGGCGCAAACCCTGCGCGATGAAGTGGAGATGGCACGTGGATTGTGCAAGCCGTTCGACCGGGAGAGCTATCTCGAAGGCCACCTGACCCCGATTTATTTCGGCAGTGCCATCAATAATTTCGGTGTGCGAGAGCTTCTTCACGGCCTCGGCGCCAATGCCCCCTCACCAAGACCGCAAAAAACAGAGGAACGTGAGGTCCAGCCCGACGAGAAAAAGGTAACGGCTTTCGTTTTCAAGATTCAGGCAAATATGGACCCAAAGCATCGTGATCGTATAGCGTTTACAAGGATTTGTTCGGGCGTATTCAAGCGAAACATGAAGTTAAAACATGTACGTACAGGCAAGATGATAAACATACACACCCCCCAGCTTTTCCTTGCGCAGGACCGTGAGATGGCCGAGGAGGCTTATCCGGGCGATATTCTCGGCCTGCAAAGCCATGGGAACTTCCGGATCGGCGATACGCTGACCGAAGGCGAAGAGCTTCATTTTACAGGCATTCCGAATTTTGCTCCTGAAATCCTGCAACGCGCCCGCCCGGACGATCCCATGAAAGCCAAGCACTTGGGAAATGCTCTTGAACAACTGGCTGAGGAAGGGGCGGCCAGGGTATTCAAACCATTGATGGATTCAAACTGGATTGTCGGTGTTGTCGGCTCGCTCCAGTTTGACGTGCTGGCCGACCGCATCCGCACCGAATATAACGTTCCTGTCCATTTTGAGGCTACCAGCCTTTATACGGCGCGCTGGGTTTTCGCCGACGATCCGGCCGATCTCAAGAAGTTCCTTGACTCCCACCAGGCGTCTATCGGCAACGACCATGATGGTGACCCGGTTTTTCTGGTCAGGAATGCCTGGCATCTGGATGATGCGCAGGATAAGCACCCCAACGTTCGTTTTTCCGCCACGAAATAGATTATTTTCTCTCTTGCCCTGTTTCTTCTTCGTCTTCAGGGCCAAGCGGTTTGATCGGGTAGGGGCTGAACGTTACGAACGCGCCAACGATATTGGCATAATCGTCACGCCATGCGGGCTTGCTCTCCGGAACGGGAAGTTCTTCCCAGCGTACGGCCCGGAACGGATCCAGAGCCTTCGAATCTTTGGACATGACGGCAAAGATAGTGCCGGTATAGGGTATCTTGCCTTCATCGATAATACCGGCCTTCGTGGCCTTGAAGACAACCGTGTAGCCAATTTCCCGTGCAATAGCACTCAGAACCGGGCGCAGATCGAGATAACGGTTGGAAATGTTCATGACGATCAGGCCGTCCGGCTTCAGTTTCTTCTTATAGATTTCAAAAGCCTCTACCGTCATCACGTGTACGGGGATGTTGTCCGAACTGAAAACGTCAAGGAATATCATGTCATACAGGGAATCCGGACGCTCGGCGATCTTCAGCCGGCCGTCGCCAAGGAAAACCTCGTAAGGCGTGCCGCAATTGCTGAGGTATGTGAAATATTCCGGATTTTCCGCCACATGGACAACCTCGGGATCAATCTCGAAAAAGTCTATCGATCGGCCCGCTTTCCGGAAACAGGCGATACTGCCTGCGCCAAGCCCCAGCCCTGCGATTTTATGCGGACCCGGTATCTCATCGACAATGCGGAACACATCGCCAACAGAGGTTTTCTTGTAGTAGTAGGAAATAGGAAGCAGTTCGAGTTCCGGAATGGTCGGCTGCGCGCCGTGCATGGTCGTGCCGTGGGTCATGATCCGGTAGTTGTATTTCGTGTTTACAACACGGACGACGCCAAAGAAGTTCCGGCCCCAGTAAAGCGAGTCCTTGCCGAGATTCCAGCTGATTCCCATGCTCAGCACGAGGCCTATGGTGGCGATGACGGCAAACATCCATCGCCGGTCGAACAGGAAGACAAGCGTCAGCGGTACAACGAAGGCCATGACGGCCGCCAGCGTAAAATTCTCAAGTGCCAGAACGCCAAACGACATGGAAAGGTATAAGAGCGTAATGACACCGAACGTAATGATTCCACCTTTTTTGCCTTCCCTGATGTTGTTCAGCAGGTTGCTTTTGAAGTTGGCAAAGGAATGCTTCTCAATGCTGGCAAAGCGCAGGAAGCAGGCCAGAGAAAGAACCAGCACATATTCGATCGGCAGAACGAAGATATTGGGGGCAATCAGTGCGTTGAAAACCCCGCCAAGCGCCCCGCCGAAGGACATGATGAGATAAAACTCGGTCAGGTGCCCGGCGTGCGGGCGCAGACGCGCAAGATCGATATGACAGGCCAGCGCTGAGGTTGAGAAGAGCATCAGGTGCAGGATCACCATATATAACGTGCCGGGCCTGAAGTTCAGCACCGTAAAGGAAATCACGAAAGCCAGCGCTACTGTGTGGATCCAGAGAAGAGCACGGTAGCTAAGGACTTCTTTGCGCGCAAAGGCGATGATGAATGTTCCGACATAAATCGCCAGCGGCACGATCCAGAGCAGGGGAGCGGAGGCGATATCCGTTGTAATAAAGGTCGTCACGCCAAGCATCAGGCTGGACGGCGTAAAGGCCAGGATCAACCACATCCCCCGGCGGCCCCATGTGATAACCTCCGGTACTTCCGAGGATTTTCCTGCCTTGTCGTCGTCCTTGATATGACGCCAGACCAGCATCGCGCATAGGACAATCAGGCCGATCAGGGCTATATATCCGGCCATCCACGCCCCTGTCTGGACCTGAAGCGTCATCAGAGGCTCAAAAACAACCGGATAGGCCAGCAGAGCCGTCATGGACCCAAGGTTGCTGGCGGCATAAAGGAAGTAGGGGTTGTGGGCATCAGGATGATCCGTCGCCGAAAACCAGCGCTGCAGCATGGGTGCTGTGCCTGCAAGCGCAAAGAACGGGCCGCCGACGACCACAGCCATCAGACCAAGCTGCCAGAAGGTCGGGTCTTTATCCGCGGGCGGTATCCAGCCATCCGGAATGGCAATCGGCAGGACGAGCGTAAAAACGGCAACGACAAGCGCGTGGATGATGGCCTGCGCCCGAATGCCGAGCAATCTCGTTGTTCCGTGCGCGTAGGCGTATCCGGCCAGCAGCGTTACCTGGAAGAAAAGCATCGCCGTATTCCAGACAGACGGCGTTCCACCCAGCAGCGGCAATATCATCTTGCCGAACATTGGCTGGATAAAGAAAAGCAGGAAAGCGCTGAGCAGCAGCGTGATGGTGTAAACCGGGACGTATGATTGAATCTTCATGATAGGAGTGTACCGGACTCGATTGTCTTTCAAAAGCCCAGATTGATTGTGTGCTGATTTTGTCCTGTTTTTTGCCTTGAAATACAGGACCAAAAGTGACATCTATCTGTTAGCCTAGGATTTCCAAGGCTTTTATGGCGAGGAAATGTATATGATAAAGTTATCGCGGCTTGCGGATTACGGTGTTGTTGTTCTCACGAATCTTGCACGGGAGCAGGGCGTTTTGAAAACAGCCTCCGGTCTTTCGGAGCAGACAAACCTGCCGGAGCCGACCGTGGCAAAGGTTTTGAAACTGCTGGCAAAGGGCGGCCTTGTAAAATCCGTACGCGGCGTGAATGGCGGCTATGTAATGGAGCGCTCCGCTGATGAGATCAGTGTCTCGGAAGTTATTACGGCACTGGATGGTCCGGTGGCTTTAACAGCCTGCATCGAGGGCAATGAAGATGATTGCCGCATAAGTGAAACCTGTAATCTTCATGGCTGCTGGGACGGCGTAAACAGCGCCATCAGTAGTGCGCTGGAACAGATGAAGCTGACGGAACTGATCCGCAGCAGGCAATAGTTCGGAAGGTAATATGAGCACGGATACGGAAACCATCGGCCATCTCGAACGGCTTGGCACATATGATGCCGGGTTTGTCACCGATATCGAGTCCGAGCGTGCGCCTAAGGGGTTGAACGAAGAGATTATCCGTTTTATCTCGGCAAAGAAAAACGAGCCGGAATGGTTGCTGGAATGGCGCCTGAAGGCCTATCGGCACTGGCTGAAAATACCAGAACCTGACTGGGCCAGGGTCAGTTTCCCGCCCATTGACTACCAGGACGCTTATTACTACGCCGCGCCGAAAACGCAGGAGGGGCCGAAATCACTGGACGAAGTCGACCCCAAGCTGCTGGAAACCTATGAAAAGCTGGGCATTCCGCTGCGTGAACAGGAAATGCTGGCCGGTGTGGCTGTGGATGCCGTTTTCGATTCCGTCTCCGTTGCCACCACTTTCAAGGACAAGCTGAAAGAAGCAGGGGTGATTTTCTGTCCGATCAGCGAGGCCGTACAGGAACATCCGGAGCTTGTCCGCAAATATCTGGGCTCGGTGGTTCCTTATGCCGACAACAAGCACGCATGTCTGAATTCTGCGGTGTTTACAGACGGATCTTTTGTGTACGTGCCGCCGGGCGTACGCTGCCCGATGGAACTGTCAACTTATTTTAGAATCAATGAGATGAACACAGGACAGTTCGAAAGAACTTTAATAATTGTCGATAAAGGCTCCTATGTCTCATATCTGGAAGGATGCACGGCCCCGATGCGCGATGAAAACCAGCTTCACGCCGCCGTGGTGGAACTGATCGCCCATGAAGACGCTGAAATCAAATATTCCACTGTCCAGAACTGGTATCCGGGTGATGAGAACGGCGTCGGCGGTATCTATAATTTCGTGACCAAGCGCGGGCTGTGTGAAGGGCGGAACTCGCACATTTCCTGGACGCAGGTCGAAACCGGCTCGGCGATTACCTGGAAATACCCCAGTTGTATCCTGAAGGGCGACAATTCAGTCGGGGAGTTTTACTCTGTTGCAATCACAAACAACCGCCAGCAGGCCGATACGGGGACAAAGATGATCCATATGGGTCGCAATACGCGCTCCAGGATTATCTCCAAAGGCATTTCGGCCAGCCGGTCCGACAACACCTACCGCGGACAGGTGAAAATTCTGGGCGGTGCATCCGGTGCGCGGAACTATACCCAGTGTGACAGCCTGCTGATTGGCGATGAGAGTGGGGCGCATACCGTACCTTATATCGAATCCCGCAACCCGACGGCGCGCTGCGAGCATGAGGCGACGACATCCAGGATTTCTGAAGACCAGCTTTTTTACTGCCGTCAGCGCGGTCTGAACGAGGAAGAGGCGGTGGCGCTGATCGTGAACGGTTTTTGCCGCGAAGTCATGCAGAATCTGCCGATGGAGTTTGCCGTTGAGGCACAAAAACTTGTCGGGATCAGTCTCGAGGGGAGTGTCGGATAAAAGTATTTATAGGTGCGGATTTCTGTATGGGAACACACTACCGGACTCTGCATCAGAACACATTGACAGGCAAAGGTTTACTGGGG
>CAZKGT010000056.1:10587-12900 GCA_964552285.1 uncultured Pseudobdellovibrionaceae bacterium | reverse complement strand
AACCGCACACCAGGCGTCTTCTCATTACTTAAATTTGTTGAGTCCAGAAACGAACGCACCCACGGCCCCGCCGCATTAACAACCATGCCGGCCGAAACCGCGGACTCCTCGCCGCTCACAATATCCTTTAACCCCAGCGTCCAGCCATTATCCGCCCGCGAAAACTGAAGCGCCGTGCAAGCCGTCCGAGTCCTGATGTCCGCACCACGCGCGGCGGCATCCATCGCATTCAGCGCCACCAGCCTTGCATCATCAACCCAGCAATCCGAATAAACAAAGCCGACCCCTCCCTCCTGCCGTAGCGGCTTGCCCCAGGGTGAGCTTCCCAGATCCACCAGCCCCGATTTCGGCAGCAATTTACGACCGCCCAGATGATCATAGAGAAACAAACCCGCCCGCAGCATCCACGCCGGACGCAGCGAACGATCATGCGGCAGGACAAATTTCATCGGCCGGATAATATGCGGGGCGGCACGTAACAACATCTCGCGCTCAATCAGCGCCTCACGCACCAGCCTGAACTCGAAATATTCCAGATAACGCAGACCGCCGTGAATAAGCTTCGTACTGGCCGAAGACGTCGCCCCGCCAAGATCCAGAGCCTCCACCAGCAAAACGGACAGCCCCCGCCCCGCCGCATCGCGCGCGATGCCAACGCCGTTAATACCACCACCGATAACACAAAGATCGTAATCGCAGGACACCATAAGCTCTCCCCACAGGCATGGGCGAACCAACCAACAGCCATATTAACGTAAATTCAGGCCAGAGTATACGCACGCAACAATCGTATCTCATCCCACTCAAAACTGAGGAAACAAAGCAAAAACCCCAAGAGCCGTAGCAAGAATTCAACTATAATGGGTGCGGTATTTTCGGGTTCCCCCGAGAGCACTCTCACCCACCTCATCCCTTCAGCGTACCTCTTCAGGATGCCTGTAAAAACTCTGCTGCACTTACTTTTTTGTACCCTCGCTTTTATCTGCGCCTTGCCGGCCGCCGCGCAGGAGCCTGTCTACAGCACATCCTTTTCCGGCCCACTTGGTTTAAACACCGTGCCAAATGCCCGTATGGACCCGGTCGGCACGATCCGTGCGGGTGTTTCGACACTTGATCCTTACGTGCATACAATACTGGGCTTCCAGCTTGCAGGACCGCTTTCCGTCACGGCGCGCCAGAGCGCGGAAGTCTCCGACATCAACGAAGACGCCAACCGCCTTTATCCGGGCATCGACCTGAAACTGAGAGTGTTAAAGGAAAACCGCTACCGTCCGGAAGTCGCGCTCGGCCTGCAATCGGCCATCGGCCACAAACGCATGGCGGGAGAATATCTGGTCCTCTCCAAACGCTACAAGGATTTCGACTTCAGCGCCGGCGCAGCCTGGGGAAGGCTTGGCAGCGCCGCGCATATAGACAACCCGCTCAAAACCCTGAACAGCCATTTCGGACGCAAACGTCCTGCCGACGGCGAAAAACCGAACGGCCCCGAAGACTGGTTCACCGGCGAACAGATCGGATTTTTCGGCGGCATCGAATATTTCACGCCTTTGTCCGGCCTGTCGGTCAAGGCTGACTGGGGCGCAGACCGCTATCTGGCCGAACGAGCCGCCTTTGACTTTGATGCCCCCGTGCCGTGGTCTCTCGGCGTCAATTACCAGCCCCGCGCATGGGTCGATATGGGCCTTGCGCTTGTCGGCGGTGACAAACTGATGGGTCGCCTCACCCTGCAGAGCCCCATCCGCACCCTTCCCGGCTTCCCGGACAAAAGCGAAGAACCTGCCCCGTTAAAGACAAAGCGCCCGGAAACGGCGTCGCTTTCTCAGGTGATCCTGTCCGCCGGAAAAGAAAACATCATCCTTTCGGGCCTGAAAACAAATGGTGCAACGCTCTGGGCGCAGATGGAATCTGACCCGCACAAACCTCTTCCCCTCCAGATCGGCAGGGCCTCCCGGCATATCGCCAACAATGCCGGAAAGGATATCGAGGAAATCCTTATCACACCCTCCTTTCATACATTGCGCGGCCCGGCGGTGAGGCTGATCCGTTCTGACCTTGAAAGCGCCCTGCGCGACCATAACGGAAGCCCGCAGGAAATCTGGCGCAACGCGTCCCTAAATGCAAAACCGCCCGATGAACTCAAAGCGCAAAAAGGCATACTCGGCCTGAATAGCAGGGATGAGCGCCGCATCACATTTTCCTTCCTGCTCGACAATCAGTTGAGTCTGGCTGAAGAAGATAGCGGCACGCTCTACCGCACGTCCCTCAAAGCCAATATCACACACCCGGAATTTTTCGGCCTTCTGACCGGCGGCA
>CAZKGT010000056.1:0-10577 GCA_964552285.1 uncultured Pseudobdellovibrionaceae bacterium | reverse complement strand
ACGCCTTTGACAATTTGCACCGCCTGCGCGATATCCGCCCGCGCGCGCCGCTGCCGGTGCGCAGTGACATCAGTGATTTTTCCGACCGGACGGTCGCCCTCGATCATTTTTATGAGTCCTGGCTGCACAGCTTTAATCCGGACCTGCATATGGCTGTTGCCGGGGGCTGGCTGGAAGAAATGTATGGCGGCCTTGGCGGTGAAATTCTCTACCGCCCCTACGGAAAAACCTATGCGCTGGGAGCCGAACTTTGGCAGGCTTTCAAACGTGATCCCTTCACGTCGCTCGCGCTGGGCTTTAACGGCGATCACGTCCTGACCGGCCATCTCAAGGCCTGGTATGAAATACCCGGCACCGCCATGACGGCTCAGGCATCGCTGGGCCGTTATCTCGCCGAAGATGTCGGCGGCACGCTCTCATTGGCTCACGATTTTGAAAACGGCGTGCGGCTGGAAAGCTTCATCACCGTCACCGACCAGAGCGATTTCGACCTGTTCGGCGGCACGACCCACGCCCATCACGGCCTGCGGCTCAGCATGCCGCTTGGATCCATTACCGCGCAAAGCCCGCCGCTGGAAACGCGGCTAACCCTCTCACCCTTTGGCAGGGATATCGGCCAGAAACTGGAATCTCCGGTGCCTCTTTATGAAATGACGGAAAAGTTTTCGCACCGGCATATGGCACGCTATTGGCCAGAAATTCTTAACTGACCGGCTTCTTCGCAGACAAAAATACTTTCTCGGCCAGAGAATCAGCCGCCTGCCCCGGCGGCACACCATACTCTTCAGCAAAATCCAGAACATCGTTCACTGTGTTACCAATACGCTCGATATGCGCCTTCATCGTTTCCGCATTTAACGGATGATCGAAAGGATTTTTGCCAAGACGCTCAAAATACTCATACGCCACCGCAATCACCGTCCCGGAATTGATGACATAGTCGGGAATATAAAGAATATCCCTGTCCGCCAGCCATGTGTCATGGTGCGGTGAAGCGAGCTGGTTGTTGGCTGAACCGGCGATAATGTCGAAATGCATTTGCGGAATCGAATTGTCGTTGAGTTGCGCGCCCATGGCGCAGGGCGCAAAAATATGGCCCTCAAGCGCAAAAATATCGTGTTCCCCGACAATCACCATTTCGGGAAACGCTTCACGCACACGTTTTACCGCCATGCCATCAATATCCGCCCCGACAAGGCGGGCTCCTTCCGCTTGCAGCAGCTTACACAGCTCAAAACCGACCGAACCAAGCCCCTGTATGGCAACAACAAGGTCGTTCAGACTGTCACTGCCAAAACGCCGCTGCGCCGCCGCCTTCATCCCGCAATAAACGCCGTATGCCGCCATAGGCACAGGATCGCCGCCAAGCCTGCCTGCCTGAGCAGGTAGCCCCAGAACATGATCGGTTTTGCGGTGAATAACCTCCATATCGCGCTGCGAGGTTCCGCTGTCCTCCGCGCATATAAACGCACCGTCCAGCTCTTCTATGGCCTGCCCCATACTTTCCAGCAGAACATCGGATTTGTTAACATGCGGATTGCCAACGATCACGGCCTGCCCGCCACCAAGAGGAAAACCCGCCAGCGCATTCTTATAGGTCAATCCGCGTGAAAGCCGCAGGACATCGCGCACAGAATTTTTCTCGGAGCGATAATTAAACATCCGGCAACCGCCAAGGGCTGGACCCAGATTGGTATTATGAATTGCCACCAGCGCCTTCAGGCCGCTCGTATCATCTTCAAAGGAGTGAACGCACTCATGCCCGTCAAAACTCGGATATTCAGTAACCGCCAGATCTTCGTACTTCATTTCATTCATACCCTGCATCCCGCATATGCGATCGCCCTGCATAGCGTAATTGTAACAGGAAAGAAAGAGACAAAAAAAGAACCGTCATAGAGAACTATGACGGGTCTGAGTTTTAGGTACCAGATCGGATGAAGCGTTTAGAAGTGGGTTTAAACTTGCTGAAAGCTATCCTTTCAAAACTATGTTACGTGCGTTGGGTAATCATCTCTATTCTTCAGTTGTCCCGACAAGCCGCTTTTGGGGTTTTTAGCGTATGCCCGCCTTGAACAGACCTTATACTTTTATGATACATAAAATTTTATGTAAATACAAAACTTATTTTATTAAAAGCTTTTGAAGCCTTACTGGAAAAGAGATAAGAGCGATTTCATGTCGTCGCAATACGGAACGGAGAACGACATATTCTCCCCGGAAACAGGGTGTTCAAAACATATTTCACAGGCATGGAGCGCCTGGCGTGAAAACGCAGTTACAGGACCTGTTTTATGCTCTTCGAATCCTGCCCGCTTCAGGGCCGCCGTCAATGCCGTCTTCTGTGGCCCGTATAACGGATCGCCAACCAGCGGATGACCGATCGATTCCATATGCACTCGGATCTGGTGCGTCCGGCCCGTTTCCAGACGGCACTCAACCAGTGAAAACTCATCGGAACAGCTCTCCAGCACCCGGTAATTGGTCACCGCAACCTTTCCCCCCTGACGCCGGATCGCCATTTTCAGCCGGTTGGAGGGATGCCGCCCGATAGCCCGGTCGACTCGCCCACCCGGCGGCACGGGCACGCCAAGAACAAAAGCATGATAAACACGGCGTAAACTGCGATCAGCGAGTTGCGCGGCCAGCGCATGATGCGCCTGATCACACTTGGCCACGATCATCAGCCCGCTGGTATCGCGATCAAGCCGGTGAACGATCCCCGGCCGCATGACCCCGCCGATCCCCGAAAGTGACTCACCGCAATGATGGAGCAACGCATTCACCAGCGTACCATCCGCATGCCCTGCCCCCGGATGCACCACCATGCCGGGCGCCTTGTTTATCACCAGTAAATTCTCGTCTTCGAAAACAATATCGAGCGGAATATCCTGTGCCCGCACATCAAGCTCTTCCGGCGGCGGAACGGTGAGTGATATAACATCACCTTCACACACCTTTCTGGAAGGATCGGTACAAACAGTTTCATTCACCAGAACATCGCCTGACTCGATCAGCGCCTTCAGGCGCGTTCGTGAATAATCGGCAAGATCTGAAAGCGCCTTGTCAATCCGCACACCGGCATGATCAGGGCCAGCGGTAAAAGTGTGACTCTCCCGCTCATCGTCTGTCAGGAAATCCGTCATTCATTCCACCGCCGACGCGGAATGCAGGGATCGGTGAAACGGTCGAGCCCCGGAGTCACCAAAATCCAGCCGTCATCGGTTTCATAGTTCTTTTCAACTTCAACATCGTTGGCCTTGTGGCTTTGCCTTGCATAACCGACAATCACCCGTTGGTTTTTCGGGCTCATCACCATGGCATGACCATGCCCGCCGCGCCCCTCGATATAAGGCTCATCACGCATCACCATACCCTGCGGTGAAAGCGTAAGGAGACGGCTCTGCTCGGGGAAATCCGAGTCCCTAAGGTTCGCGGTATCGACAAGCAGTGAAATCCGCCCGTCATCATGACCGATAACAGTACGCCCAAATGCATTGAAATTGGGAACGGCCAGATATCGCTGCCAGGCTATATCACCCCCGCCCGTATCAATACGCATCACCCAGACGGATTGTTCGTATAAATCGCCGTAAGGATCAATATCCCCCAGAACGACAAAATCGCTGTCCGTTACTTTGCTGACGCTACGCAGGATGGCATTGGCGCCGCGCGGATACTGCCTGGCCCAGACCAGCGTCCCGTCACCTTCCAGCTTCATCAACAGGCCTGTATCGCGGCGCTCATCGGCCTCGACACTGCCCGTAACCATATAAAACTCGCGCCCCAGCGTATCCTCGACAATACCGGCGCCCGCAAAACGGTTGCTGACACCCGGCTGATAGGTTCGCCGCCAGATCTCTTCGCCTTTTTCTGACAGGCGCAATGCTATCCCGTTCCGGATACCCGGCGCACCTTTCTTGCGCGCCTGCACGGTCAGAAGATATCCTTTGCCGCCTATCGCCTGAATCAAGCTCTCGAAAACAAGGTCGTAATCTTTATCCCGCAGGGTCTTCTCACGCTTTAACGTGCCGTCCAGATTATACCATGCAATTCGAACGCCGGCCCCTTTGCCGGAAAGCGACGAATTCCCGAAAGCGACAAAACCGTTACCCTCCAGCAATAGCTTCTCGATCGTCAGACGACCGCCCTCTTCATGGCGGTTATCCCAGAGCACCCGGCGGCGGCGGTTAAACTCCGTGATCAGGGCGCGGGTTTCACGCGGGTTTCCCTTCCTGTAATGATACCCCCCGGCAATCATGTTGCCGTTGGGCAGGAACAGGACGGAGGTAAACTTCTCCATATCCTGCACACCGTGCACCATATCCCACTGGCTGTAATTGCCGAGCGTATAGGCGCGCAGCCGGACGATACTCTCCGGCACAATCCCGCAACTCTGCGCCGCGGCCTGCGGCGCGGACATAAGCATGAGCACAAAAACCGCCCATATGAAAGTTACAGAATGAGAGCGCATGATTTTCTTTCCGGTATCGCTTTCTTATGCTTTACAAGTTTATGATTGCTGGCTACTGATGTCCATGTGTGAAAACCAAGTTTCAAAACAACGGCGGCCAACATGAAAATCCTGATTGTCAGCGACGCCTGGTATCCGCAACTGAACGGTGTCGTTCGCACCTATGAGCATATCACAAAAGAGCTCGAGCAGATGGGTCACGAAACCAAAGTCATAGGCCCGCGCGATTTTGCTGTTGCCCTGCCGATGCCGGGCTACAAGGAAATAGAGCTGGCGATCAATCCGTACCGGCGCCTGAAAAGAATCATCAAGGAATTCAATCCCGACCATATGCATATCGCCGCAGAAGGCCCGCTCGGCTGGGCCGCCCGGAAATTCTGCATGCGCCACGACGTGCGCTTTACAACAACCTACCACACCCACTTCCCGGATTACGTGGCCAAGCGCGTCGCCAAATTCCTGCCGTTCCTCTATGACTTTTCCAGGGAAATGGCCAAAAAGATGGTGCGGACTTTCCATGCGCCAGCGCATACCATGATGGTCGCAACGAACAGCCTTGAGGAAGAACTGAAGGAATGGGAATTCATAGCGCCAATGACCCGCCTGACCCGCGGCGTTGATCTGGATATCTTTCATCCCGGCGAAAAAACATTGTTCAACGATATGAAGCGCCCGGTTGCCCTTTATGTCGGGCGCGTAGCGATTGAAAAAAATCTTGAAGAGTTTCTGGAAATGCCGTGGCAAGGCAGCAAAGTCATTGTTGGCGACGGCCCCAGCATGAATTACCTGATGAAAAAATACCCGGACGCCCATTTTGTCGGCAAGAAAGAACGGGAAGAACTGGCCGAACATTACCGCTCGGCAGACCTTTTTGCCTTTCCGTCACGAACGGATACATTCGGCATCGTCCTGATCGAGGCCCTGGCCTGCGGCCTGCCCGTCGCCGCTTATGACGTAACAGGTCCGAAAGATATCATCATCGAGGATTTCCTGGGCGCACTGCATGAGCTTGACCTTGCCGAAGCCGCGCAGCGCGCCCTGAAAGCCGGCACACCTGAAAAACGCTTCGAGCATGTCAAAGAGAACTACACATGGCGATTGGCCGCGCAGCAGTTTCTGGATGCATTCAAGGACAGATGAGAGCCATTTGCATTTTCCGTAGAGAATCTGGTACATTTTTCTTGTGATATTCCTTCCGTCGTTCCCGGCGGGCATTCATCGGAATTCAAAGATGTATCAGGCGAAACCCCGCCGCTACCGCTCGCTTTTTATCTCCGATCTGCATATCGGCGCCAAAGCTTTTGACAGCCACGCCCTGCTGGATTTCCTCAAAACCACGGAATCGGATTACCTGTACCTCGTCGGCGATATTTTCGATGGCTGGAAACTGAACAAGCGCTGGTACTGGACCGAAGAATACAGCCGCATTCTTGATGAGCTATGCCGCAAGCAGGCCGCGGGCACGCGTATTATCTACACACCCGGCAACCACGACGAGGCGATCCGCGCCCTGCCAAAGAAAGAGCGCAGGGGGCTCGCCCGGCGCCTTGGCATTGTCATGAAAGACAAGGTCATCCACACGGCGGCAGACGGCCGCCGTTTTCTTGTTATGCACGGCGACCAGTTCGACCGCGCCATCCTTCGCGGCCCGCTCTCGCTCTGGAGCGACAGAATCTACGAGAAATTCCTCGACCTGATCGGTGGGCACGGCAAGCCCTATATTCGTGTCAACGGCCAGATGAAGCCGTTCTCACTGGCAAAATTCCTCGGAAAACACGGCCAGAAGGCGCTCAACCTCCTCAACAACCTCGAAAAGGCGATCTACCGGACCGTCAGGAAATATAAGGTGGACGGATTGATCTGCGGCCACACGCATGTGCCGGTTATCAAACCCGTACGGGATATCATATACGCCAATTGCGGAAGCTGGATGCGCACCGGCCACACGGCTCTGGCCGAAAACAACGACGGCCGGATGACACTGATCGAGTGGGAGGACATGTCCGCCGACCCGGAACAGCTCGCATTTGGTGGGTGTAATACACAAAATAGTATACTTATAACACCATCGGTGCGTCGCTATCGCCGAAAAACAAACCGCCTTATTCATATGGCCAAAAGCTTGTGGCCCGCCGAAACACAACGCAACGGGCCTGTGCCGGAATGGGTGGAAATTGACAGCCACAACCACGTGAGTTTACGCCGCAGCCTCTCCGGCCTGATCGATCATCATGTGGGCCTGAAGGCCGAGAAATGCCGGGAATGGGTGGCTGATCACAAAGGTCGGAATAGCCTTCATATACTCTTCAAACCGGCCCTTGGCCTCAAACTCCTCGCGGAACCGCGCTTCGTCGAACTGATCGCCGAGTTTCAGCACAATGCCCCCGGCAATATAAATCCCGCCGTAAGCGCCGAGCGTTAATGCCAGATTGCCCGCCACGCGCCCCAGAAACCCCACCATCATATCAAGCGCCTCGGCAGATATCTCGCAGGAACCGTCCTGCGCTGCCTGGCTGATTTCTCTTGGCGCCCGATCCGGCAGATCATCGCGCCCATCAATGGCACGCAGTGCATCATAAACATTCACAAGCCCCTTGCCAGAACAGACCCGTTCAGCCGAAACGTGACGGTATTTATGATAGAGATGCATCACCACATCGAATTCCCGCTGGGTTTTGGAAGGAATCGTCACGTGCCCGCCTTCCCCCGGCACGGCATGGTATTGCCTGCCGTCCGAAAACAGACTGGCCACCCCGAGCCCGGTCCCCGGCCCCAGCACGCCAATCGGACCGTGCGGGCGCGCCTGTGCGCCACCAACAGGATGAAAATCGCCCTCTTTCAGGTGCGGAATACACATGGCCACTGCTTCAAAATCGTTGTACAGTGCCAGCGATTCAAACTGAAGTTCCCGGCGTAAGTCACTGATGGAAAACGTCCATGGCATGTTGGTCGTAAAGAACACATCCCCCTGCACCGGCCCCGCAATCGCGAACGAGCAACTCCGCGGGCGCTCCTCCGGTTTTACCTCTTCCAGATAAGCCTCTACAGCTCCGGCAGGCCCCTCAAAGTCTGCGCAGGGAAACACGCACTCCTCGTAATAACCGTCTTTGTCAGCCAGTGCAAAACGGGCGTTTGTACCGCCGATATCGGCTATCAGTCCGTAGTTTTTCGTCATCTCGTTTCTCGTGGGTTCGTCTTCTCGTAAGCTCGTACGCTAGCCACCTCGAAATAACGAGATAACGAGCCTACGAGACAACGAATTCCTAAATCGACTCATGCCACCCCTTTGACAGCCGCATGGCCGAGTTGATCAGCCCGACCAGAGAGTAGGTCTGCGGGAAGTTCCCCCAAAGCTCGCCGGTCTTGAAATCAAGATCCTCCGAGAGCAGCCCGACATGGTTACGCTTTTCAAGCATCCACTCAAATTTTTCCCGTGCCTCGTCAACACGCCCCATCGCCGCCAGCGCATCGATATACCAGAAGGTACAGACCGTAAAAGCAACATCCGGAGCACTGAAATCATCTTCTATAACATAGCGGTAGAGCATGCCCTCATGCAGCAGCTCTTTTTCGATCGCCTCGACGGTCTTAACAAATTTCGGATCGTCCGCCTTAATAAACCCGACCTCGTGCAGCAACAAAAGGCTTGCATCCAGATGATCCCCGTCCAGCGGTTCTACAAGGCTCTGCTTTTCCTCGTTCCATGCCCGCTCCATAATCCCGTCATGAATATGGTCGGCCTTGCTCTGCCAGTACTCGGCGCGATCGCCCAGTCCAAGCTGTTTTGCGATCTTCGCCAGCCGGTCGCAGGCCACCCAGCACATCACGGCGGAGAATGTATGAACCCGCCCGATCGTCCGGAATTCCCAGATCCCGGCATCCGGCTTGTCCCAGTTCAGCGCCGCGCTCTCACCGAAGGATTCCAGCCGGTGAAAATCGTCAACCGCTCCGGGCCGCGTCAGGCGCTTGTCAAAGAACGCCTGTGTCAGGGCCAGAATAACACAGCCCCAGACATCGTTCTGCTGCTGCAGATAGGCCTGGTTCCCCACACGCACCGGTCCCTGTCCGCGATAACCGCGCAGTTGAGGCGCCTTCGATTCCTCTAGCGTTTCCTGAAGGGATATCCCGTAAAGCGGCTGCAACTCCTTGCCCTCGGCCATCATCGAGGTATTCATGATATAGCGCAGGTAATCTTCCATCGTCTTGGTGGTCCCCAGACGATTGAGCGCGTTAATCACGAACAGGGAATCCCGCAGCCAGCAATAGCGGTAATCCCAGTTCCTCCCGGAATTCGCGCTTTCGGGGATAGAGGTCGTCATCGCCGCCACAACGGCGCCTGTCTCGTCAAACGTGCTCATCTTGAGCGTAATGGCCGAACGGATCAGCGCATCCTGCCACTCGAACGGCAGTGCCAGATTACGCGAAAACTCGCGCCAGTACTGAATGGTATTCTCCAGATATTTGCGCCCGGCGCCCTCGACACTTTCGGTCAGAGACTCATCCGGGCCCATAACGAAGGTATAGCGCCGGTCGACCATAAACGGCACCTCGTCCCGGATATAGGTAATCGAGGCATTCGTCGTCACACGCAGGATCAGGTCGGATGAGACAAACCGGATATGGTTCCCGCCCCGCGTCACGGTCGGCGGCGTCGCCCCGTAATTAAAACGCGGGCGCAGGCGCACCCTGATCCGCGGCGATCCTGCAAGAGGCTCGACAATCCGGCAGATCGACGAGGGCTTGAAAAACCGCCCGTGATGCGGATAGCGCGGCGCAAAATCAGTAATCTTCACCGCCCCGCCGTGAATATCGTATAAATAGGTTACCAGAATGGCCGTGTTCGGCATGTAATGCTGCTCTGAACGCTCAAGATCGACCATCTCGAAATCCCAGAACCCCCAGTCGCACGGCTCCTCCTCGGGGTTCTCCGATCCGTTCACCAGAGAGCAAAACACTGGATCGCCGTCAAAATGCGGCAGGCAGGACCAGACAATCTGGCCGCGCTGGTCGATCAGCGCGCTAAAAGAACAATTGCCGATCATTGCCAGATTAAGATCAGAAACAGGATGTGCGGATGTCATTCCCTTTGCCGTTTTTTCGTTAAAACACAATCCGTAACGATATATTGGCGGCGCGCATTTTTGACAAGCGAAAAGTACAGGTTGCACTTGTGGACAAAGGCAACGAAAAACCTTTACCGAAGACGGCGATTCATCGTTCAATTAACATAGACAGGAAAATAAGGGAGATCAGGAAATGGCGAAAATCCTTCTGGCTGAAGACGATTCCTCCATGCGCCAGTTCCTGACAATGGCCCTCGCCAAAGCGGGGCATGAGGTTGAAGCCCGCGAAGACGGTCTCAGCGCCCTCGCTGCCCTTGAAGAGGGCTGCGCATACGACCTCCTGCTGGCCGATATCGTCATGCCCGGCATGGACGGCATAGAACTCTCCCAAAAAGCCGCCGAAACCTGCCCGAACCTCAAGGTCATGTTCATCACCGGCTTTGCCGCCATTGCCCTCAGCCGCCGCAACCCGGCCCACCAGAGCGCCCGCGTGCTCTCCAAACCGTTCCACCTCAAGGAACTCGTCGACCAGGTCGACAGCCTTCTGGCCGCCTGAGCACCGCGACAATTTGTCAAATACCCATATTAACAATCTCCATATACTGTTCGCGCACACGAAAAGGCATGTTATGGAAATGATGGCATATGGAGAATATTGAAAAGGTTCGAGATAAATTTACCCGAGGAGGGGGCTACAAATCTCCCTTTGGTGACGACAACCGGCCGGCCATTGAAAAAGATGGAGCCGCAAGAGGGACTCATGGATCCCCTTGTGGTGCCGCCACAGTAACAACGGCCGTTGTGGCGCAAACCATTCCCGCAGCAAGGGCACTCCCGCGCTGAAGATATACACTTGCTTTCGAGAATCCACGGTGGTAAATAAATCGCCGGACTCCAAAACCTCTATCGGGCGGTTAGCTCAGCGGGAGAGCACTACGTTGACATCGTAGGGGTCACTGGTTCAATCCCAGTACCGCCCACCATTTAAACTGAACCACTACCGGCCGAAGGCCGGTAGGATCGGGAGGACGCTGAAAGCG
>CAZKGT010000055.1:7169-13064 GCA_964552285.1 uncultured Pseudobdellovibrionaceae bacterium | reverse complement strand
TCTCTCGTACATAATTCCATCCTAGCATCAGTGCTTAGATGGAATAGCCCCTAAACATATTATATTTTATGTCAATGATGATTTTGCAATATCCCGTGCCGTAAGCTCCGCCGCCTCATACTGCCTGTCCGGCGCGTCCTGATCCTGGAAGCGGTCGGGGAGGTGGATTGTTCGTATTCTTGTGTGCTCGAAAAGCTCGTTGTTGGCGGCGTATTCGAGCACATAAGAGCCGAAGCCGCCGGTGGATCCGTGTTCGACGGTTATGAGATGTGAGTGGTGAGAGGCGAGATGTGAGATCAGGTCTTCGTCCAGCGGTTTGGCGAAGCGGGCGTCGGCGACGGTGACTTTGTGGCCTTTGGCTTCCAGCAGGGCGGCGGCGGCGAGGCAGTCGGACAGGGGGGCGCCGTAGCTTAGGAGGGCTATGCTTTCCTTGTTGCTGTCATTCCTGCGGAAGCAGGAATCGGGTTGGTCGGGGCTCGAATGGTTACCCGATTCCGGCTTTCGCCGGGATGACACATCGTAAAAGTCCGGGTGCGAGGAGTGGACGATCCTTCCTTTGCCGATTTCCAGTGGTTCCGGGTTGGCCGGGATTTCGGTTCCGGGGCCTTCGCCTCTTGGATATCTAAATGCTATTGGGCCTTCGTTATATCCGGCGGCGGTTGCAACCATGCGGGCGAGTTCGGCTTCGTCCGCGGCGGCCATCAGGACCATGTTCGGCAGGCAGCCTAAATACGCGATATCGAAGGCTCCGGCGTGGGTGGCGCCGTCGGCGCCCACTAACCCGGCGCGGTCGATGGCGAAGCGCACGGGCAGGTTTTGCAGGGCGACGTCGTGGACGATCTGGTCGTAAGCACGTTGCAGGAAGGTGGAGTAGATGGCCACGAACGGCTTGTAGCCCTCGGCGGCAAGGCCGGCTGCGAAGGTGACGGCGTGCTGTTCGGCGATGCCGACATCGAACATGCGCTCCGGGAACTCATAGCCGAATTTATCGAGGCCGGTGCCGCCCGGCATGGCGGCGGTGATGCTGAGGATTTTATTGTCCTTGCGGGCCTCGTTTATCAGGGCGCTGGCGAAGACGTCCGTGTAGGCCGGGCGCAGGGATTTCGGCTTTTGTTGGCTTCCGGTGACAATGTCGAATTTGGCGACGCCATGCATTTTATCGCGTGCGGTTTCGGCCGGGGCGTAGCCCTTCCCTTTTTGTGTGACGGCGTGGATGAGGACGGGGCCTTCGTGTTTGCTGTCTTTCAGGTTGCGCAGGATGGGAAGGAGGTGGTCGAGGTTATGACCGTCGACGGGGCCGATATAGTAAAAGCCCAGTTCCTCGAACAGGGTGCCCGCTCCTAATGCCATGCGGGCGGATTCCTCGGCGCGCTTGGCGGCGTGGCGCAGAGGGGGCGGCAGGATTTCGGTGATCTTCTTGCCGGTTTCGCGCGCGGCCATGTAGGAGCGCGAGGAGACGATTTTTGTCAAATGGCGGCTCAGCGCGCCGACGGGGCGGGCGATCGACATGTCGTTGTCGTTGAGGATGACGATGAGGCGGGACTTCATGGACCCGGCGTTGTTCATGGCTTCGTAGGCCATGCCTGCGCTCATCGCGCCGTCGCCGATGACGCAAATAACGTGACAAGGGGGACACAATGAATCATTGTGTCCCCTGTGCTTTAAATCCCGCGCAACAGCCATGCCGAGCCCAGCCGAGATGCTGGTGGAGCTGTGGGCGGCGCCGAAGGGATCGTATTCGCTTTCCGAGCGTTTGGTGAAGCCGGAGAGTCCGCCGCCTTGCCGGAGCGTGTGCATGCGGTCGCGGCGGCCGGTGATGATTTTGTGCGGATAGGCCTGATGGCCGACATCCCAGATCAGGCGATCGCGGGGCGTATCGAAAACGGCGTGCAGGGCGAGCGTCAGTTCAACAACGCCAAGGCTCGCACCAAGGTGCCCGCCGGTTTTGGAGACAACGTCAATGGTTTCCTGACGGAGTTCCTCGGCGAGGGTTTTGAGGTCTTTATCGTCCAGTGCGCGCAGGTCCGCAGGCACCGCCACCCGGTCAAGCAGGGGCGTTTGGGAGGTTTGTTCCTTCTGATGCTTTTTCTGCGCTGTTTGCATGGAATGTCTTTTTAAACCACCAAGGCACCAAGACACAAAGGTATTTTAGGAAAAAGGGCACTCCGGGGCGAAATTCCGGTATCTTCGTGTCCTGTTCAGGCACGGCGTTGTAGTACATAGAGCGCCAGTTCCTTCAGAGACTCCGCCCTTCCGTCGAAGATGTTGAGGTGCCTTATGGCCTGCTGGACCAGCATTTCGGCGCGGCTTCTGGCTTCTTCCTTGCCCATGGTGGAGACGAAGGTGGCCTTGCCGGCTTTTTCGTCCTCGTTGGCGGGCTTGCCGGTTTCTCCGGGGTCGGCGTCGACGTCAAGGATATCGTCGGTGACCTGGAAGGCCAGGCCGAGATCGTTGGCGTAGTTCAGGAGCGCGCGGCGCTGCGATTCGCCGGCCTTGCCGAGGATCGCACCGGCTTCGCAGGCGAAGGAGATCAGGCGGCCGGTTTTCATGCGCTGCATGCGGGTAATGGTGCCGAGGTCAAATTCTTCCTTCTCGCCAATGAGATCGAGCATCTGGCCGCCGACCATGCCGTGCGGGCCCGCGGCAATGGCAAGCTTGTTGACCAGTTCGCAGCGCACGCGGGGATCTTCGTGCGTGTCCGGGTCGGTGATGATTTCAAAGGCCTGTGTTAGCAGCGCGTCGCCCGCCAGCAGGGCGGTGGCCTCGTCGAATTTTACATGCGTTGTCGGCACGCCGCGGCGCGTGGCGGAATCGTCCATTGCCGGCATGTCGTCATGGATCAGGGAATAACAGTGCACGAACTCCAGCGCAGCGGCAGCGCGGCGGGCGCGGGAAGGATCGACTCCGAACAGCGAAGCGGCATTCAGCAGCAGGAACGGACGCAGGCGCTTGCCGCCCGACAGGACGCTGTGGCGCATGGCCTGATAAAGCTGGTCCTCGGCGAGGTCGGTTTCCGGCAACAGGCGCGAGATCGTGCGGTTTACGGCCTCGACGACCTCATCCATTTTTTCCTGAAGGCCGGAAGGGGCTTCGCGCGGGCTGGGGGCCATGGGCTACTCCTCAAAATCTGTCGTGGATATCTGTCCGTCCGGGGAGACGCTGATCTTTTCGATCTTGGCTTGTGCCTCGCGCAGTTTCGATTCGCAGTGCTTTTTCAGGGCTACGCCGCGCTCATAGGCGCCAATGGAATCCTCAAGCGAAGCCTTGCCGGTCTCAAGGTCGCCAACGATTTTCTCCAGCTCCTGAAGGGCGGCTTCGAAGCTCAGCGTTTCAATTTTGGCGGGTTCGGCCATGCATCCTCACGGGTAAAATACAGCGCCGGGAGTTTACGCGAGTGTGGGCGGAATCACAAGCAATCCATGCAAAATCCCGTTATCAGGGCCGAAATCTTTGCAAATCTGCGGGTTACAGCGGCGTGGTACAATGAATACATAGAATGATGGAGGTGCAGCATGCATATACATGGAGTATTCGTACCGGAAGACAAGGCGCCGCTGGAAGGCATGAGCCGGTTGAACTGGTACGTCGACAGGAAAAAAGACGAGCGTCTGGACCGCAAAAAACGCGATATCCTGATGCGCCGTCCCCGCACACGTTCAGACGTGGCCGAGTGATTATCCAGAATTTTCTTTATGATGCGAAAAGCCCGCAATGTGCGGGCTTTTTTTGTTTTTCCGTTTAATGTTGGGAAAAGATCTACAATAGCTTTTAGAAGGACTTAAGGCACGCAGGATGTCACGCAAAACATCACGACGGTTAGCTAGGTAGCGCAAGAGACGAGAGGTTCTTCCGAGCAAGTCCTTACCACAGCGCAGGAGCTTGGTAAGCAGGCTGATCATCTGAAGCAACAGATGAATGAGTTTTTGGAGAGCGATGCGGCTTAAGGCTTGTTCGTGACGAAGGTAATAAAAAACGTTGTGATCGCCGTGACTTGTTTTTTTGCCACAACGATCACGGCGTTTTTTCTTTTTGGGTCAACCATGGCTATGATAAGAGGGGTAGGTTAAAGAGAGTATGGTGAAGTTATGACAATCGCCGTTCGTGTTCTTGGCGTTATAGCGCTTTTATTGACAGGCATTCTTGTCCTTTCATTTTTTGTTCCGAAGAATATTGAAGATCTTTTTATCCCCGATCACTGTCCGTCTGTCGAGGAGCGGCAGACAATCATCAAATATCCGGACTGGCTATGGACGAAACTGGATTTCACGGTTGACCGTGAGATTCTGGGGCTTGTCGTTAATCACAATGATCACGGTGAGGGCGGTTTTTATAACGATGCTCACAGGGCCGCATATCTTGCGCAAAGCAGCACAGGGGGGTCCTATCAATTCACTTTTAATAGTACCGATTATATGATGAATCGAAATCTGACATATTCCATTCGGGCTTCTTCGAGCAACGAACCTGTCACAGATATATATTTTGGGCACGGTCTTCCCGAAGGTCCCGATTTTGAATTTAGCGCATTTCCTCGTGTGCAGAATTTACAGATCAATCCTGTCCTGGGTTTTTTTGAGATTGTGAGAGGAAACCAGTATGCGGGAAACGTATATTTGTGGGAGGGGGAGGGCAAATACAAGGTGATCGGTGCGTTCACGCTTGTGAGTGCAAAGCTGTATGACTCTGATGAAAAAAAGTTTCTTTGTTTTCCTGAGTAAGCCGTGCGGTCCCTGATTGTTGCAGGGTCTTTGAGACTTATGTGCAATCCAGCCAGTAGCGTTTTCTTGCCGGGAATTTTTCGGTGGCGGGGAGTTCGTCCTCGAGGATGCCGCCGCAGAATTCGATGACCCGGATGGAGGTTTTGTCTTCCGGGTCGACGGTAATCAGGGCGCGGTCGATGCCGAGATAATTGGCGAAGGGGATGGCCTTTTGCAGGATTTTTTTGCCGAAGCCCTTGCCGCGCATTGACGGGCGGATAATGAAATGGATGTGGCCTCCCATTTTCTCGAGGTGCCAGTTCAGGCGGTGGCGGATATCGACGGTGCCGAGATATTCACCGTCCTTGACCAGCCAGAGCACCGTTTCGGGAACGGGTTCGACCCAGTCCTGATAGGGTTTGTGCGGGTTGCCTTTTTCCGTGCGCAGCATGTCGACGAAGGAATCAAAGTCGTTGCGCAGCTTGCCGAGATCGTAATATTCACGCCTGCCTTCCTCATGATACTCCTCGAGCGCTTCGAGGAAGCTTTCCTTGTATTCGGCGGACGGGCGAACGAGTTTGGATGCGGGCATAGTAACGCGTGTTTCGTGCTAAGTTTGTAAGTGTTAAGTGTAAGAAACTTATCACTTATCGCCTATCACTTACAACAGCGAAGAGGCTAGAGAAGGTAGCGAAGGGGATACCATGCACCGGGGACACAATAAAACCGTCCGGCAACAGCGTAAAGATTATGCCTCGCTATTGCCGGACGGTTTTATTGTGTCCCCGGTGCATGTCCGGTGCGGTTAAATTAAAAACACCGCCGCCAGTCCCAGAAAGGCGAAGAAGCCGATGACGTCGGTGACGGTGGTCAGCACGACGGTTGAGGATACGGCCGGGTCGGAGCCGATGCGCTGGAGGACAATAGGGATGCCTGCTCCGCACAATCCCGCAACGATGAGGTTGATAATCATGGCGGCGGCGATGACTGCGCCGAGCGTGGCGCTGGCGAACCATGCACCAGCGATCAGGCCGGTGATCACGGCAAAGGCCGCGCCGTTCAGCGTGCCGACGAGGGTTTCCTTCCAGATGATCCGCCAGGCATTGGCTTTGGAGAGCTGTTTTGTCGCCAGCGCCCGGACGGCAACGGCCGCGAGTACATCGACTGCATCGGCGGCCATGGCGTGGCCATCGTCGGG
>CAZKGT010000055.1:0-7159 GCA_964552285.1 uncultured Pseudobdellovibrionaceae bacterium | reverse complement strand
GCAACGGTCAGGGCCTGCGTGCCGGCATTGCCGCCCATCGAGGCGACGATCGGCATCAGGATGGCCAGTGCGACAATCTGGTCGATGGTCGCGCCGAACATGGCGATGACGAGGGAAGCGAGGATGGCCGTACCGAGATTGACCAGCAGCCAGCGGAAACGGGAGGCTGTGGTCGACATGACGGCGCGGTAGAGGTCACCTGTTTCAACACCGCTCATTTTCATGATGTCTTCGTGGATTTCCTCGTCGATAACGTCGACGACATCGTCAATGGTGATGACGCCGATCAGGCGGTTTTCCTCGTCAACGACCGGGGCGGAAGTCAGGTTTTCCCGCCGGAAGATGTGGGTGACCTCTTCCTGGTCGAGCGCGGCCGGGATCGGGTGCAGGGCGTCCAGTTTCAAATGCTCCATTTTTTCGGAGCGTTTTGCACGGACCAGTCTGTTTAGGGGAATTTCACCGACGACATGATAGGACGGATCGATGACGAAAATATCGAAGAATTCATCCGGAAGGTCTTCGCCTGCCGCCCGCAGGTAGTCGATTGTCTTGCCGACGGTCCAGAATTGCGGGATAGCGACGAACTCGCGCTGCATCAGACGTCCGGCGCTTTCCTCGGGGAAGCTGAGGCCTTCATCGAGGGCGATACGGTCGCGGTAGGAAAGCTTGCGGATAATCTCTTTCTGGAAGTCAGGATCGAGATTGATAATCAGGTCAAGCGAATCGTCGCTGTCGAGCTGGGAGACAATGTTGGCGACCTGTTCAGCCGGAAGCTCGGACAGGGAGATGCGGCAAAGCTCGTCGTCGATTTCATTGAAGACATGCGGGTCGAAATCTTCGGCGTGTTTTTCGAGGATTTCCTGACGCTCTGGCTCAGGAACGGCGCTTATGAGTTCGGCGCCTTCCGGGACGCTCAGTGTGTAAATCAGTTCTCCGGCCTGCGCCGCATCGCCGCTTTTGACGGCATCGACAATGTTGCCGAGCTGTTCTTCGCTCAGGCCGGTGATGACGTCTTCATTGTTATCCTGTTGGGCAGATTCGGGCATGGGGGGAGTATAGCATTGGTAGGGAGGGTTATAGTTTTTTTCTCACCACAGAGATCACAGAGGACACAGAGATTCTTTTTTGTCATCCCTCGACTTCGCTCGGGATGACAATTTTAAGGGAGAACAGCTTTATGAAAGGATGGCGGGGCGCATCATGACGAGGTCGTAACCGAGCCGTTTGCCTCCGGCTGTGACTTCGCACTGGCCGACGATTTTGAAGCCGTATTTTTTGTAGAGGGCGACGGCGCGTTCGTTTTCGTCCCAGACGTCGACATAGATATTCTCGGCGTCTTTGAAACGTTTATGGGCGAAGGCCATGTCCATCAGTGTTTTGCCGATGCCCTGCCCCTGAAAGTCAGAATGGATATAGAGTGCGTTGATGGCTTGATCTCTATTGGTGGCGGTTTTTATAGTGCTTTTTATATCACATAGCTGGATATAGCCTGCTATGCGGTTGTCCTTGGCGGCGAGCAGAATGATGTCTGAATTTATCAATGAGCGAAAGTAATTCTCTGAGCGTGTTTCTTCCAGATAGATTGCCAGTTCCTCTTCACTCATCGTGTGGCCGAAGGCTTCTGTATAGGTTTTCTTCGCAAGTGCTGAGAGTGCTGGAATATCTTCTGTCGTCGCTTCCCGAATGAACATTGCCTATTTCTTCGCCGCCTCCAGCACCTGCGCCTGAACACACGCCAGTGCGGTGACGTTGACAATGCCCCGCGCCGTGGCGGAGGGGGTCAGGATGTGGGCGGGTTTCGCGACGCCTAATAGCAGCGGGCCGATGGTGATGGCGTCGCCCAGCATTTTGATCATGTTGAAGGAGATGTTGCCGGCCTCGACGTTCGGCATGACGAGGAGGTTGGCTTCGCCTGTCAGGGTCGAGTTTGGCATGATCTCGTTACGGATTTCCTCGGACAGGGCGGTGTCGGCATGCATTTCGCCGTCGATTTCAAGGTCCGGGGCACGTTGCTTGATTTCGGCGCAGGCCTCACGCATCTTGCCGGCGCTTCCCGTTTCCTCGGTACCGAAGTTCGAGTGCGAGAGAAGGGCGACTTTGGGGGTGATGCCGAAGCGGCGGACTTCCTCGGCGGCCATCAGGGTCATTTCGGTGATTTGAGCGGCCGAGGGGTTCGGGTTGACGTGGGTGTCGCAGACAAAATAGGTGCCTTTGGACATGATAGCCACGCGCAGGGCGGCGGCGGTTTCGGCGCCTTCCGTTAAACCGATGACGTCAATGACGTCCTTCAGGTGGTTCTTGAACAGGCCGATGGTGCCGCAGATGACGGCGTCGGCTTCGCCTTTATTGACGAGCAGGGCGCCGATGACCGTTGAGTTTGTACGCAGTGTGGTTTTGGCCATGTCGGGCGTAATGCCGCGGCGCTCCATCAGGCTGTGGTAGGTCTGCCAGTAATCGCGGTAACGGGGATCGCCCTCCGGGTCGACGATTTCAAGGTCTTTTTCGATGTTGATGCGTAAGGCCAGCTTTTCAATACGTTTTTTGATGACGCGGCGGCGGCCGACGAGAACGGGCCGTGCAAGACCGTCGTCGATGACGATCTGGACGGCGCGCAGGGTTTTTTCCTCTTCGCCTTCGCAATAGGCGATACGTTTGGGGGTTGCCTTGGCGCGCTCGAAAATAGGGCGCATGATGAGCTGGGAGCGGAAGAGATATTCCTGAAGGCGGTCCCTGTAGGCATCGAAATCTTTAATGGGGCGGGTGGCGACGCCGCTGTCCATGGCGGCTTTTGCAACGGCCGCAGGAAGGTCGGCGATCAGGCGCGGGTCGAAGGGTTTGGGGATCAGGTATTCCGGGCCGAACTGGAGCTTTTCATCGCTGTAGAGCGAGGCAACCTCGGCGGTGGCCTCTTTCCTTGTCAGTTCGGCGAGCGCGTTGACGCAGGCCAGCTTCATTTCCTCGTTGATCGCTGTCGCGCCGACATCAAGCGCGCCGCGGAAGATGAAGGGGAAGCACAGGACGTTGTTGACCTGGTTCGGGTAGTCGGAGCGGCCGGTGCAGATGACGGCGTCTTTTTTTGCGGCCTTGGCTTCTTCTGGCATGATTTCAGGGGTCGGGTTGGCGAGCGCCATGATCAGCGGGGCGTCCGCCATTTTGGCGATCATGTCTTTGTTCACCACGCCGGGGCCGGACAGGCCGAGGAAAATGTCGGCATTTTCGAGTGCTTCCTCGATGGTGCGGGCGCTGGTTTTGGAGGCGAAGGAGGCTTTTTGCGGGTCCATGTCGTCATCGCGGCCTTCATAGACGACGCCTTTTCTGTCGCAGACGATAATGTTTTCCTTTTTGAGGCCTGCGTGGACGAGCAGGTTGAGGCAGGCAATGGCAGAGGCGCCAGCACCGGAGGCAACAAGGCGGATGTTTTCGGGGTCGCGGCCCGACCAGTGGAGCCAGTTGACGAAGGCGGCGCTGACGATGATGGCGGTGCCGTGCTGGTCGTCATGGAAGACGGGGATGTTCATGCGTTCCCTGAGCTTCCGTTCAATTTCAAAACATTCGGGGGCCTTGATGTCCTCGAGGTTGATGCCGCCGAAACTGGGTTCGAGGGCGGCAACGGTGTCGACGAATTTGTCGATGTCGGTTTCGTCGACCTCGATATCGATGGAGTCGATATTGGCGAATTTTTTGAACAGGACCGATTTTCCTTCCATCACGGGCTTTGATGCCAGCGCGCCGATATTGCCAAGGCCGAGCACGGCCGTGCCGTTGGTGATGACGGCAACAAGGTTGCCGCGGGCGGTGTAATCGAAGGCTTTCAGCGGATCTTCGGCGATTTCCTCACACGGGATGGCAACGCCCGGAGAATAGGCCAGCGAGAGATCGCGCTGCGTGGCCAGCGGCTTTGTCGGCTCGATGGCGATTTTTCCGGGGCGCGGCTTGCGGTGATATTCGAGGGCGGCTTCTTTTAGTTTGTTGTCGGTCATTATAATCTCTTTTTGGCGAAGGCCCGGCCTGAGGCGGTTTTTAAGTATTGCTCAAACGCAACGGCCTGTTTCTCATCTGAAAATGACAGATATGTTTTGATACGCCAAGGCTTGTGTTTTGATGTATGGGGAACTTCCCCGGCATTGTGTTGTTTGAGTCTGTTCTTCAGATCATCAGTTAGGCCAGTGTAGAAATGCTCACCGGACAGACTTTGAAGAATGTAGACGCACTTCATGATGTTTCTCTTTGGAGAGGCTGGCTTGCCGAGCCGTAGCAGATCAAGTCCGCCTACGCCCCTTTGGGGCTTCGTCGCGACAGCCTTCTCGTAACAGGCGCTTTGCGCCTTAACTGCGAAGGCTGGTGCGGCCGAGAAGACTCGAACTTCCACGGGATTACCTCCCACAGCGACCTCAACGCTGCGCGTCTACCAATTCCGCCACGGCCGCATGCTATGGATGCATTCAGTAGAACAGGGGGATGTTTAGCAAATACGGTGAAGGCAGGCAAGCGTTACCGCAATCAACGGAACTTAAAGATCAAGTCGACGTTATTTACCGGGACGCCGCCGTTCTGGCAGGCGACTGTCAGGGCGGCAGGATCAATCGGATTGCCAATATCGAAGAGGGTGACACCTGCGCCGGCATCAACGGAGAGCGACTCGAAGTCATCTTCCGTTTCCGAGTTTGCTGTGAATACCGTTCCCATCTTGATGCAGTCACCGGAGGAGACGTCGTTAATGACGATATCAAAAAAAGCGGAATCGCCGACAACATCCATGCTGCGCCCAATAGGGTGTATGGCGCCCGGGCCCGCCGGATCAACTCTCACCGTATCCGGAAAAATCTCGGCGTTGATCAGGGCCGGCAGCATCGAGGTTGGCGCTACCGGGTAACTGGCAAGCCGGCCCTCGTACATTCTCTGGACGCCCGACTTGACGGCAAAAATAACCCGGATGGTTTCATTGACGGCATTGTCGGTAGTAACCATACGGTATACCGCCAGGCCAGCGAGAAGAAGTATTGCACCGACACCGACGACCAGCAGCAACTCGAGCAGCGAAAAGCCGCCCTGACGCTTATTCTTTTTTGCAGAGTGTTTCATATCCAGATTTTGCTCCCGGTTATTATTATAAACCAAAACAATAAAAAATCATTGAAAAACCTTTTTTTGCCAATAGGGTCTGGGGATGCAGTGGGAAGTCAGTCATAGTCCCGTCGAGTACCCGGATGCCGTTTTGCGGATGGAAAAGCGCGTGCAGGAAATATTTGACGGTAGCGCAGCGGAACTGGTCTGGCTGCTTGAGCATCCTCCTGTCTATACCGCAGGGACCAGCGCAAAACAGAGCGATCTGATCGATCCGATGTTCCCGGTCTATGAGACGGGCCGGGGCGGGCAGTACACCTATCACGGGCCGTGGCAGCGTGTAGCCTATGTGATGCTGGATTTAAGAAAACGCCAGCGCTCGCCGGATATCAAGGCGCATGTTTATAATCTTGAGGAATGGGTTATCAGGGCCCTGCGGGAATTCTGCATCAACGGGGAACGCCGCGAGGGGCGTGTAGGGATTTGGGTTGAGACGGGTGGCAGGGAGGAAAAAATCGCCGCCATCGGTGTGCGGGTCCGGCGCTGGGTGACGTTTCACGGGGTGGCCGTCAATGTCGATCCGGATCTTTCGCATTATTGCGGCATTGTTCCCTGCGGGCTTGGCGGTTTCGGTGTGACATCCATGGCAAGGCTTCTTGGCGGGAAGGTTGCGTTTTCCGAACTGGATGCAGCACTGGAGGGGTGCTGGGCGGATGTTTTTGAGTCCGGGCGGGAGACGGTTTAGATCGCGCTGCGTTTAGGTTGGCTCATTACCTGCCATTTTTTGCCGGGCGAAAACCGAAACCGGGAGGTGTTCGTTCTTCTATTTTTACCGCGAAGACGCGAAGAGGCGAAGGGGGGCGGTGCAAAGGGCGCCGCAGGCGCTATAAATAACCTTGGTGCCTTGGTGTCCTGGTGGTTCAAAAAAGAGTCCACCACCAAGACACCAAGATTCTTTTTTACGCGCTGGCGCGCGATTCCTTCGGTGATCTCTTCGCCCCTTCGCGTCTTCGCGGTGAAAAACCATTCTTCCGGCAAAGGGTTCAGTGTTTGAAAGCAATCCGGGACCGGAACTGGATTGCTTCGCTCCCGTTGGTCGCTCGCAATGACAGTGGGACAGGAGGGCTTCGTTGTCTGTTTTTCCGGCCCTAATTAAAGCCGAACAGGATGTGGACGACCGGTCCGGTGCAGGCCGGCGCCAGGTTTGTGACGGTAATTCCTGTGGCGGGTGTGAAATTTGTGATGGCGCCGTTATTGACATCAAGGAACCGGAAATCGTCATCGGCTTCCGATTCAAATATCTTGCCGATTTTTACGCATTCGCCGGAGGAAATATTCCTCAGTTCGATGGTGAAATGATTGTTCTGTCCCGTCACGATAACCGGGCCGGCAAGGGGGTGTGTGACGGCCGGCGGGTCAACCGAGGCATCGACGCGAAAGCCGCTAGGAAAGCCGCCGCCCCGGAAAACAGGCCCGTTCAGCGGTAAAACGCCATAGCCGCTTTGTACGCCGAACAGCTTTTGTACGCTGTTTTTTATGGCCAGCAGTCCCTCGATCGTTTTGTTGATTTTTGCGTCCTGGAGAACCATCCGGTAGGTGGCCAGTCCGCCCAGGAGCAGGACGGCTCCGATGCCGACGACAAGAAGAATTTCCATCAGGCCTAAGCCTGTCTCGTGTGTGTGGGATACGCGTGTCTTTTTGTGCATGAGAGATCAGTCGGCGGCGAGGTTCATAAGGTTTGCCTGCGCGTAGTCGGCAAGAAAGGACGAGAGATCCACGATATGCTCCTTCAGCGTGTCGAAGCTGTCCGTTTTTTCGCCCGTGTTTTCGTTCATATACAGGCTTTTGTTGATCTCAATCTGAAGGCTGTGACGGCCGCGCGCCGGGTTTGAGTAACGGCCGACCAGTTCGACGCCGCGATATGGGTCGTTGATGGCAACGCTATAACCTTTTTTGCGCAGGAAATCATGGATGGAGATCAGGAAATCGCGTGCGCAACTGGTGCCGTCGCGGTCGCCCAGCACGAAGTCCGGCAGTTTGCGCGCGCCCGGCAGGGCCGCATGGCCGGAAAAAGAACCTTTTGAGGGCATGGAGT
>CAZKGT010000054.1:0-13130 GCA_964552285.1 uncultured Pseudobdellovibrionaceae bacterium | reverse complement strand
AGTAAACCTTTGCCTGTCAATGTGTTCTGATGCAGAGTCCGGTAGTGTGATCCCTGATATATTCGTTCTATCGTCTGCTTTCCAAGCTGGAACTATAATATCACTTGCTCCCAGCTGGGTTAATTTACCCTCTATTTCTTCAACAAGCTTATTGCCTATACCCTGCTTCTGAAAATCCGGATGACTCACAACGGTTTTAATAACACCAATCGTTCCATCCTTATCAGCTATAGCAAGATGCTCTGGCAGTTCAGCCGGTGTAATCTTCATTATGGAGCAAATATTAAATGAAGGGGCTATATATCCATACCCGAAACCGACAATATCCTCGTCCAGATACCCACCCACAACAGCTGGCTTTTCTTTTGATTTTAAATCAGAGACAACCTCAGCCCCATAACCGGGGCATTCAAATGCAGAATCAACAAGGACATTGATATCATTAAGCAATAATGACAAACCATCTAGGGAAATAGCTTGAAACTTGTAAACCCCCATATAATTTACCCTTATGCCGTTGCGGCGCTTTGGTCTTCTTCCTCGACAATACGTGGAAATACGCCCTCAGGTTTATCAATAGGCGTGCCGGGCTTCAGGGCATGGTCTGCGCCGATAAAATCAAACGAACGCTGATCTTCCGGCACGGCCAGTTGGTCAAGTATCTTCGCCGCCGAGCCGGGCATTACGGGCTGGACGATCAGGGCAAGACAACGGATCGTTTCAGCCAGCGTATAGAGCACCTTACCCATGCACTCCGGGTTTTCTTTTTTAAGCGTCCACGGTGCCTGATGGTCGATATAGGCATTGGCCTCACCGATCACGGACCAGATCGCCTCAAGCCCCTTATGCAGCCTTTGCTGATCGAACTCCATACGTACGGAGGCAATCATTTTTACGTACGATTCTTCAAGCAGGTTCTTATCTTCATCTGTCAAATTACTGTTATCAGGTAATTTTCCATCACAGTTCTTATGGATCATCGAAAGCGTACGCTGCGCCAGATTGCCGAGACCGTTGGCCAGATCCGCATTGATCCGCGCAATCGCCTGCGCATGCGAGAAGTCGCCGTCATTGCCAAACGGAACCTCGCGAAGCATAAAATAACGCGCCGCATCCACTCCATACCTGTCCACCAGATCCTGCGGCGCGATGACATTACCGAGCGATTTGGACATTTTCTGCCCCTCAATCGTCCACCAGCCGTGTGCAAAGACCCGTTTTGGTGGCTCCAGCCCAGCGCTCATCAGGAATGCCGGCCAGTAAACCGCATGAAAGCGCAGGATGTCCTTACCCACCATATGCACGTCGGCAGGCCAGAATTTTTTGTAATCCGGCGCATCCGTATCCGGATAGCCGAGCGCGGTAATATAGTTCGTCAGAGCATCGATCCAGACATACATCACGTGTTTGTCGTTACCCGGCACCGGGATACCCCAGTCAAATGTGGTCCGGCTCACCGACAAATCACGCAAACCGCCCTTTACAAAGCTTTTGACCTCGTTATAGCGGGTCTGCGGCATCACAAAATCCGGGTTCTTCTCATAGAATTCCAGCAGCCGCTCGCCCCACGCCGAAAGTCGGAAGAAATAGCTTTCCTCTTCAACCCACTCGCATTCGGCGCCGCTCGGCGCAACCTTCCTGCCTTCGGGCCCTTCGGTCAGTTCATCCTCTGAATAATAAGCCTCGTCCCGTACGGCATACCAGCCGCCATAGTTATCCAGATAGATATCCCCGGCTTCTACAAGCTTTGTCCACAGGGCCTGACAGGCAGTTTTATGCCGCTCTTCGGTGGTACGGATAAAATCGTCATTGGAATAATTCATCACTGGAACAAGATCCCGGAAGTTCTGGGAGACCTTGTCCGTAAAAGCCTGCGGATCGATCCCCGCGGCAGCAGCGGCCTTATGAACCTTCTGTCCGTGCTCGTCCGTCCCGGTCAGGAATTTCACATCATACCCGTCCAGCCGCTTGAACCGCGCCAGCACATCACAGGCCACCGTCGTATAGGTATGACCAATGTGTGGTTTATCGTTCACATAGTAAATCGGTGTGGTGATATAGAAGGATTTCTTATCCATTGCTCTTCCTCAAAATCATAAACGCGCCCAGTACGGTCTGGCGTTTGTCGAGATTGGCTCCGTTGGCCTGCCCGAAATGCGCCTGAAGGGTTTCGCAGATTTGCGCCAGATCTTCAAGGCAATAGCGCTCCTGAAAACACTGCGTCAGTTCATCCTCGACGTTCCTCGCCTTGTAAACCGCTGCACGCGATAACATCCAGAGCAGGATTTCCTGGAAATCCGTATAAAGCGCATCCTGCCCCATGGCCGATAGCTGGTCGGCAAACTTGTGGATTTCCGGCATCTGCGCATCGACATCCAAAAGTCCGGCTATGCGCTCCGGCAGTTCATAGGCTCCGTTCTCTGCATAGCGCAAGGCCCTCCCAACGCTTCCGTCCGCTGCCATCGCTACAAGCGCACGACCGTCCAGGGACAGCTCTAACCCGGCCTTTGAGACAAGCTCCTGTACAATTTCACGTGCAAGGGGCTGAAAATGCACCATCCGGCAGCGTGAACGAATTGTCGGGATCAATGCGCCCGGCCGATGCGTCACCAGAATGAGAACCGTATCAGACGGCGGCTCCTCAAGGATTTTCAGCAGTGCATTCTGAGCGTTTCTATTCATCGTATCCGCGTCGTCAACAATCACAACGCGCCAGCCGCCTTCCGAGGCCTTCATACGCAGGAAAGGCGTAACCTTGCGAAGCTGTTCGACCTTAAGCCCCTTCTCTTCTTCCGGCTCGACACTCAAAAGGTCCGGATGTCCGCCCGAAGCAACGCGGCTGAAAACAGGATTGTCAGAAGGCACATCCATCGTTTCAGGCGGTTCAGATTCCCCGCCGCCAAACAAACTGTCCTGATTAGGATCCCACACCCCCTGCTTCAGAAGAAAACGCGCCAGACGGTATGCCGTCGTCGCCTTACCGATCCCCTTTGGCCCTGCAAAGACAAGCGCATGTGGCATACGCCCGGCTGTATACATTTCCAAAAGAAAACGCTCAATACCGCCATGGCCGAAACATTCGCCGTTCCGGCGTGGCGGGTTAAGCCCACCTTCCTCAACAAACGCCTCTTCATCCGTATCGATGAAAACAGCCGGTTCTTCTTCCTTAACTTCTTCCCCGAACAGATCCATGATCCTAGAGCCGCTCCATCACAATCAGTTCAATATCCCGTGCCACCGTCTCAATATCCATATCGGCATTCACCACCTGGCAGCGCTCCGGCGCGTGATGAGCTATATCCAGATATCCCTCGCGCAGCTTGCGGTGAAAGGAAAAATCCAGCCGCTCGAACCGGTCCTCATGGGAATGCTGTTCGGCAAGCCTTCGCTCCGAACGGCCAAGCCCGACCTCCGGATCAATATCCATGATGATTGTCAGATCAGGACCAAATCCATCGAGAACCACCCGGTTCAGTTCTTCAACTTTCTCAAGTGCCAGGCCGTGCCCATAGGCCTGATAAGCCCGCGTTGAATCCGTAAAACGGTCGCAAATCACAATCTTGCCGGCATCAAGCGAGGGAGCTATCAGATCGTGCACATGCATGGCGCGTGCTGCAAACAGCAGCAGGCATTCCGCCATCGGCGTCCAGTCGCCGCCCTCCCTTTGCACCAGAAGTTCGCGGATTTTTTCAGCTTCAGGCGTACCGCCCGGTTCACGGGTCAGGACTACCTCACAACCTTTGGCCTCAAGCTTTTCAGCCAGAATTCTGATCTGGGTGGTTTTGCCGGAGCCTTCCCCTCCCTCAAGCGTGATAAACAGGCCCTTTCCCATTACTTCCCGCCCGAAAGGATTAGCTTGGCCTTGGCAATCGTCTGCGCCAGAAAACCCAGCGCAGGAACGTTTCTGGCGGCCATCAGGGGCGTTTCAATCATCTGGCCGTTCGGCATGGAAATTTTCAGCATGCCAACTTCCGTTCCCCTGTATACAGGGGCCTGAACCGGAGCGTTATAAACGGCCTCCACCTTCATCTCGTCCCGCGAGACGGTTGGAATGCTCAGGCGGATATCCTGATTGGTAATCAGCGGCACCTCTTCCTGGCTGCCCATAACGACGGGTACACTAACAACCGTTTCATCGGCAGCAAAAAGTGTCCTGTTCTCGAACCCCTTAAGCCCCCATTCCAGAAGGCGCGCCGATTCCTGAGAGCGCGCCTTGTTATCCTCGATGCCGTTTACGACCAGAATAACCCGCCGCCCGTCACGCTCGCCCGAGCCGATCAGGCCATAACCGCCATCTTCCGTATGGCCTGTCTTCACACCGTCAGCGCCCATATCCCGGTACAGCAGCGGATTGCGGTTGCTTTGCTTGATGTTGTTGTAGGTAAACTCCGTCTCCGAGAAATAGCGGTAATACTCCGGAAACGTCTTGATCAGGTAATGCGCCATAATCGCCAGATCACGCGCGCTCGAATAATGATCCGGGTCGGGCCAGCCGCTGGCATTGGCGAAATGCGTGTTCTTCATGCCCAGTTCATGGGCGCGGGCCGTCATTGCCGCGGCAAAAGCCTCCTCCGATCCGGCCAGCCCTTCGGCCAGAACAATCGTTGCATCATTGCCCGACTGGACAACGACTCCGCGGATCAAGTCCTCTACCTTCACACGGGTCCCGACCTCGACAAACATCTTGGATCCGCCCTTGCGCCAGGCCTTTTCACTAACGGGCAACTCGCCGTCAAGCGTCAGGCGCCCCTCCTTCAATGCCTCAAAGACCATGATAACCGTCATGACCTTGCTCATCGAAGACGTCGGCATCCGCTGGTCTGCATCCTTCTCAATCAGGGCCATGCCGGTTTCGTAATCGATCATGATGGCCTGCCTGGCCGAAGTGTAATTATCAATCGCGGCCTGTGCCGGCAGGGAGGTCAAAAGGATGATAATCAGGACGGATAGAATCCGCATGGCGCCCTCGTTGGTTTTCTCTTGAAAAATGCCTGTTCATGAAACAGGGAACGGTCCCTTAGGTCAACCACCCTGTTCAACAACAATGATCGCTTCACTGTTGTTTTCTGCAACAAGCCTGTTCAGTACGGCATCAGCCTGCTCAACTGAGGAAAAAGGCCCCAGCCGGACCCTGTGGAAAGTCTGCCCGTTAACCATGACGGGATAGGTTTTGGCCGGTGCAAGATAGCGCAAGCGCTCGACATGCCGCAGTGCGTTTTCCTCAACGGAAAAAGCGCCGGCCTGTACATACATACTCGTTTTCGTTACCGGGACCTGCGTCACTACAGGATCTGGCAGGAAACGCCCTTGCGCTGTATGTCCCGGAAGAGCCTTTAAAGTCTCGCTTTCCACCGGCTGCACGGAAGCGCTTTGGTAGCCACCTGCGGAAACACCGCGCGCAGCATGCACCGGTTCAGGCGCGGCAGGCGGCGGAGGGTTCTGGTTCATTGCAACCTCGACGCCGCTGGTATCGACACCGCGCTTTGCCGCCCGCGCCACAGCCATACTTTCTTCTTTCAATACTTCGATACGGACCCGCGCCGTCCCTTGTTCTTTATAGCCAAGCAGCTTTGCCGCTCGTTCCGAAAGATCTATAATCCGCCCGCGCTTGTATGGGCCGCGGTCATTTACGCGCACCACGAGAGAGCGCCCGTTATCAAGATTCGTTACGCGGACAAGTGACGGCATCTGGAGCGTTCTGTGCGCAGCCGTCAATTCGTTCCTGTCAAAAATCTCTCCATTTGCCGTCCGCTTTCCGTGAAAATTTGGCCCGTACCAGGATGCAATGCCTGTCTCGACCAGATCGTAACTTTCCTTGGGATAGTACTTCTTGCCGGATATTTTATAAGGATTGCCGACCTTGAAATACCCTTCACTTCGCGAAGGGTTGGCAATCTTTTTGGCGACATGCGCCCCAAGCTGAATCTCGGAACAGGCGGGCAATAAAAGCAGGCAAAACAGCAGGAAAAAAGAGCGTACGGGCATGAGAATCTTACCTGAGAATTTTTACTGGGCAATCTGATCGGCGAGAAGGCCGACGGAGGTGGCAAAATAGGTGGAACGGTTCCAGGACATAATCGTCCGGTAATTATCATACACCAAATAAACCGGCCCGCCTATCCCGTCCGGCGCCACCAGCTCCCCTTTCATACCCGCAACAACGGGAATTGGGCTGCCGTCCGGCTGACGAACCCCAAGCTTCAGCCATTCCATCAGGCTTTTGCGGGTCTTGAGATCAACAAGGTCCTTTGAAAATCCGTCAGGAATCCTGACCCTGCGCCCCCATCGCTGTCCCTCTTTCCATCCGTTCCGCTTCAGGTAATTGGCTGTGGAGGCAAAAACATCCTCCTGTGTGCCCCAGATATCCCGCCGCCCGTCGCTATCATGGTCAACGGCAAAATTGTGAAAACTGGAAGGCATGAACTGGTTCTGGCCCATTGCCCCGGCCCATGACCCCTTCATGCTCTCGTGAGAGATGTGCCCCTCGTCCAGAATCTTTAGCGCCAGAAGCAGCTCTTTCCTGAAAAACGAGGCCCTGCGCCCCTCCCAGGCCAGCGTTGCCAGCGAAGCAATGACATCAAAACCGCCCGTATTTGAACCGTAATTGGTTTCAATCCCCCAGAGCGCCACCACATATTGCGGTGCAACACCGTACCTAGCCTCAACCTCTCTCAGAATATCCGCATGCTCGGCCAGCAAGGCCCGGCCCTTGCGTATTCTTGTTTGATTAACGATTCGTTCGCGGTACGTCGCAAAACTTATCTGTGATTCCGGCTGTTTGCGATCAAGCTCAATAACTCTTTCGATCGGCTGTATATCACCGAGCGCCTTGTCCAGTGTTTCCTGACGGATTCCGCTCTTCCAGGCTTCCTCATACAGCCCGGCCAGCCAGGCGCCAAACGGCTCTTTTTCCGCATATGCGTTTGATGCGAAAATCGATAATAACAACAACAAAACAAATGGATATATATATTTCTTCATGTTTATCCTTAAAAGGCCCTTGCCGTTTATTTACCGGTTAAGATGTAGCGTGCTCTTTCGCCACTATCAAGGCGTCTTTACGCGCACGTCATCTGGCGCTATGTAATAAGGCTGGCACGGACGGGTGGCAGAGTGGTTGAATGCACTGGTCTTGAAAACCAGCGTGGGTTCACGCCCACCGTGGGTTCGAATCCCACCCCGTCCGCCACCCTGCGCAGTTAGCGAGCCAACATGCAAAAAGACCCCATACAACAACTCCTTGAAATCATGGCGGCCCTGCGTAATCCGGACGGCGGCTGCCCGTGGGATCTGGAGCAGGATTTTAAATCCATTGCGCCCTATACGATCGAGGAAGCCTATGAGGTTGCCGATGCCATCGAGCGTGAGGATATGGCAGACCTTAAGGACGAGTTAGGCGACCTCCTCCTGCAAGTTGTCTACCACGCTCAGATGGCCAAAGAAGAAGAACTTTTCAACTTCGACGATATCACCGCCCACGTCAGCGCCAAGATGATCCACCGCCACCCACATGTCTTTGGCGAGGATAAAGCGGAAAGCGCCGACGATGTCATGAACAATATCTGGGAACAACGCAAGGATCAGGAAAAAGGGAAACGGGACAGCATACTGGATGGCGTCACCAAAGCCCTGCCCGCTCTGCTCCGCGCCCAGAAACTCCAGAAACGGGCCGCACGGGTCAATTTTGAATGGCCCAATGCGCACGGCGTCCTCGACAAACTTGAAGAAGAAATCGCCGAAATGCGCGAAGCAGTCGATACGGGTGGCCGGGATGAGTTGGAAGACGAACTGGGCGACCTCTTCTTCGTACTGGTCAATTACGGACGCATGATGAACCTTGATTGTGAAGCCGCGTTGCGCCGCGCCAA
Source organism: uncultured Pseudobdellovibrionaceae bacterium (assembly GCA_964552285.1). Lineage (GTDB taxonomy): Bacteria > Pseudomonadota > Alphaproteobacteria > Micavibrionales > Micavibrionaceae > CAZKGT01. The sequence goes on along the minus strand of CAZKGT010000054.1, from coordinate 5,262 downwards.
TGACAAGTTCGAGCGCCGCTTTCGTGGGATGGAGCGCACCTTTAAGGAGCGCGGAGAAAGCATGGAAGGTTCATCACTGGATCAAATGGAACAGGAGTGGATAAGGCAGAAACAGCTCGAGAAAACAGGATTCTAAGGAAATATATTCGAGCTAACCCCCAATAAAAGAACGCCTTATATACTCTAAAAGCCTGTCATTAGCCGCAACAACAAGCCCACGGCCAAAATCACCTGGTTCATAGGATGACCCATCCCAATGCGTCACTGAACCGCCCGCCTCCTGCACGGCAAGACAACCTGCCAGATGATCCCAGGGCTTTACCCGGCTGTAAACCGCAAAATCCGACCGCCCGGAAACCACCCGCAAATACTCATGCGCACAGCAGCTAAGCGTAAAGAAGTTCCCGACCTTATCCTGCTGCTCCTTTATCCGTCCCCGCATTTCCCTGGAAAAATATTTCATGCCAATATGGCCGACAGTCTCCTCCATGCGCACCGGTTCGGAAACATGGAGCGCCTGCCCCTCCATATGGACACCGGCTCCCTTTTCAGCAATAGTCATGGTGTTTCCAAGAACATCGTAAATCCAGCCATAGCGGGTCTGTCCGTCAATCACGCAGGCCAGTATCACGGCAAATTCCCTGCGTCCATGAACGAAGTTGAACGTCCCGTCCACCGGATCAACGACCCAGACCATCCCTTCAGAGGATTTTAACGGCTTTAAAGATGCCTCATCTTCAAAGACATTTTCTTCCCCGACGATAAAGGAGCCCGGATAGTCCTTCGATAAAACCTCGGCCAGCCTGCTCTCGACATCAAGGTCGGCCTGCGTGACAAGATCATTCGGGTTGGACTTGCTGTTGATCTCATGATCCTGCAAAGCCTCAAAGCGCGGAACGATGTACTCTTCCGCGCATTCTCTCAACAGATCAGCAATTTTGTCATGATCGACCTTGTGCATGGCTGCCCATGCTATCCGATTCGTCCTGCCCTGTCGGGCGGTAATGGAACTTATCGGTAAAACGCCCCAAATCCGCCGGCTCAAGCCGCACGGTCATGGAAACGGCATCATCATGATCCACACGTTCCAGCACTTCCGCATGCGCGTAAAGCCATGAAATGGCCTGCCCGTCAGCAGGATCGATGGAAAAAGTCAGAACCTGCCTGTTTCTGCCGATAATTCCCGCAACTTTTTGTAGGAAATCATCCATTCCCTGCCCGGTTAACGCCGAAAGGCAGACGGCACAGCCGGAAAACTTCGCCTTTCGTTCACATTCGGTCAAAGCATCTTCCGGTAAGGCATCTATTTTGTTCAAAGCTTCAAAAACACGCACGTCTTCATCGTATTCAACGCCAAGATCTTCCAGAATGCGGATAACATCTTCACGCTGCGCCTCATTATCCGGCCGCGACATATCCCTGACATGAACAATCACATCGGCATACAAAACCTGTTCCAGCGTTGCCCGAAAGGCCGCAACAAGGTGTGTCGGCAGATCGGCAATAAATCCAACCGTATCGGACAAAATCGCCGTCTGCCCGTCCGGCAGTTCAATCCGGCGCATTGTAGGATCAAGCGTTGCGAACGGCAGGTCTTCGGCAAAAACACCCGCCCCGGTCAGGCGATTAAAGAGCGTTGATTTTCCGGCATTTGTGTAACCGACAAGAGAAACAACCGGAAACGGCACCTGCTCCCGGCTCTTGCGCGCCAGATCACGTGTCCGGCGTACATCCTCCAGTTCCTTCTTCAGCTTGGCAATCCGGTCAGTGATAATCCGGCGGTCAATTTCAATCTGCGTTTCACCGGGCCCGCCCATAAATCCTGCACCGCCGCGCTGTCTTTCAAGGTGGGTCCACGACCGGACAAGCCTAGATCGCTGATATTCAAGGGCAGCCAGATCAACCTGTATCCGCCCCTCGCGCGTTTGCGCCCGTTCACCGAAAATCTCAAGGATCAGCCCCGTCCGGTCTATAACCTTGACCTTCCAGGCACGTTCAAGGTTACGTTGCTGTACCGGGCTAAGCGTTGCGTTAACAATAATAACCGATGGCTCTTTTTCTTCTGCCAGCCCGGCAATAGCCTCAACCGCCCCCTTGCCCAATAGCATGGCCGGGCTTGGCCGGGTAACTTTAACCGGGCGGCTTTCCAGCACCTCAAGAAAAATTGCACGCGCCAGCCCTTCAGCCTCATCAATCTGGTCATCAAGAGAGCGTCCGGACATATCACCGGCCAGCAAAGGATAAACGATCAAAGCCGTTTCCTGACTCTGACCGTTTTCGTGCATTGAACCTGCCATAAAAATGGATTAAGACCCGGCCTTACGCCGTTACCTCTTCCTTCTGCTTCTCGTCCGACTCTTCCTCGTAGAGTTTCAGCGGACCGGAAGGCATGATCGTGGAAATAGCATGTTTATAAACCAGTTGAGCACTGGCATCACGGCGCAGTAAAAGGGAAAAATTATCAAACCAGGTAACAACACCCTGTAATTTAACCCCATTCACCAGAAATACAGTAACTGTCGCCTTGTCTTTACGAATCTTATTTAAAAAAACGTCCTGCACATTCTGCGATTTTTCGCTCATCGGCTATTCCTTAATTATTATGATTTTATATTTCGACTGCTTATTTAATACGGCTACAGCGCATGTGCAACAGTTTTCGGAAGCGATGCGAGAAAATCTTCGCACCCGTTAAAAACGTGGATAGGCTTATATTTTTCAACAAGACCCTTCCCATCCTTACCGTGTAGCAACAGGACAGCACCACAACCGGCAGAGGAAGAAGCGATCAGATCCGTCTCCGTATCGCCGACATACCATGTCCTGCCTGAATCCGGACCCACCTGAAGCGCCTCACAGGCTAAATAGATAGAGTCGGGAGCAGGCTTGTCCCTCTCCGCCTCCCCAGCGCCAACACAAACACCGAAATAACTGTCCCATCCAAGATGCTCAATCTCACGAAGCAGATATTCATGCCGCTTGTTGCTGACGACCCCAAGTGCAATACCCAACTCCTGCAACCTGGAAACAAGATCCAATGCATGCCGGAGGGTATCAAGCTGCTCCAGATGATTGTTCCGTACATACTCATAAAGAATAAACTCGGCATGTTCAGCATTGGCACCATAAATCCGCGCGTAGCTTTCTTTGGTCGAAAAACCGGACACGCCATGATATTCCTCACGGCTCCAGACCGGCAGCCTCATCGATTCCCGGACATGGTTATGTGCATTTAGCAAAAAAGCCGAACTATCGACAAGCGTCCCATCCCAGTCGAACAGGACAACTTCGGGAAGGTTTTCGATTGATCGGGTATCCATCGGACTAAAACAAATCCACCTGAACAGAGAACATGCGCTCTACTTTCTGCGCCTGCCCCTGTGCGGCCAGAACAATCACATGATCCCCGGGCCGGATCACCGTATCCGGACGCGGCATGATGACCGTATCTTCACGCACAATACAGCCAACAATCACCTGCTGTGGCAGTTTGAGATCAGCCAGCGGCGTATTGACAATGGTTGATGTATCCGAAGCCTCCGCCTCTATCACTTCTGCAAAACCGTCGCGCAGGTTATGCAGTGCCTTGATCCGCCCGCGGCGTACGTGTTGCATGATCGTCGAGACCGTAATCGCCCGCGGCGATACAACGGCATCAATCCCGAGCGCGCCTATCAAAGGCGTATAGGTGTTTTTGTTCACGAGCGTAATAACACGCTCGCAGCCATATTGTTTGGAGAGCAGTGAGCCAAGAATATTCGCCTCATCGTCATTGGTAACGGCAATCAACGTCTCTGTATGGGCAATATCCGCCTCTTCCAGCACATCACGGTCAAGCCCGTCACCATGCAGAACAATGACATCTTCAAGCTGCTCGCTCATAAAGACAGCCCGCTCTTCGCCCCGCTCGATAATCTTCAGACGCAGATCCTTATGCGCATGCGTAAGAAGCTGCGCCAGGCCAAGGCCGATATTGCCACCGCCCAGAATAACCACACGGCGCGCCTCCTGCTCCTCATGTCCGAAAGCAATCAGCGCCCGGTTCAGATGCTCGGTTTCAACACAGAAATAAACCTCGTCCCCAACAAGCATCTGATCATCGCTGTCCGGGATAATGCCCTTCGGTCCACGGAATATGGCCATAATCTCAACATGCAGGTCAGGGAAAAGACTTGTCAGTTGGCGCAGCGGCGTATTGACAACAGGACACTTCTCACCGCAGATCACACCGGCCAGGTGTACCTTGCCCTCTGCCATCGGAATAACATTCGTTGTTCCCGGCACACTAAGCCGCTCATTAATCGCCTTGGCAACCTCAACCTCCGGCGAAATAATCACATCAATCGGCATGTGCGCACGGCTGAACAGGTTCGACCATGCCGGATCGAGATAGGCCTGCTCGCGGACCCGGGCAATCTTCTTCGGCACATTAAACAGGGAATGCGCAACCTGACAGGCAACCATATTGACCTCGTCCGAATGGGTCACGCAAACAATCATATCGGCTTCACTGGCCCCGGCCAGAGACAGCGTTTCCGGGTTAGAAGCGTGCCCGACAATCCCGTTTACATCCAGTTCGTCGTTGATCTGGCCGATCAACTGCGGATTGAGATCTATAATCGTGACGTCATTGTCTTCCCGTGCCAGATAGGCGGCAATGCTGTAGCCGACCTGACCGGCTCCGCAAATAACAACTCTCATAGTTCAAAACCTTGTTTAAACGGCTTTCCTGCGCCTGATCTCGCCGGCCTCTGATAATGCCTCGTCCTTAGCCGAACCGGATGTGATATCAAGCGATTTCATCTTACGGTGTAAAGCCGAGCGCTCCATCCCGACAAACTGGGCGGTCCTCGAAATATTACCCCCAAAGCGGGTAATTTGGGAGAGAAGATATTGCTTTTCAAACATTTCCCGCGCCTCGCGCAGGGGAAGCCCCAAAAGATCACTGCCGCAATCCGTACTGACACTGTCTGCAGCAACAGAAACCATTTCCGAGGGCAGGTGTTCCAAACGAACATATTCAGCGCCTGGCGGGCTCATAATCATGATCCGCTCCACAACGTTGCGGAGCTGACGGACATTGCCCGGCCACTCATAAGCCTGCAGGGCAGTCATAGCTGCCTGTGAGAACGGGCGCACGGGAAGCGCAGCATGAGACGCGAAATGCTCCATAAAATATTCGGCCAGAACCGGAATGTCCTGTACGCGCTCTCGCAAGGGCGGCATTTCAATCGGCACGACATTCAGCCGGTAGTAAAGATC
>CAZKGT010000053.1:0-13148 GCA_964552285.1 uncultured Pseudobdellovibrionaceae bacterium | reverse complement strand
GAAATACTGGTATAAAAACACTAAACACTAACCGTTAGATGGAATAGCCCCAAAACTTTTACAGGGAGTAACTGTCTTGGCCGCAACAATAATAGATTTACAGAACGATCCTGAATCCCTTATCGGAAAGCTCATATGCAGCGTTGGCGATTCAGCAGAGCAGAATGCAATACCGTATAATTTATCCAAAAAGGTCATGGTTGTCCTTGATATTATGGAGCATGATGGCCAAATGTGTGCTCAGTGCGTCGTGATTAATGAACGGGGCTTTCGGGGAGAAAAACCAGCAACATTAAAAAAAGAAAAAATTCTTCATGGGAGCGGCGACTACGTTGATATCCCCGATGAGTGTCCGCGCTGGTGGAAATGTAAGCACTAACGGTGTCTGCTATCTTATGAACAGTGACTGCTGTGTCGACACAAGGGAGTGTTTGGAATTCGGCGATTTTATCATGCCGGAACCCAGTGAGGTTCATGCTGCTATGGAATCAGGCCTAGATTCAAAAAATATTCTTGCGGTCAGGAACCAGTTGTTTATTCCTCTTTCCTGTTTAAGTGACGACTCTTTCTTAATTTGCCAGCCAGATATGGACATTGTTTTTTCAGAACGGGTCGAAGAAATACATCCTAAAACTCTGATCAAAGCAAATTTCAGAGAAGGGGTGATTGTGAATTCAGCAGCATCTATTGGAGTGCATACCCCCAGTATATCTGGACAAGAAAATACCCGGCATTTTCATTAGAACGAAAACACCCGTTCCACCGCTCGGTTGCGGTTTATGAGCGTAACGGAAACATCCCGGCCCTCCAGTTCTTTTGCTAAGTTATCAACGCCCTCCGGTACTTTGATTTTGAGGATGGCGGTACGGATGCTGTCGCCGGTCAGTTCAATTTCAGGCGGTGCGGTCAAAGGGAAATCACCAGCATCGACAAATACATCCGTCTTGTCAAAGCCGTTCTGTGCATAGGCGGTGATGACAAGGCCTTCCGGACCAAGAACGGCGGTTTCGATTTTCAGGCTCGGCAGGTTTTCCGTTGCGGGTACTTTCTTCAGAGCGAGGTCAATCAGTCCGGCCTGCGTGGAAGGAGACAGGTCTTCCAGTTCAAGCGCCAAAGACTGGGGAACGCAGATCTCGTTACAGACCATTATATCCAGTGAAAGAGAAAGCTTTGCAGGCTGTTCCGGATTTTCAAGTTCAACGGTCAGCGGAAACAGGACGCTTCCCCCGTAGCCGAATGTCTGCAGGCCCATTTCATCAAAACGTTTTGGTACCGGCCAGTGGATTTGCGCCTGTGCAAAGTTTTCCGAGCCTTTCCAGTTCAATGTAGGCGCAAGACCCGCGTCACCAGGATTTTTCCAGTAGGCGTGCCAGCCTTCGGCCAGACGCACCTGAAGGCCCGCTTTTAATTCTTTGCCGTCCTGTTTTCCCGTGATCAGGCGGGCCTGTACGTAATCGGCGCTGGCCCACGGCGACTCGCCCGCCGCTACAGGCAGGGCAAAAAACATCAACGCAATCAGGCAAAAGAGTGTTCTCATGAAGGTCCGCTTGCTTTACAAGTGAATAAGATAAAGTCTACCAGAAGATTGCAGCAGACGAAAAGAATGGCGGAAAAGGATACACCTTACCTGACGGGAAAACTCCTTCTGGCGATGCCGGGACTGGGCGATCCGCGTTTCCACAAGGCCGTCATCTATATGTGCGCACACGATGAGAACGGGGCAATGGGCCTTGTTATCAACCATACCCTGCCGGGCCTTGAGCTTGGCCAACTCATCGGTCAACTGGATATAGAGGACAGTGCGAAGGCCAATCTGGAATCTCTGTCAACGCCCGTCCTGAGCGGCGGACCGGTAGAATCGGCACGCGGATTCTTGCTGCACAGCAATGACTTCATGCAATCCGACACCATACGGATCGACGATACATTCAGCGTCACCGGCACGGTTGATGCACTGAAAGCCGTGGCTGAAGGAAAAGGCCCGATGCAGATGCTTTTTATCCTCGGCTATGCGGGATGGAGCGCCGGACAACTGGACGAGGAAATGCGCCACAATGCCTGGCTGACAGTCGAGCCAGACCCGGCCCTGATTTTTCACGCCACCTCCGATGAGAAATGGGAAATGGCCGCTCAAAAACTTGGGATTGATCCGGCGATGCTATCGGCGGATGCAGGAAGGGCCTGATTAAAGGTCCAGTTTGGCGACATTCAGCGCAGCAATTATTTTACTTTCCAGCTTCTCTTCAAAGCTTTTCCAAAACTTACCCATTTCTGTGCCAGCGTCATATTGTACAAAACACTCACCATTCACGCTTCGCATGCTTAATCTTAGATGAACGTTACCCTCGCCTCTGTCACTGAACAAAACACTCATGTCTACCATTGGAGACTGCCGATCTTTTTGAACCCGGTAGCCAATCAGGATCATGTCCGAGCCAGGAATTTTCTGAACCATTGATACACAGCCATATGCCGCTATCTGTCTCAGTTGCTTAAAGATCTCCTGGTGGGTACGCCTGATATCATCGGATAACTCAAAATCCGGTGTCCCATCAGATAATGTATTGAATTCTCTTGCTGCTTCTTCCGCCATGTTTTTGGGATTTCCTATTGCTTTATGGATCTAATATATGAAAAATATTTACTTTACAAGAACAATTGCAAATTGCGGCGGCTATGTCATTATCACCCCGTGTGACTTACCTCTTGCGGGCTTATTCATTTATGGGGGCACCACCGGATAACAAGGGTCTGAAACGCATTATCAATGCGTTCTTTTTTTCCATGCACGGCTTCAGATCCTGCTTCAAGACGGAAGAAGCGTTCCAGCAGGAACTGATTCTGACATTCCTGATGATCCCGGCCAGTTTCTGGATCGGCCAGACGGTTGAGGAGAGATTGCTGCTGATCGGCAGCATCATTCTTGTGCTCATCGTCGAATTGCTGAATACCGGCATCGAGCGGGCGATCGACCGGATTTCCTTTGAAAAGAACGAGCTTTCCAAGGAAGCAAAGGATATGGGCTCAGCCGCCGTCTTTCTCAGCCTTATTTTCTGCGGGCTCGTCTGGGGCAGTATTTCCTGGCTGAAATTCTTCAGCTAGCAGGCCATAGAGGTTATGGTCTTCCCAGCATCCACCAATCTGGATATAGGCTTTTGCAAAGCCTTCTTCCTTAAAACCCAGCTTCTTCAATAGCCGGATACTGGATTCATTGCGCGGCATGCATGATGCGTTGAGGCGGTGCAGCTTCACCTGCTCAAAGCAGAACTTTATCACGAGCCTTAAAGATTCGCTCATCAACCCCCGCCCCTGAAGGTCCCGGTCGATCCAGTAGCCGAGCGAGGCAAACTGCGCCGCGCCGCGGCAAACGCTATTGACGTTGATCCCGCCGATCAGTTCACCGCTTTCAGAGTCAAAAATCAGGAAGGCATAGCCGCGACCGCTGCGCCAGTCCCGGACCTGGCGTTCCAGCCGTTTCATGAAAAACTGGCGGGTCAGGCAATTATCCGGCCAGAGCGGTTCGTATTCCTTCAGATAAGACTGGTTGCGCTGGCGGACCTGCGCCCAGGCAGACCAGTGTCCGAGCTGTGGCGGCATGAGCGTAACCCGCCTGCCCTCCAGCCGGATATCCGGAAGAAGCTGCCTGTGAAAATCTTTACGTGGCCAGAGCATGGGAAAAGGCTAAAACTCTTTGGCGGGAATGTCTATGTCAAACAGCAAGACGCGCGCGGACGGACTCATAATCCTCAAGCTTGTCCAGCGGGCCAAGCGCAGCCAGTGTCGGGCGGGAAGAAAAGATTTTCCGGGCAATGCTGCAAACCTCGTCCTTATTGATGGCATCGATTTTCTTAAGTTTTTCCGACAGGTCAGGCCCCTGCCCTTTATAGATGACTGATTTGGCCTGCCGGTCGGCGCGACTCATCATCGATTCCCGGCCCATCAGCAGAGTCGAACGGCGTTGCGCCTTGGCGCGAACAAGCTCCTCTTCGGAAATATCATCCACCACCTTGCAGATTTCCTCACACAGGACAGGCACCAGTTCCGGCAGATCATCAGGGCCTGTTCCGGCATAAATTTCCATCTGTCCGTCATCATGGAAGCCGGTATGATATGAGAAGATCGAGTAAACCAGACCGCGTTTTTCGCGGATTTCCTGGAACAGGCGTGAAGACATGCCGCCGCCCAGAATGGTGGAAAGGATCATAGCCGTTTCGTGGTCGTCGTCTGTCTGCGCCAGCCCCTGAAAGCCAAGAACGAAATGACTCTGTTCCAGTTCGCGGGTCTCGCGGCTCTCGCCGCCCTTATAGTCGGCGGCAATGATTTCATGACTGCTGTCGGCGGGCAGATCGCCAAACAAATCCTCCACCTGCCGGACGACCTCCTGATGATTGAGATTACCCGCCGCCGAAACCACCAGCCGTGAGGGCGTATAAAACCGGTGCACGTAATCATAAAGCGCCTCACGCGGCATATTGGCGACAATTTCGGCGGTACCCAAAATAGGCGCGCCCAGCGCCTGACCCGGATAAGCGGTTTCCTGATAGAGATCGAAAACGAAATCGTCGGGCGTGTCGTACGTCATGCCAATCTCCTGCAGGATGACGTGACGCTCGCGGACGATTTCCTCCTCCGGCATGGCCGAATGCTGGACAATATCGCTGATAAGATCGAGGGCCAGCTTCAGGTCGTCTTTCAGCAGGTGCACGTGATAGCTCGTGACCTCGCGGCTCGTATAGGCATTCATATGCCCGCCGGCATTTTCAATCTGCTCGGCGATATCCTGTGCGCTTCGGGTCGGCGTGCCCTTGAACACCATATGCTCGACCATATGCGCCACGCCGTTATGCTTCAGATCTTCATTGCGCGTGCCAACAGACGCCCAGACGCCAACGGCAACGGAATCAACGGTTGGAACGGTATCGGTAATGATGCGCAGGCCGGAGGGCAGGGTTGTAAGCTGGATGGACATGTTTCTTTTTTCTAGTAGTTTTTACGCGGCTTTTTTGATCTCGCTGCGGATCAGGTCCTGCACCCTGGAAAGATCATTCGGAGCAGAAGTCATGAATTCCGGGCGGTCGAACAGGTCGGCCATGTGGGGCGGCAGTTCGGGTTTGATGCCGGTGGCCTGCTGCACGGCATCGGGGAATTTGGCCGGGTGGGCTGTGGCAGCGATGACGACGGGAACGGGCGGGTCTTTACGGGACGCCCTTGCCGCGTGCAGGCCGACGGCTGTATGCGGGTCGAGGAGGTATCCGGTATCACGGTAGAGGTCTTTCATGACCTGCGCCGTTTCTTCCTCGCTGCATCGACCGGCCGTGAAATCCTTGCGGGCGGTGGCCATCTCGTTATCGCTTAAGGAGAACGCGCCGTCTGTCCTGAAGGCCTGCATCAAATCACACAGGCGCCCATGGTCCCGGTCCAGCAGGTCACAAAGATAGCGTTCGAAATTGCTGGAAACCTGGATATCCATGGAAGGACTGATCGTCGGATTCACGCCCTCAAGTTTCATGGAACCTGTTTCGAAAAAGCGGGTCAGGATATCGTTGCGGTTGGTGCCGATGATCAGCTCGCCAACATTAAGGCCCATCTGCCGGGCCACCCATGCGGCATAGACATTACCGAAATTGCCGGTGGGAACGGCGAAGCTGACTGGCCTGCCGGGACCGCCCAGCGCAAGGGAAGCGGCAAAATAATAGACGCACTGCGCCACGATCCGCGCCCAGTTGATGGAGTTGACGGCGGAAAGGCGCATCTCATCGCGGAAAGGCGCATCGGCAAACATGGCCTTCACCAGCGCCTGACAATCATCAAACGTGCCCTCGAGCGCGATGTTATGGACGTTCGGCGAGTCTACGGTCGTCATCTGGCGCCGCTGCACCTCGGACACGCGGCCCCTGGGGTGCAGGATAAAAATATCGATATTCTTGCAACCCCTGCACGCCTCTATCGCCGCCGATCCGGTATCACCCGATGTCGCACCGACGATGGTCACGCGCTGGCCATTTTTCTCCAGCACGTAATCGAAGAGGTTTCCAAGCAGTTGCAGCGCGTAATCCTTAAAGGCAATTGTCGGCCCGTGGAACAGTTCGAGGATCCATTCACTGGGGCCGGTCTGAACTAGGGGCGCAAGGGCAGAGTGTGTAAAATTCCCTTTTATATATGTTTTTTGCAGTATTTTGTGGAAGATTTGCGGCGCAATATCTCCCCCGATAAAGGGCTGGATAACCGCCGCCGCGATCTCGTCATAGGATTGTCCGGCCAGATTTTCCTGCGCAGCCGCATCCATTTCCGGCCAGCGTTCCGGAATGAACAGCCCCCCGTCCGGCGCCATCCCGGCCAGCAAAACGTTCTCAAAAGATACCGGCTCACTCCGGCCGCGTGTGGAGATGTATTTCATGGGCAAGAGAATATTTCGATTTTACCGCTTAACGCAAGGGGCAGAAATATCATCGCCCGACTGCGACACCCGCAGCGCCGGGCTACTATCCTCACCAAGAAACCGCTGCCTTAAATGCGCGAGCTGATATTCGGGATCCGGCGCTTTGCCGGTAACGCGTTGCATCAGGTCATTGAGCGTATAAAGCCGGCCTGCGGAAAACACTTTGTCTACCAGCCATTGGTGCGCCTGCTGAAGTCCTTTTGGGCCATCAGAGCCTATGTTCTCCAGCATGTCCGGCATGGCCTTTTTCATTGTATCGAAAAGCTGGCAAGCAAGGCCGTGGCCGAGTGTGTAGGACGGATACAATGCGCCTTTGCCGACGAAAAGATGCACGTCGGAAAGCGCCAGCTTTACCGGATCCTCAACATTTACGCCCACCGTGTCGCGGTAGATTTCGGCAAGTCGCTCAGGGTATTCATCCACATCAACCTTATCTTCGATCAACGCGCAATAAGCACGCCAGCGCGCGATGACGTGCAAATGATAGGTAAGCTCGTCTGCTGTCTTTCGCTCCGGCGTGCGTTCGACCCGTGAGCGTAATCTGAAAAGATTATCCGCATCGAATTCCTGCCCGTAGACCTCTTCCGCTTCCCGGGCGAAATAACGCATATATTCACGCGTGCGGCCAATGACCATTTCCGAGAGCAGCGCCACGCCTTCCTGCATTAAACCGCCGCGGTCTTCGCCGAGCGGGGTGAATTCCCACTCCTCTGGTGTGTTCTGAATATAGCGCTCATGGGCGCCTTCGTGGTTGGCGGTAACGGGTTCCATATGCCATTGCTTCGAGCCATCCGGCTCCTTGAGGTTGGCAAAGGCCTTGTTACGGGTGCCGCCTTCTATTGGCGCATTCTCGGAATAGAGAAGGCCGCCACGGTCCATATCGAGGCCTGTATCCTCTGCAATGCGGGCGTTGAGTTGTTTGCGTTTTTCAACGCTGAACTCAACTTCCGGCACTTCTGGTTTATCTTTGCTCTTCTGAAGAAAAATCGCTTCAGTTACCATGGGCTTGAGTTTACGTTCGAGCCGTTCAAAATATTCATCGACCTGCTGCCTGCTTACGCCTGGAGACCAGACTGCCAGCATGCCATCCAATGGATCATCAGAATTTTGGGTCTGCGCATAAAGCCTGCCTACCCTTTGTTGAAACTTAATGACTTCGCGTGGGTGTTTTTTGGCACTATCCCAGTCGTTGGCTTTCATCGCACGCGCGTGAATAGCACGGCCATCCGTTTCTATTTTCTTGGCTTTAATGGCATCTTTCGATGATAGGGCCGTATCCAGAGAATGGCTCAGTCGCATCTCACGAACCATGGCCTGCTGTATCTCGTCAAGGCTGCCATAAGCTTCCGGCTTTTCGAGTTCATCAAGCCAGGCATTAATTTGAGGGTTGCGCACATAACCTTCGACAGCGATAGCAGCAGCTGAAAGCGCCGTTTCGAATGATTTGGCTGCCTCTGGCACAACGCGCCCGGTGCGCTTGTCATTCCGCAGTTCTTCCAGCTTGGCTTTCGATTTGCCAATTTCGATGAAGCGTTTGACAAGCAAGTCATATACAGACCGCTTGCCAGAGCCATTCGTTTCTCTGAACGGAGGAGATGCGGAGATTTTATGATCTTCACCCATGCAATTTGTTACCATAATTTATGGAAAACTGCAATGCTTTATGACGATGGCTATGCTGTGTAACGTCCCTTCAAATGCTCGACCAGATAATCGGGGTCGAGCTTTTTGCCGGTGGCTTCTTTGAGAAGTTTTTCCCATGTCAGGAGGCGGCCTTTGGCGTGGATGTTCTCGTTCAGCCACTCCTTGATGGATTCAAAATTGCCGCGCAGGATTTGCTGTTCGATATCCGGGATATCCTTGCGCATAGCGTCAAGGATCTGCGCAGCCATCATGTGGCCGACCGCATAGGACGGGAAGTAACCGAACTTGCCGACGAACCAGTGAACGTCCTGGATGCAGCCTTCGGCAAAGCTGTTGGGACGGATGCCGATCAGCTCCTGCATGCCTTCGGTCCAGGCTTCGGGCAGGTCTTCCACCTCGAGCGAGCCGTCGATCAGGTCTTTTTCAAGGCGGAAGCGCAGCAGGATATGAAAGAAATAGCTCAGCTCATCGGCCTTTTTACGGTCCATGGTCGGGCGCACCTGCGTTTTGATGGCACGCAGGTTTTTCGATTGCAGGGCCGGATCGCCGATCCCGTGGAACAGGCCTTCCAGCCGGGGTGAGAGGAAATCGAAAAATTCCGGCATCCGGCCGATCACCATCTCAATCAGCAATGCCTGCGATTCATGGACGGCGGCACCAAGGTCCTGCGCCACAGGCTGGTAACGCCATTCTTTCCGGGGGAGGCCCTGAATATAGAGCCCGTGGCCGCCCTCGTGCAGGGCGCTTTTCATGGAATCGAGAAAGTTATCGGTCTCGGCGCATTTGATGACCAGCCTGGTGTCTTCAGGCGTTCCGCCTTCGACAGGGTTATGACCTGTTTCATAAAGACCGCCACGATCGAAATCAAAGCCGATCACCGACAGGAGCGACTTGTTCAGCCACATCTGGGCTTCGGCCGGATACTTGCCGTTCAGAGCGATCGGATCGGCCCGGCCGCTCTGCTTTTCGCGGGCGGCCGGTAAAATTTCTTTCAGTTCCTTTTCTAGCCGGTCGAACCACTTCTCGATATCGCTGACCTTCATGCCGGGCATGAATTCCTGCATCAGCATCTGATAATGGGAATCCTCACCGGTTGCCTCGCAGCGGGCGGAAGCTATTTTACGGTGCAGATCAATCTGTTCCTGCAGGAATCCCTTGGCCTGCTCCCAGTCGTTGTTCTTCAGAACGTCACGGTGACGGCGGCGGCCCTCGTAAGAAAGACTGGCCTTTCTCTCCATCAGCGCCGCATCGACATGGCAATGCTCGCGGTAAAGCCGCTCCATTTCGCGCAGGTTTGCCCTGTCCCAGGCATCCCAGTCCTTCGGATGAGCAAATTCGTGGGCGCGCGCCTCCCCCAGAAGCTGGGAGATTTCCTCGGAACTGATATCCTCGTGCACGCGGCGGAACAGATAGGCAATCTGGCCAAGGCGGCTCTGATAGGCACCTTCCGGCATAGCGGTCAGGAAATCCCTGCCCAGAATTTCGATGATGGCGTTTTCGCGGCCAATATCACGGAAGCGGATTTTGAGTTTGGTGTAGGAACCGCAGGCATGCTGCTGATCCTGTTTGGGCAGAACCTCCGACGGGTCGGCCATCGGAAGCGGAAGATCTTCGGGCGGCTTTGGTTTCGGCAACTTTTTGGGCAGCAGGGTCCAGATCGGACGGTTTGCAAATCGCCAGATTTTTTGAAGGAATTCCCTGATTCTATCCCAGAAAGACATAGAGCCTATCATACAGGCTTTTTCGGCAAAAACCTATGTCAGGAAAAAGGCATTTATGCCTTCATATCGCCCATAAGTTTTTCGTAGATTTCCTCGCGGCACTGCTCGTCAAAGATACCGTCATGCCAGTCCTCACGGTGAAGGGAATCGGCCATTGTCTGAAGGCGGCCGCGATCTGTCAGAACCTCCCAGCAGGGCTGGTTGTGCACGCGCATATTGTCGAGTGCGGCCTTGATATTGAAGACAACCGGCTGCTGTTTGCCGTGCGCCACGACCTGCGGGCCGAGCGTACGCCATGACAGGCCGATCTGTTCGAGCCCGCGAAGCTGGGACGCTTCGACCATCATCACGCAATCCATGATCCGGGCGCGCATGGCTGCCTCAAACGCGCCACCAAGAAGGCCAAGCGGCGCGTAAGGGATCGTCCGCTTCCAGTGGCTCATGACATTGCCGAATGTCGGCTTTGCGCGGGCCGCGCTTTCATCAGGACTGTAATAGGCCGGCAACAAGGTTCCGTCCATCGTCCGGCGGCGGAATTCGGGGGCCATGCACAATCGTGAAATCTGGCACAATGCGGCCGCGCGGCCGTCCTGATGCAGGAACGGATGGTCGGACTGGCGCTGCAAGGGAAAGCTCTCATCTACACTTTCAGGGTCTTGGAAAATGATGCGCACCGTGCCGACGGCCTTGCCGGAGGGCTTGTGCATCAGCAAATAATGTTCGGCTCTTTCATCATAGGCGTCATATTCAAAGTTTTCTGCGACCGGCTTCGTATAGCCGTTTTCCTCGCAGTAAACCCGGCAGCGCAGACGAAAAGCCTCTTCGCGCAGTGCCTTGCTTGTCGCCCGGACGACATCGAAATATTTGCAGTATGATTTGAAAAACGCCTTTTGTTTCAAGGCACCTTTGCATGTTTGCAGAACTGTTTCCCGCATAATTTCCCACCCGTTATGAATTGACCTTGTTGTCTTCAAAAGTAACACAAGGCCCTTAACGGACTCTCAATGATTGCGTGGATTTTATTTAATTTTGAATGGGTTAAGCAACCGCTTCCTGCCGGCGTGATGCCGTGACCATCTCAATGAAGGTCCGGTGCATCGGCGAGGGAAAGCGTAAAGTCAGCTCCGGATGGAAGGTCGAGGCCATATAATTGCCGGAACGCACCCAAACGGGCCTGCCGGCACGCGCGGCCAGAATTTCAACGTCACCGCGGACATCATCAATCACCGGGGCACGGATAAACGAGACAGGATAGCCGCCGACTTCCATATGAACGCTGTCAAGCTGGCGGCCGTAGGCATTACGAGTCACCGTCATCGGCAGGAGACAAAAGCTCTCCTGCTCCGGGCTTTGCACCTTGTCGGCCATCAGGATCGCACCCGCGCAAATACCCCAGACCGGCTTTTGCGCAAAGGCCTTCATCAGGGGATCTTTGAGGCCAAAGGCATTGATGAGCTTCAGCATCGTCGTGCTCTCACCGCCGGGCAGGATCAGGGCGTCAATCTTTTCAAGGTCTGCCGCCGTTTTGACGGGCAGGAAAACACCCCCCGCCGCCTCAATATGAGGCCGGTGCGGGGAAACGCAGCCCTGAAGGGCGAGGATTCCTATGTTCGGGAAAGCAGACATTACCAACCACGGTTTGCCAGCTTCTGCTCTTCTTCCAGCTCGCTCATTTCGATGCCGCGCATCGGAGCTCCGCCCAAGCCTTTGGAGGCTTCGAGGACCATTTTCGGGTCGTCGTAATGGGCGACGGCCTTGACGATGGCTTTAGCATAGGCGGCCGGGTTTTCGCTTTTGAAAATGCCGGAGCCGACGAAAACGGTTTCCGCACCCAGTTGCATACACAATGCCGCATCGGCCGGCGTTGCCACGCCACCGGCAGAGAAATTCGGCACAGGCAGGCGGCCCTCTTTTTTCACCAGCTTTAAAAGCTCATACGGCGCGCCGAGATTTTTGGCCTCGGTCATCAGTTCGTCGTCTTCCAGATGCGCAACGCGCTTGATGTCCTGATTGATCTGGCGCATGTGGCGCACGGCCTCGACGATGTTGCCGGAACCGGCCTCGCCCTTGGTGCGGATCAGGGCCGCGCCCTCGCCGATCCGGCGTAGCGCTTCGGCCAGACAGGTCGCACCACAAACGAACGGGACTTTAAAATCATGCTTGTTGACATGATAAAGATCGTCGGCGGGCGTGAGGACTTCACTTTCATCAATATAATCGACACCGAGCGCTTCCAGCACCTGCGCCTCGGCAAAGTGACCGATGCGGCATTTGGCCATGACCGGAATGGATACGGATTCCATGATCTCGGCAATCAGTTCCGGCGGGCTCATCCGTGCCACGCCGCCCTGCTTGCGAATGTCGGAGGGAACGCGCTCCAGAGCCATCACAGACACAGCTCCGGCATCTTCGGCGATCTTTGCCTGATCCGCCGTTACCACATCCATAATCACCCCGCCCTTCAGCATCTCGGCAAGGCCGGTCTTGATATTGATCACCGTTCCATTATGGTTGGCCGTTTCCTGGCTCATCGCTCTGTTCCTTTGCTCACACTATCTTTCGAGAGGGCGGTATATTAATCATATATAGGGGGAAAAGGGAAGGATTCTATGCTTACGCTTTAGCCAGAACCGGTACACGCGCGGCAACCGCTCCTTCAACCGGACAAGAGCGATCCTGAATGTCGTTCCTTCTCCTGATAAGCAAACCGGCCTTGCTTTCAGCAAAATACCCTACTCGATATTTGTAGGGCCCCATATCCGCCTGCTCAAGATCATTCATAACATTGCCGCTAAAATCACGGTTTGCAGGAGGCAAAGGAGTGCCATTAGCATTATCCCATATTTTTTGGACCCAGCCTTGGGGGGTCTTTTTTACAACATGAAAATCCAGGCCGTTAAACCCCGGCATCGCACCCCAATAGACACCAATTACTCTTTGCCTGTCCGGGTCAACTTCATGCTCCCTGATTTCTTTCCAACCATCTTTTTCAAGCAGCCTAATAAGACACCAATCAATTATCTCATCTGTATTCAGGGGGTTATTTCTGAATGATGCCAGACGTCCCGGTCTTGCCATTCCGGCGCTTGGCAGATCCATTGCATCGGCATAACAATTGAACTCTGCCAGCCTGTCGCTATGGGCATGAGGGTTAAACGTGGCCGGCGCTGATGGAACAAACACCGGCGGCGGGAATATTCGCTTCAAAATCATAACCAGCCATTATTCATATAATTATGTAAACATCAAGGGTTTTCTCTGTAGAAAACGTCATGTGGTCTTCCGGAATAAATAGACCTGTTGCAAAAGTAGCCTGATTTTGAGCAGACGCAGGGGTGCCGTTA
>CAZKGT010000052.1:0-13324 GCA_964552285.1 uncultured Pseudobdellovibrionaceae bacterium | reverse complement strand
TTCGCCGGCACCGATGAAGCGCCCGGCGAGGTTATTCTCTATCAGGGCCGTTCCTACAAATCCTACCGCGGCATGGGTTCGGTCGGGGCGATGGTCAAAGGTTCCGCCGACCGTTATTTCCAGGGAGAGGTGAAGGAAAACCAGAAACTCGTTCCCGAAGGTATCGAAGGCCGCGTAGCCTGCAAGGGCCCGCTCACGGCGGTCATTCACCAGCTTGTAGGCGGCCTGAAAGCCTCCATGGGCTATACGGGCAGCAAAACCATCAAAGACATGCAAAAAGCCGAATTCATCAAAATGAGCGCCTCCGGTTTCCGTGAAAGCCATGTCCATGACGTGACGATCACGCGGGAAGCGCCAAACTACCGGCAGGAAAGCTGAAGCCTGTCATGAAAGGATTTCTTCCGGCTCTGTTTCTGTTCGTCCTGTTGACCGGCTCTGCGCAGGCTGCGGAAGAGTCCGTTTATGATCGTGTGATGAAATCAGGCAAGATCCGTTGTGCCTACGGTGTGTGGGAGCCGATAATTTTAAAAGATCCCAACACAGGAATAATCTCCGGGATATTTTACGACTATCTGGAAGCTCTGGGAGAAGAGCTCGGTCTCGAGATCGAATGGTCGGAAGAGGTCAGCTGGTCGGACTGGCCTGTGGGCTTACAGCATGATCGTTTTGACGCGGCCTGTATCGGAATCTGGCCGTTGGCAAAGCGGGCGCGGGATATGGATTTTACCATTCCGATTTATTACCACGCTATGCGCGCCTATGTTCGTGCGGACGACACGCGTTTTGATGGAAATATTCAGGCCGCAAATGATGAAACCGTTACTTTTGGCACCCAGGATGGAACGGTCGATCAGCCGTTGATTGGGAGGCTGTTTCCCAAGGCAAAAATATTATCTCTTCCGCAAATGGCACCACAGACGGATATCTTTTTAAATGTGGTGAGTGGCCGGGCCGACATTACGATTTCGGACCAGATCACAGCGGAGATGTACATGGCGAATAATCCCGGAAAGATCAGGCCGGTCGAGGGCATAGAGCCTGTATCTTATTTCGGCAATACCATTGCCGTTAAAGCAGGGGAAGACAAGTTTCGCCGGTTGCTCGACAATGCCACGCGGGATCTTATTAATCGCGGAGTAATCGGCCAGATCGTTGATAAGTACGAGAAATACCCCGGTAGCCTTTTACCTGTGGCGCGTCCTTACGAGAATTACGAATAAGCGAAAAGTCGCTTAGGCGACAGAAGCCCGCTTAACGCTCGGCTTCTTCCGGGGGACCGGGATAGCGCGGCGGAATTTCATCGCTTCTTCATCGCTCAGAATCTGCGGTTTGGCCGGGATGCCGATCTTGCTCAGTGCTTCCTGAAGCGGGCGGGCGATCGGGACAAAACGTTTGGCCCTGACCGTGATGCCTTTCAGCGCCTCCGGTGCGGAAATGGCGATCTGCTTGCCATCGCTGGTCGGCTCGCCTTCGATGATTGCTATAAACTGCGATTCTACAGTGTCGTGCAGACTGATGAAGATGTCAGCCATCAGGAAGTCCTCCCTTTATTCTTTTGATTATAAGGAATATAAGCAAACTTTATAAGGCGAGAAAATTAAAAAATGATTAACTATCACCCTTTTTAGATTATGGGCATCTTGTCAAAACCAACTTCCTTAGCGGAAAGAGACCATCCATGACCCCTGCGGCGCGCATACAGGCAACAATCGATCTTTTGGAAAGGATATCCAAAGCGAAAATTCCGATGGATGCAACCTGCGGTGATTACTTTCGTGTGCGCCGCTATATCGGTTCAAAAGACCGCAATGCCGTTGTCGAGCGCGCCTATGCGGTTGTCCGCGCCCACGCCCGACTTGGCTGGTGGCTGGAGCGCGCAGGTCATCAAGACACGCCAAGGGCGAGGGTGCTGGCGTGGGTGAGCCTGGAGGAAAGGGAGAAGCCGGACAAACTTTTCGACGGGAAAAAGTACAGCCCCGCCCCGTTAACCGAAGAGGAAAAAACGCTCGTATCACAGCTTGCCGGGCAGGCGCTGGAACATCCCGATATGCCGCCTTCCGTCCGGGCCGAATGCCCGCCGTATTACGAGGAAAACCTGCGCGCTTATTTCGGTGATTCCTTCGAAACGGAAATGGCGGCAATGATCTCCGGTGCACCGCTGGATCTGCGTATTAACATCATGAAGGCGGACCGGGAAAAGGTGCAAAAATTCCTCGAGGCCGACGGGGTAAAAACGCAGCCCACGCCCGTTTCCCCGTGGGGCCTGCGCTGCGAGGGAAAGGCGTTCCTGTCCAGAACCAAAGCCTTCGCCAAGGGCTGGATCGACATTCAGGACGAAGGCTC
The DNA here is from genome assembly GCA_964552285.1 of uncultured Pseudobdellovibrionaceae bacterium. Classification (GTDB taxonomy): domain Bacteria; phylum Pseudomonadota; class Alphaproteobacteria; order Micavibrionales; family Micavibrionaceae; genus CAZKGT01. The sequence goes on along the minus strand of CAZKGT010000052.1, from coordinate 10,981 downwards.
GCAATTAATCGCCCACGTCTGCGGCGTGCAGCCCGGCCTGCAGGTGCTGGATTATTGTGCGGGCGCGGGCGGCAAGACGCTGGCGCTGGCCGGCGCAATGCAGAACAAAGGCCGGATCGTCGCCATGGATCTCGAACCCCGCCGTCTCGAAAAAGGCAAGCAGCGTTTCAAACGCGCGGGCGTCAGCGACATCATCGAAACCCGCCCCCTGTCCGACGAGAAAAACCGCAAATGGCTGCGCCGCCAGAAAGGCACGTTCGACGTCGTCATGTGTGACGTGCCCTGCACCGGCACCGGTACTTGGCGCCGCAACCCGGACATGCGCTGGCGCACCTATGGCCCGGACCTGGAAGAGCTTACCGGCATTCAGGCCGATATCCTCGACCGCGTTGCTCATACGGTGAAACCGGGCGGCAAGCTGGTCTATGCCACATGCTCCCTGCTGCCCGAAGAAAACGAAAAACAGATCGAGGCCTTTCTCGAACGCCATCCTGAATTTGAAGTAATGCCTTTAAAAGAAGAATGGTGCGAAGGCCTCTACATGCGCCTCACCCCGCACCGCCATAACACGGACGGGTTTTTCGCGGCTGTTTTGATTAAAGCTTAGTGGGATTAAGTTTTTGTCCGGTTACCGGAACATCAAAAGCACCGCCTTTTGAAATCAATTTCGTCTGTTTGAGAAGTTGAGGCCATTTGCTAATTAGTTTGGTGCAAATGTCCCAATACTGGAGCTTTTTCCAACCTTTGGAAAGGATAAAAACGGTTATGTCACTATTATGAAAGGCTTCTTTTTCAAGTTTGTTTTTGTTGAACCTGTCTCGAGATACGACAGCCCAACCACCTTCTTTCTGAAGCTGTTGTATCCAGTCCAAATCTTTGGCGTCTTCTCCAAATTTTTCTCTGATATGTTCCACCCTTACTTCTTCAGGTTCACATAGCTCATTCAAAGCTTTTGCTAATTGAATAGGTAGATTATTATCAATCAGAAAGTTCACGCTGCTAGCTTCTCTTCAAACTCTATTGCAGCCTTAACCGATTTTGGATTTACGCCGTAACAGCGAGCAACAAAATTTATGTCCTCATCGGAGTCATATGCGCTTGCAAGAATATCTGTCGGAACGCCACCATTAAAGATAATAGGCCGTCCAAAAGATCGTTCAGGATCAAGAACAATTTCCTTTGACTTTCCAAAGGGGTGAAACCAACGCTCCGCAATCCCATCAGTAGAAAACTCAACACCCTTTAGGCTTGGTTCAATAACTTTATTGAACGTCCACTGACCTTTGATAAGGTCAACAAGCTTTTTGTCACCCGACTTTTCGGTGATTTCAGAAAAAATTCTTTTTCCATCAGTTTTAAATTTTTGCGAAGAAAAGGGGTATGCTTGCCTATATTCTCTGCATGCCAATTCTGCTGCAGCACGAATATTTTTCATGGAAACACCATGATTTAAAAAAACATCTATAAAACGAATTTCCAGCAGGTCCTTAAAAGTAAGTCCATTCTCTTCATGAATTTCCGGCACTTCAGGTGTCCAAAGAGACGACATGTGTTTTTTGTTGCCTTTGAAAGGATAATCATAACCCTGTAGCCATCGTCTAATACGTTGACTAGAAACACCTGTTAAGCGACTTGCTTCAGGAATTGTGTATAAACCAACACCTATATACGGGTTTGTTCTTTCTTTCATTTTTTGCTCAAAATCTATCGCCCTCATAATAACATGGGATCATTATCCTAATAAAAATTCTCTGCCAGTGATATTAACAGCTTATTAACAGGATTATCCAGACGCGAATTAATACACAGATTTGATTGTATTATCCGGGTTCATCTGCAGGACGGTGGGTTTGTAGTTGCGGGCCAGTTCCTGTTCGACCTGGCCGTAGGCGCAGATAATAACGAGGTCGTTCTTTTGCACGAGACGCGCGGCGGCGCCGTTGATGCCGATGATGCCCGAGCCGCGCTCGCCCTCAATTGCATAGGTCGTAAAGCGTGCACCGTTATTGATATCGAGCACATCGACCTGCTCATAGGGCAAGATCCCCGACTCATCCATCAGGTCACGGTCGATGGTGATCGAACCTTCATATTCAAGGTCGGTCTGCGTCACCGTCGCCCGGTGGATTTTGGCTTTTAATAACGTCAGGATCATGGCCATTCCTACCGCTTCCTGTCATCCCCGCGAAAGCGGGGATCTGGTTATTCAGCGCTCTCGTCTATCAGATCCCCGCTTTCGCGGGGATGACACCGGGGCGCAAAACTACGCTGCCGCGCTTTGTTCGTGCTCGCGCATTTCCTTAGCAGCTTCGACCATATATTCGAGGGCAGGTTCGACCTCCGCCCACCCGCGGGTTTTGAGGCCGCAGTCGGGGTTGACCCAGATCTGGCGCACGTCCAGGACCTTGCGGGCCTTTTCGAGCAGGGCGACCATTTCCGCCTTGTCCGGCACGCGCGGGGAATGGATGTCGTAAACGCCGGGGCCGATCTCGTTCGGGTATTTGTACTCGACGAAGGCGTCCAGCAGTTCCATTTGCGAGCGGCTGGTTTCGATGGAAATTACATCTGCATCCATATCGCCGATGGCCTCGATGATGTCGTTGAACTCCGAATAGCACATATGGGTGTGGATCTGTGTTTCATCTTCAACGCAGCATGAAGTGAGACGGAAATTTTCCACCGCGCGGCGCAGATATTCGTTCCAGTCGGCCTTGCGCAACGGCAGGCCTTCCCGGAACGCGGCCTCGTCGATCTGGATCATCTTGATCCCGGCTTTTTCGAGATCTGCCACTTCGTCACGGATGGCCAGCGCAATTTGCTTGGCCGTGTCCATGCGCGGCTGGTCATCGCGGACGAAAGACCATTGCAGGATCGTCACCGGGCCGGTCAGCATGCCCTTCATGATCTTGTCGGTCAGGCTCTGGGCGTATTTCGACCATTCCACCGTCATCGGCACCGGGCGGGAAACGTCACCGAAAATAATCGGCGGCTTCACGCAGCGCGAACCGTAAGACTGCACCCAGCCAAACTTGCTGAAGGTAAAACCTTCGAGTTGCTCGCCGAAATATTCGACCATGTCGTTGCGCTCCGGTTCGCCGTGGACCAGGACGTCGATGCCGATTTTATGCTGGTAATCGACAACGGCCTTGATTTCGTCCTTCATGGCCTGCTGGTAGGCGGCCTCGTCGATCTCCCCCCTTTTGAAGGCGGCGCGCGCCTTGCGAATTTCCTGCGTCTGCGGGAAGGAGCCGATCGAGGTCGTCGGGTAAAGCGGCAGGTTCAGGCGCTCATGCTGGATTTTCTGGCGCTCCGCGAACGGGCTCTTGCGCTTCAGCATATCCGGCGTAATCGCGGCAATGCGGTCCTTCACAGCCTGATTGTGAATGCGCTTGGAGGTCTTTCGGTCCTCGGCCACGGCATCACTGGCAGCCAGTTCTGCGGCAACCGCGCCTCGGCCTTCCGTGGCGCCTTTGGCCAGAACGGAAATTTCCGAAAGCTTCTGCTTGGCGAAGGCCAGCCAGCTTTTGATTTTCTCATCCATCTGGGTTTCGTTGTCGAGATCGACCGGCGTATGCAGAAGCGAGCAGCTCGGCGCGGCAAACACCTTGTCCTGTCCCAGTTTTGCCACGGCCTTTTCAATGACGTCCAGAGAGGCGGACAGGTCGTTCTTCCAGATGTTCCGGCCGTCGATGACGCCAAGCGAGAGTATTTTGTCGCCGGCTTTTTCGAGGGCGGCATCAAGCTGGTCGGGCGCGCGGCGCAGATCGAGGTGTACGGCATCGACCGGCAGGCCAAAGGCCAGGTCCAGATTGTCCCGCAGCCCGTCGAAATAGGTCGCCAGCAGAATTTTCTGGGCAGGCTCGACTGCGGCAAGGCGTGCATAGGCTTCAGTAAAGTTTTTCCGCGCCCCTTCGCACAGGTCCAGCGCAAGGACAGGCTCGTCGATCTGTACCCACTCGGCCCCGCAGGTTGCAAGTTCGCGCAAGATTTCCTCATAGACCGGCAGCAGGTTTTGCAGCAGGTCGTGGCGGTTGACACTCTCATCCTTGACCTTTCCAAGGCGCAGGAATGTCACCGGACCGACCAGCACGGGGCGCGTAATAATCCCGGCATGATTGGCCTCGCGGAACTCATCGAAAATCTTGTTGCTGGAGAGCTTGAACGTCTGGCCGGGCTCGAACTCGGGCACGATATAGTGGTAGTTCGTATCCAGCCACTTGGTCATTTCCATCGCCGGCGCCTTGTCATTGCCGCGGGCCATCGCAAAATAGGTGTCCATATCGACCATGTCCCCGTCCCAGCCGTAACGCTCCGGCACACAGCCCAGCGTGCAGGCCATATCGAGAACCTGGTCGTAGAAAGAAAAGTCGTTGGAAGGAATATGATCCAGTCCCGCATCCTTTTGCATCATCCAGTGGCGTTTGCGCAACTCCCTGCCCGTGGCAAGCAGCTCCTCGAGGGACGATTGCCCCTTCCAGTAGCTTTCCGTTGCCTTCTTCAGTTCACGCTTGCCGCCGATGCGCGGGAAACCAAGATTGGTTGCCAGAACCATTTATTCCTCCGTTTAAAATATGTGCCAATTAAGCCCAGCCATTAAATAACACCGTCAAGGCGTGTGCAAGGGGTGTCTTTATATGGCTGCACGTATGATGGTGCTCTCTCTGGGAGCCGGGAATGAATACACTATTTGGTTGTTTTTGTGTGCAAGCTTTGCAGCCTCCAGCATGATCTCTTTGGCGGCCCACTCTATTTCCGGATAACTCACATCCTGGTGCGTGACTGCCCGCACCTGGCTTCCAAGCCACGGGAAAAGACAAACACCCCTTGTTTCCATGTGATGAACAAACTCAGGAGCACTCAGGCTGGTTTTCTTTATGTCGAAGATGACAATGTTGGTATCGACATTTTCGCTTACCGGAAAAGAAAATTCAGATTGCTTAAGCAGGTTGTTCAAAAGCCGGGATTTAGCGTGGTCGTCCTGAAGGCGGGGCCATGCATTGCGAAGGCCGTAGAGCGCACCGGCGGCCATAAAGCCAGCCTGATGCAGGCCACCGCCATACCATTTGCGGAACATCTTGGCACGATTGATTGTTTCTTCGTCCCCCATCAGGATTGATCCAAACGGAGCCCCAAGACCCTTGGCAAAGCAAAGGGAAACCGTGTCTGCGCATTTGGCATACTCTTCTGGTGAAATGCCTGTGGCAACGCAGGCATTTAAAATACGCGCGCCATCCATATGCACTTTCATATCTTTTTTGAGCGCGAAGGTCCTGATGGCCCCAAGAACCGCGAAAGGGAAGATCTTGCCGCCGTAATAGGCAATCGTATTCTCAAGGCATATCAACCGGGGATTGCTGTAAATGGGAGAGCGTGGCTTTGCATTGATAGCGTCTTCGATCAGAGCAGGGGTCAGAACGCCGTCTTCCGTGTGAACGGGATTAAGGACGATCTGAGCCAAATGAGCCGAAGGGCCGCTCTCAAAAAAGTTAATGTGATAATTCTTCTCCAGAATAATTTCATCCCCCGGTTGCGTATGTGCCTTCAGAGCCAGTTGATTGCTCATCGTTCCTGAGCAAGTGAAGAGCGCCGCTTCCTTGCCGAACATACTGGCGCATTCCTGCTGTAGCTCATTGACCGTAGGATCGTCGCCATAGCAGTCATCTCCAACCGGGGCTTGCACCATAAAGTCCAGCATCTCGGGCCGGGGTTTTGTAATTGTATCGCTTCTTAAATCAGCCTTCACTTTACACGCTCCTTACCGTTTTTTGTAGATCTGCAGATCGTTGGCGATCCCGTCCGTTACAGCCTGAAAGCCGTAAGACTCGTATAGCTTTTTGGCTTTTTCGTTATAGGTGTAGACCATAAGCCGGGCTTCCTCGCCAAGCTCGTCCATGGCTTTCGTCATCAACAATTTGCCGATGCCCTGCCTGTGAAAATCCGGGTGAACATAGATAAAGCGAAGGTCCGGCGCGCGGTAATTGACGAACCCAACAGGCTCGCCATCTATTTCTGCGATCCAGGTCGTGCCGGACGGCATGCGGATAAATTTTTTATCCATTTCTGGTGAGCCCTGAATTTCGGTAGCTAGTCCGGCACGATAGATTTTATCGATGCTCTGGAGGTCGTCATTTTTGGCCATACGTAGAACGATTTTTTCACTCATCGGTTTTTCTAGTCCTTTTATCTGGTTGGTACAGGGGCTTCGGCGAGTCGTCTCATCACAGCGCCATAAACCTGCTCCATACGTTCGATGTCTTTAATTTCAAGGGCTTCATCTACCTGGTGCATCCCACCGCAACCTCTTTCGTGCATATGCTCAGGCCCTTTTTTCCGGGGCCCGAATTCAATGACTTCCGCATCCGGGAAGACCCGAGTGATAAAACGCCCATCCGAACTGAAGGATGCCAGCGCAAAACGCGAAGAAACGTCGATACTATCGGTGATGGCACCCTGCATGGCATGGGCCAGTGCGCCTGGCGGTGCGTGGTAGTAATCAAGGTGATCGCTATCGAGAATGCAAATCTGTCCCTGCCCATGCTGCTTGATCGTGTCTTCAATCCACCTATAAACGGTTTCCGGACTTGTATGAGGGGAATGGACAACGCCAATCTGGCATTGTGCCGATCCCGGAATAACGCAGCGCTCTGAATCTTTAACTCCGGGAAAATCAATAATCTCAATGCGCGTATCGGGATACAGGTTGCCGCCATCATCCCACTTCTTTTCCTGCAACTCATGGAGAACATGAATAAGAACCGTATAAGGATTTAAGAAACTTTCCTCATTGGCGACATGGCCCTGTACGCCATTGCTACCCAACGTCGCATAGACACGACCAGCGCAGCCGGTGGCAATTTCATCGCCGAAAGCATGGGTCGAGGAAGGTTCTCCTACGATAAAGTAGTCCGGCCTTTCTCCTTGCGAATTCATCCAGTCAAGGCTGGCCTTGATTCCGGCTTTTGTTGCGACTTCCTCATGCGCCGTCAGAAGAATACTGACATTGAGATTATCGGGAAGGTTATGTGCCGCCGCGCAAAAAGCTGCAACAGCACCTTTCATATCGCGGCTGCCGCGACCTCTCAGTAGACCGTCTGCTACATCGCCGCCAAAAGGCGAGAAAGTCCAGTGTGCTTCATCTCCAATGCTAACGGTATCAACATGGCCGATAAAACACAGATGCGGCGCACCCTCCTGCGAGGATTTTCTAACACACAGAAGATTGTCAACAGGGTAGTTGCCTTCATGGCTTTCGTGATCGAAGGTTAAAATCCGGTATGAAAATCCATGGGGTTGCATGATCGCAGCAACAAGATCAAGACAGTCCCGTGAACCATTCCGCCCCACTTCGTTCACAGGGGTCAAGCTCGGGATGGCCACCAGACGGCACGCCAATGCCACGGCATCAACCTGTCTAATATCTGCTCTGATCTTTGCAGAAGTAACCGCCACTGCTTCAGGCATTATCAACCCTCACCCTCAATTTTGTAAATGAAAATCATTCTCAACAATCATTTACAAAGTCAGATCAGGATCGTCAATAGATATCTTTCAGAAAACAGAAGTGCTTTTATTTTGGCCTAGCCCCAGATGCCGACACGCCGTATAGGTCAGCCGTGCCTGATTGAGCGTATAGAAATGGAAGGAATTAGTACCCTTTTCCATCAGTGCCTCGACCTGGTCAGCCAGAACGAGTCCCGCGGTGATGCGGCAGGCTTCGGGGTCGTCCTTTATGTTCTCGAATTTTTGCTTCACCTTATCCGGCACGTAGGTTCCGCATCTTTCGGCAAAGCCGACGGATTTTTCAAAATTGGCGATCGGCATGATCCCCGGCACGATCGGCATGGTGATCCCGGCGGCCTGCGCCTTGTCGAGGAAGCTGTAAAAACGATCATTGTCGAAAAAGAACTGGGTGATAGCGCGTGTGGCCCCTGCATCCTGTTTCTTTTTCAGGGCCTCGATATCGGCATCCAGCGAGGGTGCCTCCGGGTGCTTTTCCGGATAGGCGGCCACGGAAATCTCGAACGGGTGAAGCGCCAGCAGGCCCTCAACCAGATCACTGGAATAATGGAAATAATGTTCGTCATCCGGCCTCGGAATTTCTCCGTCCTTGGGTGCATCGCCGCGCAACGCCACGATATGCCGGATCTTATTCGCCCACAGCCGGTCGGCGATCAGTGCAATCTCTTCCTTCGGCGTACAGACACAGGTCAGGTGCGCCGCCACCGGGATGCCGGTATCCTGGTGAATATGGGTGGCGGCCTCCACCGTCCAGTCCCGCGTCGACCCGCCCGCCCCGTATGTCACCGTCATAAAGGCCGGGTCCAGCGTCGAAAGCATCCCCACAGCCTCCCAGAGCTGCTCTTTCATGCGTTCGTTCTTGGGCGGGAAGAATTCAAAACTGAGGGAGGGTTTGTCTGTCATATCGCGGCTGTTCTGATTCAAATATCCGAGCAGCCTACATTATCTTTTGAATTCTGCAAACTCTTGTAAATGGGGCGTACGGTTACGCCTTCTGCCTTGGTAACACAAATATCCAAATCCGGCGAAGGTGGCAGGAATGGTAAATGCAGCAACAAGGCCAGGACGATTTTCAAGGGGTGTCTTGTTCCTGATCTCCGGTTCCCCGGCTAAAGAAAAATCATAGGAAATCTCCGGAAATTGACCGCAACCCAATAACGATGCGGTTAAGATATCGTTGATTTCATTACATAAATCTCCGGATAGCCCTCCCTTATCATTACCTTCGTTCCCGGGAAAAAGAGTACTGAACGGATCCATTGGAGCAATAAATGGGGTGTGCTCGCCAAACGGTTCGACCGTTAATCCCATCAGTGGGATGTTATAGGGTTCCGCAGGGTCCGTCAGCGTACGTGTTAGCCCTGCAGGACCGTTTTTTCTGGCAGCGTCCTCTGCCAGCGCCTTTAGTTGCTCAAGTGTCAGTTCTGTTGGTTCCGCCTCCTGCGGCTCCATACCCGGAGGCGTCAGGCGCGCATCGGCGGCCCCCGGCGTCATCAGCGCCGTTGCAGCAGCAAAGAAAAGAGCGGCAAGTGTTGTGTTCTTCATGGTATGCAGCCTTGTTTTTTCGTTTACATAAATTATTTTACCACCTGTGTCAATCCTCCTCTTCCCGCATTCCGATAAATCGTCTATAGAAAATGCTCTATAAAATCTTAAGGAAGGCCGGAAAACTCATGAGTGCGGAAACCGCAGGACATATCGCCGAGCTACAACAACACGACCGTATCCTGATCCTCGATTTCGGCTCGCAGGTCACGCAGCTGATTGCGCGGCGCGTGCGCGAAAGCGGGGTGTATTGTGAGATCTGGCCGTTTAACCATGCGGAAGTCGAACGTATCAAGGCCTTCGCCCCCAAAGCGATCATCCTCTCCGGCGGGCCGTGCAGTGTCACCGATGAAGATTCCCCCCGCGCGCCCGAAGAAATTTTCGATATGGGGCTGCCGCTGCTCGGCATTTGCTACGGCCAGCAGACGATGGTCGAACAGCTTGGCGGCAAGGTCGAAAGCTCCGACCATAAGGAATTCGGACGTGCCTATGTTGACGTGCTGGAGCACAACGCGCTGTTGCAGGGCGCATGGGACAAGGGCTCGCACGAGCAGGTCTGGATGTCCCACGGCGACCGCGTGACGAAGCTGCCTGAAGGCTTCAGCGTGGTCGGCACCTCGGAAGGCGCGCCTTACGCCTTTATCGCGGACGAGGCCCGCAAATTCTACGGCGTCCAGTTCCACCCGGAAGTCGTGCACACCCCGCATGGCGCGCACCTCCTGAAAAACTTCACCCATAATGTCGCGGGCTGCTCCGGCGACTGGACCATGGCAGCCTTCCGTGAAGAGGAAATCGCCCGGATCCGCAAACAGGTCGGCAAGGGTAAAGTTATCTGCGGCCTGTCCGGCGGCGTCGATTCATCCGTCACCGCCGTGCTGCTGCATGAGGCCATCGGCGATCAGTTGACGTGTATCTATGTCGATACCGGCATGATGCGCGCCGGCGAATCCGAGCAGGTCGTGGAGCTGTTCCGCGAGCATTACAACATTCCGCTCATCCATGAAGACGCCGCCGATTTGTTCCTCGGCAAGCTGGAGGGCGTCAGCGACCCGGAAACCAAGCGCAAGATTATCGGCGGCACCTTTATCGACGTGTTCGACGAATGCGCGGGCCGGATTGGCGGGGCCCAGGGAGACATAGAGTTCCTGGCGCAGGGCACGCTCTACCCGGACGTCATTGAATCGGTCAGCTTCACCGGCGGCCCCAGCGCCACCATCAAGAGCCATCATAATGTCGGCGGCCTGCCCGCGCGGATGAACCTGAAACTGGTGGAGCCGTTGCGTGAGCTGTTCAAGGACGAGGTCCGCGAGCTTGGCATCGAGCTGGGCATGCATGAAGACTTCGTCAAACGCCATCCATTCCCCGGACCGGGTTTAGCGATCCGCATTCCCGGCGAGATCACCAAAGACAAACTCGACATCCTGCGCAAGGCTGACACGATCTATCTCGAGGAAATCCGCAGCGCCGGATTGTACGACGCCATCTGGCAGGCCTTCGCCGTCCTCCTGCCCGTCAAGACGGTGGGCGTCATGGGCGACGACCGCACCTACGACTATGTCTGCGCCCTGCGCGCGGTGACAAGCACCGACGGCATGACCGCCGACTACTACCACTTCGACCATTCCTTCCTTGGCCGGGTGGCGGGCCGCATTGTGAATGAGGTGCGGGGGATTAACAGGGTGGTGTATGACATTACGAGTAAGCCGCCGGGGACGATTGAGTGGGAGTAGAAAGGAGAAAATTGAAATGAATAAAGAAGAATACCAATATGAAGAATTTGACCAAGCTGAGCACATAAAGAACCTTGCAATTTTAACGAAGCGTCTAAACGAAGAAAAACTACAGATATTCGAATCTCACTATGACCACACTACCGGACTCTGCATCAGAACACATTGACAGGCAAAGGTTTACTGGG
>CAZKGT010000051.1:9362-13342 GCA_964552285.1 uncultured Pseudobdellovibrionaceae bacterium | reverse complement strand
TGGGATGGCTGACCAGCGCGCTTTCCACCTCTGCGGTGCCCATGCGGTGCCCGGACACGTTGATCACGTCGTCCACCCGGCCTGTGATCCAGTAATAGCCGTCCTCATCCCGCCGCGCGCCGTCGCCGGTGAAATATTTGCCCTCGAAAGTGCTGAAATAGGTCTGGATGAAGCGTTTGTGATCGCCGAAGACGGTGCGCATCTGGCCGGGCCATGAGTCGGCGATGCAGAGATTTCCCTCGCACGCCCCTTCCATCACCTTGCCCGCGCTGTCGACGATTTCCGGCTTAACGCCAAAGAAAGGCTTGCTGGCCGAGCCGGGCTTCAGGTCCGTGGCGCCGGGCAGCGGGGTGATCATGTGACCGCCTGTTTCCGTTTGCCACCAGGTGTCGACAATGGGGCAGCGCCTGTCGCCGACCACATCGTAATACCAGTGCCAGGCTTCGTGGTTGATCGGCTCGCCAACGGTGCCGAGGATGCGTAAAGAGCTGCGGTCCGCCTTTTTCACCCATTCATCACCTGCGCGCAGGAGGGCGCGGATGGCGGTGGGGGCGGTGTAGAAGATATTCACCTTGTGCTTTGCCACGACCTGCCAGAAGCGCGACCAGTCCGGGTAGTGCGGCACGCCCTCGAACATCAGCGTCGTCGCGCCGTTGGCGAGCGGGCCGTAAACGATATAGGAATGGCCGGTCACCCAGCCGACATCTGCCGTGCACCAGAAAATCTCGCCTTCACGATAATCGAACACCCATTCATGGGTGAGGGACGTGTAAACCATATAGCCGCCCGTGGTGTGCAGCACGCCCTTTGGTTTTCCTGTGGATCCTGACGTGTAGAGGATGAAGAGCGGGTCCTCGGCGTTCATCTCTTCGCAGGGGCACTCGTCGCTTTGTTCGTCGACCAGTTCGTGCCACCAGACGTCGCGGCCTTCCTCCCAGCCGATGAGGCCGGCGGTATGTTCCAGCACCAGCACCGTATGAACGTCGGGGCATGATTTGAGGGCTTCGTCGGTATGGCCCTTCAGCGCCACCTTCTTACCGCCGCGTATGCCTTCGTCGGCGGTGATGACCACGTTGGATTCGCAGTCGATAATCCGGTCGCGCAGGGATTCCGGTGAAAATCCGCCGAATACCACCGAATGCACCGCGCCGATCCGCGCGCAGGCCAGCATGGCATAGACGGCTTCGGGGACCATCGGCATATAGATCGTCACCCGGTCGCCCTTTTCCACGCCGCGGGCCTTTAGGGCATTGGCGAGGCGGCAGATCTCGCCCTTTAATTCGGCATAGGTGATTTTGTTTTCATTGTCAGGGTTGTCGCTCTCCCAGATCAGCGCCACCTGATCCGCCCGCGCCGGCAGATGCCGGTCGACGCAGTTGTAACAGGCGTTCAGCGTGCCGTCTTCGTACCAGCGGATGTAAAGATCGCGGGCATCAAAGGAGGTGTTTTTGATGGTGGTGGGTTTTTTCGCCCAGTCGATCCGCTCTGCCATCTCGGCCCAGAATCCGTCGGGGTCGTCGATGGAGCGTTTGTAAAGCTCTTCGTATTTATCGGCGTTTATATGCGCGGCGGCGGCGAGGGTTGATGGTGGTTTGAAAATATCGGCGGTCATCGGGAATGTCCTTATCTCATGAAAATCAATTTTACGGGTCTGAATGTCCTGTTATTTGAACCACCAAGCCGCTTCTTTGTAAATTGCCGCCCGTTATTTTATTTATTGTTTTTTCATAAAAACTATTGCGTTTTAAGGAAAACAGGCGTATAACGCTTGTCCTGAAGATGCGGTCGGTGCGACCTGCAAGAGGAGATTTGGAATGAGCATTTTAAGTGGTAGGGCTGGGAAATTTGCTAGAGCGGCAGCTGTTGTGTTGGCGGTTGGTGGCGTGGTCGTGGGGGCGAGTGGCTGTTCTCAAACTGGCCCTAAGGTCCCGCGCTCAACTCCAGAGCAATTGGACGCACTGGCATTGCAAATGGAGGCAGACAAAAACTTTTACAATAAAACGGGTTCGTTCCCACCTGAACTCAATGAAAGAGTGTGTGATAAGCTGGATCAGCGTACGTCTTTTTCCAGTAATGCCGGCATGCTTGTTGGCGCTGGTGGGTCAGGGGCTGTTGCCGCATTATCCGGGGCAAGTCCTCTTGTTGTTGCTGCTGCAATTCTAGGCGGTGGTGGTGCAGGGGCGCTTGTAGACCACTTCAGGGGTAATGCCGGTCTGCGTGAACTTGCTGAGGATTGCTCGAGGTTTGTTGCCCTTGCAAAACATACTGGGGCAATAACGGTTCCCGGAACGATTACGATTCAACCGGGTGGGCGATATGGTGATGGCGGCGGGTTTTCTGCTCCTTACGGTACGCGTCCGGTATGTACCTCAAGTGGTTGTCGGCAAGTTCCAAAATCTGCTCCGCCCGCATGGATGAACCGCGGTTTGCGGTTAGATAGGCTCTTTTATTGAGGGCTAGACCAACTTACTTTCCCTGTCATCCCCAAAATCACTTCCCACTCCCTTTCCGTCACCGGCATCACCGAAAGCCGCGACTGGCGGATGAGGGCCATGTCCTGAAGGGCCTGGGTTTCCTTGATTTCTTTTAGCGTAACCGGCCTTGGCAGTGGCTCGACGGCCCTGAAATCGACCATGCCGAATTTGCCTTTCGGGTCGGTGTGGTCGGGGTAGTATTCCTTCACCACTTCCAGAATGCCGACGATTTCCTTGCCTTCGTTGGAATGATAGAAAAAGGCGCGGTCGCCGGTTTTCATCGCCTTCATGTTATTTGATGCCTGATAGTTCCGCACCCCGTCCCAGTGCTCCACGCCTTTCTTGACGTGGTCGTCCCACGACCATTTGAACGGTTCCGATTTGACGAGCCAGTAGTTCATTTCGTTTCTCGTTATCTCTCGCTATCTCGTTATCTCGAGCATACGAGTATCTACTGCCCCTCCGGCCTTGGCGGGCGTTCCAGCATTTTTTCTATGGCGCCGTCGATGGAAAGCTCTTCGCTGAGGCATTTGAAGACCGCCTGCGAGATCGGCATGTCGACGGCGTTTTTCTTGGCCATGGTCATCAGGGCTTCGGCGGTTTGGACGCCTTCGGTAACGGCGCTGCGCTCGCTCAGGATATCGGCCAGCGGCACGCCCTCGCCGAGCGCGAAGCCAAGGGAATAGTTGCGCGATTGCATGCTGGTACAGGTCAGCAGCAGGTCGCCCATCCCGCACATGCCGAGCAGGGTTTCTTTTTTCGCGCCCATGGCCGAGGCCAGCCTTGCCATTTCCGCCATGCCGCGGGTAACGAGGGCGGCGCGGGCACTGTCGCCCAGTTTCTTACCGGCCACGACGCCGCAGGCAATGGCGATGACGTTTTTGACGGCGCCGCCGATCTGCGCGCCCAGCATATCCTCTTGCACATAAAGCCGCAGCGTCCGGCTGGCCAGCCCGTCGACGAGTTCCTGCGCGAGGTCCTTGTCCCGGCAGCCGAGCGTGGCCGCCCCTGGCAGTCCTGCGGCAATCTCGCGCGCGAAGGTCGGGCCGGTCAGGACGGCGAGCGTGGCGCCGGGGACGATTTCCTCTGCGACCTGCGACATCAGCATGCCGCTTTCAAGCTCGATTCCCTTGGCGCAGATGACCACCGGCTTTCCTGCCGTGATGTCCCCTTTCAGGGCATCAAGCGTCTTGCGTACGTGCTGGGCCGGTGTGACGACAAGCAGCGCATCGGCGTCCGCCGCCGTCGACAGGCTTTCCGTTGCCGTGACGGCTTCGTTTAAGGGAATTCCCGGCAGGAAGAACGTGTTTTCATGCTGTTCGTTGACGGCGGCAACGACGTCAACCTCGCGCGCCCACATGATTACTTCATTGCCTGCGCCGGCCAGCACTTGTGCCAATGCCGTTCCCCAGGCTCCCGCTCCTATTACTCCGACTTTTTGCATTTAAACCCCCAGACCGTCACAAAAGTGTGTTTTTACCGCGAAGACGCGAAGATGCGAAGAAC
>CAZKGT010000051.1:1799-9352 GCA_964552285.1 uncultured Pseudobdellovibrionaceae bacterium | reverse complement strand
GCGTACCTGGCGTCTTGGCGCGAAATATTCTTAACGCCAAGAGCGCCAGGAAACGCCAGGGTTTTTAAAGCACCTTTTTGCGTGCACAAAACTATTCTTCGCATCTTCGCGCCTTCGCGGTAAAAATTCATTAAGCTTTCACACCTGCGCCGCTACGCGGCTGTGCTTGCGGGTCGAGGGGCCAGCGCGGCTTTGCCGCAAAGTCCAGGCTGTCCGTCATTCCCTTTCTAAGCCTTTCAATTCCTGTCCAGGCCACCATGGCGGCATTGTCCGAACATAATTTGACAGGCGGTGCATGAAAGGACATTCCGTGCCGTTCCGTCAAGTCTTTCAGGGCGGCCCTGATGGTCTTATTTGCTGCAACCCCTCCCGAAACAACGAATGGCAGTGTTTGCGCGGACTGACCATATTCTTCGAGGAATCTTTGGACCGCCTGTTCGCAGCGGTCAACCAGAACCTCGGCAACGGCCTGCTGGAGGGAATATGCGAGCGGGGCGATATCCGCCATATCCAGCATATCGCCGGGCAGGTTATCCACATGGGTGCGGACGGCGGTTTTGAGGCCGGAAAAGGAAAAATCGCACCCTTGCCGGCCTTTCATCGGGCGGGGCAGGGCGAATCGCTCAAGGGCATCTTCCGGCTTTTCAACTGTTCCGGCGGCTTTTTCGAGGCTCGGTCCGCCCGGCCAAGGCAGGCCCATCAGCTTTGCTGACTTGTCGAAGCATTCCCCGGCGGCGTCATCGATGGTCGTGCCCCAGCGTCTGTACTTTCCGACATCCTCGACAACAAGGATTTGCGAATGCCCGCCCGAGACCAGCAAAAGCAGGTAGGGAAATTGGACAATATCGGTCAGGCGCGGCGTCAAAGCGTGTGCTTCCAGATGGTTAACCGCAATGAAGGGCAGGCTGTGGGCGGCGGCAATGGCCTTGCCCGCCATCATGCCGACCATGACGCCGCCAATTAAACCGGGCCCGCAGGTGGCGGCCACACCGTCCAGATCGGCAAACTGCATACCCGCGTCATCCATGGCGCCGCGGATCAGCCTGTCCAGGTGATCGAGATGGGCGCGGGCGGCGATTTCCGGCACAACGCCGCCAAAGACGCGATGTTCCTTTAGCTGGCTTAGGACCAGATTAGACAGGATGGCCGGTTCGTCCCCGTTGCCTATTGAGACGACAGCAGCGGCGGTTTCATCGCAGGATGTTTCTATGCCAAGGATTCTCATGGTCATTTTTGTGTTTATCTTTCACCACAGAGTGCACAGAGCACACAGGGTTTTTCTTGTTTCTGTCATCCTGAGCGAAGTCGAAGGATCTTTTCTGACTGATACCGGGTAAGATCCCTCCATTTCTGCCGGGATGACAACAAGGGCTGGATGTTCTCTGTGGTCTCCGTGTACTCTGTGGTGAAGTGGATTTATACGCGGCCATGAGAAAGAAGTAAATGAACCCTATTCGTATCGGCACGCGCGGCAGCGCACTGGCTTTGAAACAAACGGATTATGTTTGTGAAGCGCTGAGACGCGTTCATCCGGATATTGAAACCGAGATTGTCACGATCAAAACCTCCGGCGACTGGAAGCCCGAACAGGGCGAGATACGCCTGAGCGAGGATGCAGGCGGCAAGGGCCTGTTCGTCAAGGAGATCGAGCAGGCCTTGCTGGATGGCGGGATCGACTGCGCCGTGCATTCGATGAAGGATATGCCGTCTTTCCTTCCCGAAGGGCTGGTGATCGAGCATATGCTGCCGCGTGAAGACCCGCGCGATTGTTTTCTGGCGAACGGTGTTGAAAGGCTTGAGGACCTGCCGGAAGGGGCAAAGCTCGGGACGACCAGTATGCGCCGCCAGTCCCAGCTTCTGGCCCTGCGGCCAGACCTTGAGATTGTTCCGCTGCGCGGCAACGTGCCGACGCGGATCGAAAAGCTGCGCGCCGGGCAGGTCGATGCGACCATCCTGGCCGCGGCCGGTCTTGCACGGCTTGGGCTGGAAGAGGAAACCGGCTCTTATCTTGAGGTCGGCACGCTTTTGCCTGCGGCGGGGCAGGGAGCGATCGGTGTTGAGATTCGCGCTGATGATGCGGATATGCGCGAGCTTTTATACGGGGTCTCCTGTCTCGGGACGGTCCTCAGTGTGAGCGCCGAACGTTCGGCCCTGCAGGCCCTCAACGGGTCCTGTCATACGCCGATTGCGGCCTATGCGACCTATACGCATACGGAGCTTTTTTTAAGGGTTATGGTGGCAGCACCGGACGGCGGCCAGATGTTCTATGAGGAAGAGCGTGCCCTTGTCACGGATATGAAAGAGGCCGAAGCGCTGGGCAGCAAACTCGGGCATTTGTTGAAAGACCGCGTTCCGGAAGGAATTCTTGTCTGATGTGCGCCCACATCCTGATTACGCGCCCGCGAGAAGATGCCGGTGTGACCGCCGGTCTGCTTGAAGATCTGGGACATGAGGTTTTTACAGAGCCGTTGCTTGAGATCGTGCCGGTTGGTCCCACAGTTGCTTTCGATCCCGTCCGCGATCAGGGGCTGATTTTTACGAGCGCCAGTGCCGTGCGGATCTTCGCCGCGGATAATCCCGAACGCGATATCCCTGTTTACACGGTGGGGCGCACGACGGCGCAGGTGGCGGGAAAGTCTGGTTACGGGGATGTTCACAATGCGGGCCGGGATGCCGATACGCTGGTGAAGATGATTGCCGGGGCGGGATTGCCGAAAGACAAGCCTTTCCATTATCCGTGCGGCGAATTTATGGCCCGGCCTGTTGACGCCATGCTGGCCGAACAGGGCTATACGGTGAGCCGCAGCGTCGTTTATACCTCGCAAAAAGCTGAAAATTTATCGGATGGATGTTTGTCGCTTCTACAGGCGGGTTCCTTCGATGCGGCGCTGTTTTTCTCGGCACGTACGGGGGAGACGTTCACCCGGCTTGTCGGGGACAGTAAATGCCAGGAATCTGTTTCCGGAATAAACGCCTTGTGTCTTAGCGAAAGAGTGGTAAAGTCCCTCAGTTCCCTGCCCTGGCGGCAAGTGTACGTTGCCGGTCATCCGGACAGGGACGGGATGATTGAACTCGTACAGGAGACATTTGGGTAATGAACAGCATGGAAGAAAAACCTTTGCCGAATGCAGAAGATATTATCGAGCGTTTTGGCGGCATCCGTCCGATGGCCAACAAGATGCGCGTGCCCGTGACCACGGTGCAGGGCTGGAAAAAGCGCAACGTGATTCCCGGTAACCGGAGGGACGAGATAGCCGAGGCCGCGGAAGCCAATGGCATTGACGTTTCCGACCTGCTGGAAAAAGGTGCGGCAAACGAGAACGGCGCGGGCTCCGCATCCTCTTCGTCGTCTTCATTGTCATCTTCTTCTTCTGCTGCCGGAACAGTGCATACAGAGACTGCGCAGAGGGCTGTAGAGGAGCCTGTCACGCTTTCTCACAGGGAACGTACGGCGGAGGAAACCCATGCGCCCCGCTCGCCCCGCCATGATGAGCTGATGAGCCAGCTAAGCGGTTTCGAAAAGAAGGTTGTGACCAAGAGTTCCTGGGTGACGGGTATCCTGGCTGTTCTGGCGCTGGCGATCGGTGCGTTCCTGATGTGGCCGACGGCGCAGAAGGTTGAGGAGCACGGCCAGCGGATTACCGCGCTTGAAGGCGATGTCGAAAAGCTTGAGAAGGATGTCAGCGGCATGGGCGGGGAAGAAGGATCTTTCCTCGGCGGCCTGATTCCCTCCGACCTCAAGGCCCAGATCGAAGGTGTGCGTGAGCAGGCCGCGCAGGTGCGGGAAACGGTGAACGAGGCCACGCGCCTTGCCGAAGAGATTTCCGGGACGGTGATGGATCCGGACGCGGGCACGCTTTCCGAGCGTGTGGAGCGGCTTGAATTGCAGATGGGCGCGCTGACCGGTTCGCCGCAATTTGCCGACCTGATGGCGCGGGTTGACGAGTTCAAATCCACCGTCGGCGGGCAGGAAAAAATTGATGAAACTCTGGCCCAGCTCAAGACGGTTGTTGCCGGGCTTGAGGGCCGGATGGAAGGGCTCGATCAGGCTCTCATTGAGGCGCGCGAGGAAAACCAGGCTGTTGGCGAGACTTTTGAAGGTGTTTCGAACGAGGATCTGAAGGCGGCGGCGATGCTGCTGGGGATGACGCAACTGCGCGAATCCCTTAACCGCGGCGAGGCGCCGTTCCGGGAAGATCTTGATCTGCTGCTGAATATGGTGCCCGAAGAGGATGTCGAGCTGCGGGCTTCGCTGGAACGCCTTGCCCCGCACGCGGAAGAAGGTGTTCTGACGCCGGACGGCCTTTCGAACGAGTTCCGCTCGCTGGCCGGTGATATTGTCGTTTCCTCGCTTAAGGGCGAAGATGTTTCCGTTCAGGAAAAAGCCCGGGCGCGTATCAACGAAGTGCTGATGGTTGAAAAGAACGGGGAAATGGTCACAGGCACGGAAACGCAGATGACGGTTTCAAAGGCGGAAGATATGCTGGAGCAGGGCAATATCGTCGGTGCCCTTACCCAGTTGCGCTCGCTCGATGGCGAGGCCGCCCTTACCGCCCAGCCCTTTATCGACAAGGCCGAGGCTACGCTTCAGGCCGAGCAACTCAAGGCACTGATCCACCAGTTCATGCAAGTGCGGATGATGGGAAGCGGCGGTGCCAAATACACGACACGCTCCAAGGGGTTTAGCGGTCTTTTGCCGCCAAAGGAAGTGATCCGTGATCCCGAGTCAGGCGTTGTCGTCATGCCGCCTCCCGGGCAAGGCATGCCGGGGCAGTAAAATTCTCTTCCCGTACTGCCCTGATGGCCTTACGATAAAACTATGGTCCGGGCGCTTTGGTTCATTTTAAAAATCGCCATTCTGGCCGCTGGTGCAATCTGGATTGCCGAGCGGCCGGGAACCGTTGAGATCGACTGGCAGGGCTATACGCTTCATATCCATTTCGGCTTTTTCTGTCTTGTGCTGGCGCTGACGCTGCTGTTCGCGCTGCTTTTGTTCAGGGTGCTGAGTTTTCTTTTTGGCTTGCCGCGCAAGGCTACGGGGTTCAGGAAAGAAAATCTGCGCCGCAAGGGAGAGCTGGCGCTGACCCGCGGGATGGTGGCTGTCGCGGCCGGTGATACGGCGCTGGCAAGCCGGTATGCGAAGGAAGCCAGAGGCAGGCTGCCCGATGATAAAGGGCTGGTTCTGTTGCTGGAGGCACAGGCGGCGCGGATGCGCGGCGACCGGGAGGCAGCCGGACAGGCCCTGCAGGGACTGTTGGGAAACAAGGATACCGCCTTTTTTGGTGTGCGCGGGCTGATGCAGGCGGCGCTGGAGACGGGTGAGACGGACAAGGCGCTAACCTATGCGCACAAGGCGCAGGAAATGTATCCCCGGCAGCCGTGGATACTCAAAATCACCTATGAGCTTCAGCTTCGAAACCGGGACTGGGTCGAAGCGGAAAAAACGCTGAAGAAAGCCGAGCGTACCGGGGCCGTTCCAAAGGACAAGGCGCGCAGCGATCGTGCCGTTCTCTTTATCGCAAGGGGCGACGACAATATGGCCGAGGGCCTGCGGATGAATGCCGGTGAAATGTACAAAAAGGCGCACAAGCTTGATCCGCTTTTCCTGCCCGCCGCGCTTCGTCTGGTCGCCCATTATATTGCCGATGGCAAGCGGCGCAGTGCGATATCCGTTCTTGAAAAAGCTTGGAAAGCTGGGCCGCATCCGGAGATGGTGCCCCTGTGGGATAAGGTTGCGCCGAAGAACAAGCCGGGCGATCCGATGGTTCGGCTGCGCTGGTTCGAGCGGCTTCTGGCGCTTAAGCCCGACAGCGCCGAGGGACAGATGGCCGTGGCCCGTGCGGCGATGGATGACGGGCTTTGGGGTGAGGCACGGGCCTATCTGAAGCAGGCGGAGAAAATCCGGCCCGGTGCAGGGCTTTACCGCTTGTGGGCGGAGCTTGAGGAAAAATCGACGCACGATATGGATGCGGTGCGCGGCTGGCTCGAAAAGGCGGCCGATGCGCCGGCCGGGAAAGTCTGGACGTGCCGGGAAACCGGGCGGATCTATGAAAGCTGGTCGCCGGTCGCCCAGCCGCATGGGGCTTTTAATACGATTGAGTGGGGTTTTCCGCAGCCTGTATCAAGCCGCGCGCCGGAACTTTCAATGCCGGATAGCTCCCTGATTGCGGTGTAAAGCCCTCTCTCCCGTGGGGAGAGGGTTGGGTGAGGGGCATATAAATTCTTTCGTCAATATTATTGACCTTCGGACTTTTCATGCCCCTCACCCGCCGCCCTTTGTGCGCCGACCTCTCCCCACGGAGGAGAGGTGAACTAAACCTTCATCAGCTTCAACACCAGAAACCCGCCCAGAAAGCCGCCAATGTGCGCCGTCCAGGCAACGGTTTCGCCGCCGGGACCGCCGATCAGGCCGAAGACGACCGAAATTCCGATCCAGACGAGAATAAGCGGCAGGATGCCGTGTTTTCCGACCGGCAGTGCCCGGCCTCTTTGCAGCAAAACAAGGGCTGCTGCGAACAGGCCGCTGATAGATCCGGATGCGCCGACCACCGGATTGGTGGAGGCCGGAAAAAAGACGAGGTGCGTGGCGGCGGCAATCAGCCCGCACAGGATAAAGAAGATCAACATCTTCTTTGCGCCAAGCCAGCGTTCGACACCGGCGCCGAAAGCCACCAGCATGACGGTATTCATTAACACGTGCAGCCAGCTGCCGTGGATAAGGAGATAGGTGACGGGGGCAGCGATAGCCCACCAGCCGAAAGGCTCGCCCCCTGTGTAATAGGCGGGAACAAAGCCGAAATGCATCATGACGGACATCTCCTGTGCCGGGGTCAATAGCAGGCTGGTGACGGCGTACAGCCCGACGATTGCAGGGGCCAGAATCTTCGTCAGGGGCGGTAAATTGATGAGGGGGCCATGAGGGTCCGAGGACTTCCTTGCCTTGCGCTCAGCGGCTTCCTGCTCCCGCCGCATGCGGTCTCTTTCGGCCAGAGTCGGCATGCGGACGACATTGTCTTCCTCATGGTCGTGCTCGTTGCCTTTGCCGTTATGCTTTCCGTTTCCGCCTGTCATGGTGTCAGCATACATAGAAGCGGGAAAATATCCATACACTAGAGTGTTTCCCGTTTAGGTAAGAACATCCTTTATGTAGTCATTCCCGCGAAGGCGGGTGCCGGGATGATGGATTTTTATGATTTGATTCTGCATACAAAAAGGCGGGACCAATGTCCCGCCCTTAAGCGATAAAAAGTGCGATGTGTAGATAAGGATAGCTAACGCGGACCCGTCGCCCCGAACATGGGTTCGTTTTTCTCGCGGCTGTATTTGTAGACGGCGTCTTCGTTTCCGGCCGGTTTCATGAAGGCCGGCGGCGTATATTTCGTGATGAATTTACCGCCCTCGGCCAGCAGGTCCGTCGCGACCACTTTGGCGTGTTTGATCTGGTGCGCCATGACGTCAAGTACGCGGTCATAGGCTTTTTCGCCGATCTGCATGCCCATGACGACCATTTCCGTCACCTTGCCGAAATCAGGGACCTTTCCTTCCATGACGTC
>CAZKGT010000051.1:237-1789 GCA_964552285.1 uncultured Pseudobdellovibrionaceae bacterium | reverse complement strand
GCCATACCGCCAAGCGCGGATTCCTGTTCTTTCTTCTTCTGCTTCGGCTTCTTTTTACCGCTGCCGCCCTTGCCTTTGGCGGAGCTGGTATCGTCGCCTTCTTCCTCGTCCGTATCGCCTTCGTCTGCCTGTCCTGAGACATCAATGGTGACGTGGGTCGGGCTCTGGAAGCTGACGGGATATTTTTTCAAGAGGTCAGCCGGGAGATCTCTGCCGCTCTGGCCTGCCTTGACGTCGATCCTGATGGTTTCGGGGTCGCGCCAGTCAACGACGACACTGTGACTCTTATATTCACCCGGCTGAGGGCACTTTTTCACAAGCCTTTTGCCCGGGTAGAATTTGTCGAGTATGCCGGCCTCGTCGAGGAATTTCCGGATATTGAGTTTCATTTTACACCGCTCCTTGTTTTACCGTATTTTCTCTACATTCTATGGGTGTTTCTCACCCGTTTTTTATTTTACGAAACGCTTCCATCATGGTCCCAAAATTTTAAGAACGGGTTAAGATGCGTTGCCGTTAAAAATTTTCTTTTCACCCGCCGGACTGCTATACTTGTCATTGACGCGAAATCGCTTATGAACACCCGCGGGGGAGTGACCCAATGACACGCATATTCGTCTTACTGGCCTTTGTCATATGTTATACATCTTTTCCGGCCTGGGCGCAAAATTCAGGGTCCGGATCTGGCTCAAGTGTCTATATTGGAAGCAAAAATCAGAATTCAGCGTCTTCACGCTCATACGGCCAGTCCCTGTCATCCATCGCCTCGCAGCCTGCCCCGGCGAAGGGGCCTTCATTGTATAACCGCAGTTCCACGGGCGGGACGGTACAGCCTTTCAATCTCAAGGGCATGCTGAACAATCCGGATCGTTACGGCATGCAGACGCAGACCTATAATCCTTACCAGAACCCATATGCATCGAATGTTGAGAATAATTCGGTTGGCGATCTGCATGCGATGGCGCAGGACAACAAGCGCCGTCAGGCAATGGATATTGAGCAGCGTTCCCGGGAGCGCATGCAAAAGCTGCGCGATTTGCAGGCTTATTTAAATGCGGAAACGCCATCTCAACAAAGCACGGCACCGGCAAGCCGTTATTCGCAAAGATCGCCATACGACTCGTCAGCCAACAAGCCGGCCGTACGCTACATCTATAAAGGGACCAGCACGGAACAACCTTCCGCGCCGCCGAAGGTGTTTCTCAGCAATCGCTGATTGACTTTTTTAGCAAAACACAAGAACGTCATCCCTGCGCAGGGGTGGCGGTTTATTTGTGGTTTTTCCGGGATTGCTCGTGATCGGCGACATACACATTCTTTTGCCCGCATTGCTGGCGCTTGGGGCGCTGGCCGGATTTCTGGCCGGGCTGCTCGGTGTTGGCGGCGGAATTGTGCTGGTGCCGGGGCTTTATGCAGTGCTGACGGTATTCGGCTATGCGCCGGAGCATATGATGCATGTTGCGGTGGGCACGTCACTGGCTGTGATCGTGCCGACGGGCCTGTCATCCGCGCGGGCGCACTGGAAGAAGGGTGCCGTGCGCAGAGATCTGAT
>CAZKGT010000051.1:0-227 GCA_964552285.1 uncultured Pseudobdellovibrionaceae bacterium | reverse complement strand
CGTATAGGGGCGGGGATTGTGCTGGGGACGGTTCTGGGTTCCCTCGCGGCGGATCAACTATCAGGCGCAGCGTTGAAGGGAATTTTTGCAGGCGTTTTATGTGTGCTGGCCGTCGTTATGGCTTTGCAGGAATCTTCCTCTCCCCTGCGGGGAGAGGGTCGGGGTGAGGGGGGAGCCAAGCCCGATGGTCAAAATATTATTGTTTCTAATCCTTCTTCACCCTCACC
>CAZKGT010000050.1:0-13418 GCA_964552285.1 uncultured Pseudobdellovibrionaceae bacterium | reverse complement strand
TCTCTCGTACATAATTCCATCCTAGCATCAGTGCTTAGATGGAATAGCCCCTAAAAGTATCAGCTCCGGTTTTGAATCGGGTTCTGATTTGTGCAAATACAATTCCGGATTTATTCTTTCATTTTTTAAACCTGCCGGTGACGGGGATCACCCTGTTGGCATGTTCAAAGTCAGAAAGACAGCGTATGACGGGGCTGCAAATACCGTGAAGATGAGCATTGATGAAATGGGGGACTGCCTTAGAACTTATCCCGGTTTTCCATGGACGTCTGTCGAACCGTCGGCCGTTATGCCTGACGAAACGTTTGCAAACATGCAGCAGTTGCTGTTCGGCTATTTAAAAACAGGCGGTTCATTCTCCGATTTAGCCTCCATGGCAGAGCGCAGGGATTTCCCCCAAACTGTCAGGATGGATGAAAAACCTGTTGCATCCATAGCCTGACTTCCATATCCTGACCGGCTTTTTTGAACGCAAATCCGGAAGCCGGAAGATCATGTTTAAGTACGTTCCAGTCAATCATATGCCGGAGGCCGCCCCGCGCCTCCCGGACCGGCTGTGGCCGTTTATCTGGTATTTCGTCCGGCAGGTGAAAGGACCGGTTTCATTTATTGTCTGCCTGTGGACCATCTCTGCTACGACGTATGCTTTGGGGCCGCTCTTTATCAAACTCTTTGTCGATGGTCTGAGTGCCGTCGAAAACCGGGCGGATATCTGGGAGCATTTGTTCTGGCCGCTGGCGGGTTTTATCGGTTTTGTGCTGATTATAGGGTCCGTCGTGAACCAGGTCGGCCAGCATATCAATTCACGGGTTATGGCCGCTTTCGTTGACATGGTGCGCCGCCAGCTTGCCATCTACATGCACGGCCATAGCTATGAATACTTTCAGAACGATTTTTCCGGTCGTCTTGCCAGTAAGGTAATTGAAATGCCGGGTGCGATGCAGGAAGTGATCAAAACCATCACCAGCCCGTTTCTGGTGATGGTGGTTAACTACGCCATCTATGCTGTGTTGCTGACGGCTGCCCACTGGCAGTTTGGCGGAGTCGTAGCCATCTGGATGTCCTGCTATTTTCTTTTGCTGTGGCTGTACGTCCACAAGATTACACGGCTGTCCAAAGAGTCCTCGGATATGCGCAGCATTGTCCGCGGCCGTTTTGTGGATACGCTAAGCAATATCCTGCACGTCAAATTGTTCGCCCGCAGCCGTCATGAGGACAGTTATTTTCTTGAGTCCTTACGCAAGAATTCTGCCCGGCATGAGGATTTATATCTGACCTTCACGCGCTTTAATGACCGGCTTCAGGTCATCAATTGCGCCTTTTGGGCCGGCGGAATTCTGCTGGCAATCTGGCTCTGGCAACAGGGTGAGATCACCAATGGCGATGTGGCCATGGTGCTGCCCGTGCTGATGGGGATGACTAATATCTCGTGGTGGGTTTCGGAGATGGCAATGTTGTTCTTCGAAAAACTCGGTGAGATTGAAGAGGGTATGGAAGCCATTACAAAGTCCCATGATGTGCTGGATAAACAGGGATCTGCGCCGCTTGCTGTTAAATCCGGTGATATTCAGTATGACGGCGTTGCGTTTTCTTATGGCGCCAAAACCGTATTCCCGGGCATGTCCGTCACCATTCCCTCAGGCCAGAAAGTCGGCCTCGTCGGCCCGAGCGGGGCGGGGAAGAGTACCTTTATCCAGCTCCTGCTGCGCCTGTTCGATATTCAGGGCGGAAAAATCCTGATCGACGGGCAGGATATTGCCGGGGTAACCCAGGACTCCTTGCGCGCAAATATCGCCGTTATCCCGCAAATGTCGGACCTTTTGCACCGCTCGATCCGGGAAAACATCCGTTACGGCCGCCTTGACGCGACGGAGGAGGACATCATTGAGGCTGCGCGCAAGGCCCATGCCGAGGAGTTTATCCTCGAACTGGAGGATCGCGACGGCAACAAAGGCTATGACGCCAGGGTCGGGGAGCGCGGCGTGAAGCTGTCAGGCGGCCAGCGCCAGAGAATTGCTATCGCTCGCGCGATCCTGAAGAACGCGCCGATCCTTGTGCTGGATGAGGCAACAAGCGCACTGGACAGCGAGTCCGAAAAACTGATCCAGGACAGCCTCTTTCACCTGATGCAGGGCAAGACGGTAATCGCCATCGCCCACCGCCTGTCGACAATCGCCCATCTGGACCGACTGCTGGTGATGGATGACGGAAAAATCATCGAGGACGGCAGCCACAAAGAACTGCTCGCCGCCAAAGGCCACTACGCCAAACTCTGGTCCATGCAGTCGGGCGGGTTTATCGGGAAAACGTAGTCAGGGAGTGCAGTCCAATACACTTGCCCCAGCCTTGCTGCAGCTTTCAGTTGTTGGTTGCTGAGGGGGACTGCTGCCATTGCTGTTGTCGAATCCCGGTGTGAGAGCGTCCAGAACTCCGGAAATGAGAGGATCTCTCTCGGTTTTTGCAAAGGCGCAGCCGGCAGAGATCATAATATTCCCTTTATTGGCTTCACAATAGTTATCAAGGGCCCTGTTTTGCACGAAAAGTGTGAGCGCGGCACCCGCCGCAGCCCCAATAAAGGCTGTTCCCAAACCAAGAAAAAGAACATGTTTTGTTTGCATTTGTCCTGACCAAAAAATATCTTAAGATGTTATATGCCATAACAATATGTAAAGCAACAATATTTTTATCAATTATCTAACCGGTTGATTTAACTTTAAAACACCTTCATCATATGAGCATGACAACATCGCTCAAAAAGTTCAAACCCCGGAAATTCAAGGATGCGCAGGCGGCGCTGGACGCCATTGACGAGATTTACCGGGCGCACCTGACCTACCTGCGCGCCCGTTTTGATGATTTTGCATGCGGCAGGCTGGACGGAGGAAGGGTTAGCGCCTGTTATCCTTACTTGAGAATATCAACGAAGGCGGCACACCGGATGGACTCGCGCCTGTCCTACGGCTTTGTGCCAAAGCCGGGAACGTACCATACAACCCTGACCCGGACCGATATCTTTGATCATTATTACCGCCACCAGATCGAGCAGCTCTTGCGTAACCACGATACCGAGGTGGAAATAGGGGTAAGCGATACGCCCATTCCCATCCACTATGCGTTGGGAGAAGATTTCTATCTTGAGCGTGATCTTGATGCCGCGCGTCTCAGTATGGTGCCGGATATTTTCGATGTGCCCAATCTTGATATTACAGACGACGAGATAGCCAATTCGACCTATGTTGCCGAGATGGGGCGTCCGGCACCCTTATCCTTGTTTACGGCGCCTCGCGTTGACCTTAGCATTATGCGCCTGAAGCATTACACGGGCACCAACGCCTCGCACTTCCAGAACTATATTATCTTCACAAACTACCAGTTCTATATCGATGAATTTATCCGCATCTGCCAGTCGATCATGGCCTCTACGGACGATCCGCACCTGCGGCAGGAGCGCTCGCAATATGTTTCTTTTGTCGAGCCGGGCAACAAGGTTACCTCGAACCGCAATCTTGACGACAGGCCGGAAGAAGATGATGAAGGCATGGCGCTTGCCCGGATGCCGCAAATGCCAGCCTATCATCTGAAGCGCGCCGACGGCTCGGGCATTACCATGATCAATATCGGGATCGGCCCCTCCAATGCCAAGACGATTACCGACCATGTGGCCGTCCTGCGCCCGCACGCATGGCTGATGCTGGGGCACTGCGCGGGCCTGCGGAACTCGCAAAGCCTTGGCGATTATGTGCTGGCGCACGGTTACCTGCGTCAGGACAACGTGCTCTATCACGATGTGAACCCCAGCATTCCGATCCCGCCGCTGGCAGAAATCCAGCAGGCGCTGGAGCAGGCCGTGGCCACGGTAACCGGTTATGAAGGCTATGATTTGAAAAAGATCATGCGCACGGGAACGGTGGCGACGATTGACGATAGGAACTGGGAACTGCGCTCCTCCTGGCGTCAGAACCAGAGACTATCGCAGAGCCGAGCCATTGCGCTTGATATGGAATCCGGCACTATCGCCGCCAACGGCTTCCGTTTTCGCGTACCTTACGGCACGCTCCTGTGCGTATCCGACAAACCGCTGCACGGCCAGCTCAAACTTCCCGGCATGGCTGACGCCTTCTACCGCGACAGGGTGGAACAACACCTTCAGATCGGCCTGCTGACCATGGCGCTGCTCCGCGATATCGGCCCCGAAAGACTACACAGCCGTAAGCTACGCAGTTTCAACGAGGTCGCATTTCAGTAGCTGGCGGGCTGTCAAGGCTCCAGTATGGTAACCATACCGTCACAGACGGACGTTCTTATATTCTGAGCAGTTTTATCGACAGCGTGATCTTTTCCGCGCATGACTTCTCGGGGTGTGATGTAAAAACGCCTGTCTTCACCGGAAAGAGAAGGATCGTAAAAGGCAAAGCCTAACTTGTCTCCAGCTTCTTCGCCTACGAATCCGGAAACCTTTTTTATTTGCTCGCAAATGTAAGCCAGCTCAGCCGCATTCAAGGTCCGTTCATCATGGGGATTATCCCGGTCACGGAAGACGGCAGCTTTATTGGCAGTAAGATCATCAACGGACTGTTCCGCCGAAATCAGGAATATTTCTCTCATAACACACCCTCCATTGCTTGAACCACCATAGCCCTCACATAAGCGGTAAATAAAAAAGAAACCATCTTGTTTTTTATAATTCTTTACATTAGAAATGTCTTTTTTGAGGGCGGGGCATTGCCCGCATAGCAAAACGGCGCTTCCAAAAGCGCCGTTTGTTCATTTTGTGGTTCTGTCTTTCTAAACTGAAATATCCAGGAGACTTCCGCGCTCCGGCGTTTGCGAACCGCCGCTTTCAAGGGTGCTGCTAAAGGCGACGCTTTGTGAGGAGCTGGCGCTGGACTCCGAATTATCGTTCTCAGAGCTCTGGGTTTCCGCGGCCTGCGTGCCCGGTGCCTGAACCGTGTTGGACTGCGTGTCGCCACGGTCCTGACGGTCGCGAACCTGCTGTTGCTGCTGGTTGCCGCCCGGCTGGAAAGGCTGTGAAAGTGGCTGCTGTGAAAAGCCTGATACGTCCATAATCCCAATTCCCTGTCTGCACCTGAACCCAATGTACCATATCATTTTATAGGCAAAGATTTAAGAAATACTTTCATCGGCTTGTCATTATTCGGGCGTCCATTAACCGGTTATAAAACATTTTCCTGTATCGATTAGATAACTTCGGGGAGGAGATTAAAAAAAATTACTGCGTAATGTTTATTGCGTAATTTCTAATGAATATCTCCTTATAACCAAGATCTGATGGGGCAAACGATGTTTTTAGACAAGACATCCTCGCGCGTGGCGCCGATTCTGGTGCGCCTTTATGACAGCCACAGGCTTTATTCTCTGGCAAAGGACAGGCGTCCCTTGGCGCGTGCAGAGCTGACCAGCGTCGTCGTTGATCTTTTCAACGCCGAATTGTCTCCCCGTGAGCAGGAACTGATAACGGACGTTCTGATCGGTCTTATGCGCCAGGCGGAGGTGGATCTGCGCCGCGCGCTGTCCGAGCGTCTGTCTGCGCAGGAAAATGTGCCGCTGCGGATGGTGCTGGCGCTGGTCAATGACGACATGTCCGTCGCAAGGCCGCTCCTGCACAAAAGCAAGGTTTTAAGTGACCTTGACCTGATCTACATCATCAAGTCGCAAGGGCCGGAATACTGGCAGGCGATTGCTGCCCGTATGATCCTGAGCGATCACATGATTGACGTGCTGGCGGATACCCGCGACCGTGGAACCGTACAGGTTCTGGCTGAAAATGCGCATCTTACGCTGACGGAATATGCCATGGAAATTATGGCCGAGATCGCCCGCGAGTCCGATGTTCTGGCACGGCCGCTTCTGGCAAGGCCTGAGGTTCCGGAAAGCATTGCCCGTAAGCTCTATAAATTCGTCGGGCGTGAACTGAAGAGTTATATCAAAACCAAATACCCGATCGATTTCTCGGCGATGGACGAGGCGCTGGATGATATCATTCTGGAGTTTACCGATCCGGAAATCACATCCTTTATGCCGTCCGGTCAGGCCATGGATGCGGCCAGAGCCCTGAAAAAAAGGGGAGAGCTTGGCACCGAGTCCATGATCGAAATCCTGCGCCGCGGCCAGATCAGCAGTTTTGTCGCCCAGTTCTCTGTTTTTACCGACCTCAAGCCCCACAGCGTTATCGATGTGATGCGCCAGAACAGCGGGCAGGGGCTGGCCATTGTCTGCAAGGCAAGGGGAATTGAGAAATCGGATTTCGTGAATATTTATCTGCTGACACAGCGCATGCGTACGCGCAGCCGTATTGTGAACGAGCAGGATCTGGCGCTGGCGCTCAAATACTTTGTGCGCGTGAAGCAAAAGGTAGCCGAGAGAATCCTCAGCAACTCAGCGCAGGATCTGGAATAGAATTCAATTCAATAGAGGGGGCGCGTGGGAGAAAATTTTGCCGGGCCTGAACCGTTCAGGCCCGGCAATTCTATTTTAATTCTATTTTCAGGCTGCGTCCTTGTAGGCCGTAAGGGCGGCAACGCCCGGAAGCGTCTTGCCTTCAAGCCATTCAAGGAAAGCGCCGCCGGCCGTGGAAACGTAGCTGAACTGCTCCAGTACGCCGGCATTATCGAGTGCTGAAACGGTATCGCCGCCGCCTGCAACGCTAAGCAGCGTGCCGTCTGCGGTAAGGGCAGCCACTTTTCTGGCAACTTCATTCGTTCCGTTGTCAAAAGGCTTGATCTCGAACACGCCGAGCGGGCCGTTCCAGAGAACGGTTTTACACTCTTCAAGGATTTCGCAGATATTCATGATCGACTCCGGTCCGACGTCAATTGCTTCCTTGTCTTCCGGGATATCCTGCGCCGCCGAGGTTTCGTACGCCGCGCCTTCGGCAAGCTCCGAAACGACGATACGGTCGATCGGAAGAATAATCTGGCAACCGGCGTTGGCGGCCGTTTCCATGATCTTCCGTGCTTCCTCGTCCATGTCTTTTTCACAAAGGGATTTGCCGACTTCGCAGCCCTGCGCATACATAAACGTATTTGCCATTCCACCGCCAAGGACAAGGTAATCTACTTTCTGAACAAGATTGTTTAGAACGCTGAGTTTTGTGGATATTTTTGCACCGCCAACAACGGCTGCAACTGGTTTTTGAGGACTCTCCAGTGCATTGTTAAGAGCATTTAATTCCGCTTCCATCAGAGTCCCGGCCGCCGTCGGCAGCAGGTGCGCGAGCCCTTCCGTTGAGGCATGGGCGCGGTGCGCAGCGGAAAAGGCATCACTGACATAGGCATCGCCAAGGCTGGCCAGCTCTTTGACAAAGGCCGGATCGTTGGCTTCCTCGCCTTTGTGATAGCGCAGGTTCTCCAGCAGGCCGACTTCGCCGGGTTGCAGGCTCTGCGCCAGTTCTTGTGCCGGCGCGCCAATGCAGTCCTCTGCGAATTTCACCGGACAGCCCCATTGCTGTTCCAGAACGGGCGGCAGGAACGCCAGCGTGTATTCAGGCTTGCGCTCGCCCTTCGGACGCCCGAAATGCGAGAGGACAAGCGTTTTCGCGCCTTTTGCGCGCAGAGCGTCAATTGTCGGCTTCAGCCTGTCAATGCGTGTCGTATCCGTGACCTGGCCGTCTTTGGCCGGGACGTTTAGGTCACCGCGCAACAGAACGGTTTTACCGGAAAGGTCCAGATCGTTCAGAGTTTTGAAATTCATAAAAGCCCCCTCGTTATTGGCGTATGGTTTTGGTGGTTTCCGTTGCTTCAATTAACCGTGAACGCAAGGCCGGATCAAGTGCAGAATGCCCCGCATCCGGCACAACGATGTAATCGGCTTCCGGCCACACCTTATGCAGTTTGTGTGCTGTGCGTATCGGACAGATAACGTCATAGCGTCCCTGGATAATCGTTCCGGGAACGGCGCGGATTCGATCGACCTTATTCAGAAGACTGTTTTCAGGCGCAATGCATTCCTTGTGGAAATAATGCGCTTCCAGCCGGGCCAATGCGATCGCATGTTCTCTCTGCTCGGCCGTCGTGATGGTTTCCTGTACGGGCAGGAGGGAAGAGCAGGCTGCTTCATACTGGCTCCAGCGGATCGCAGCTTCCAGTTTTACTTGCTCGTCCTGACCGGTAAGGGCGCTGTAATAGGCTTCCAGCAGGTTTTCTTCCATGCCGTTGGCAAAAATATCCCACGCTTCGGGGAAGAACGTCCGCATACCGTAGAGGAACCAGTCGATTTCCGGTTGCTCGCACAGGAAAATCCCGCGCAGGATCATGCCAAGGCAGCGCTCCGGGTGTTCTGTGGCGTAGGCAAGCGCCAGCGTGCTGCCCCACGAGCCTCCGAAAAGGTGCCATTGTTCGACGCGCAAGTGCGCGCGGATTTTCTCCATATCCTCAACAAGATGCGCCAGCGTGTTGTTTTCCAGCGATCCCAGCGGCGTCGAACGGCCGGCCCCACGCTGGTCGAAAATAATGATCCGGTAGGCTTCAGGGTCGAAAAAGCAGCGATGCGTCGGCGTCGCTCCGGCGCCCGGTCCGCCGTGAAGCAGCAGGATCGGAATGCCGTCTGGATTGCCGCTTTGCTCCCAATAGAGATTATGCATGCCGCCCACGTCCAGAAATCCCGTGGAGTAGGGCGATATCGGCGGGAACAGGTCGTATGGAGGAACGGTGAAATGCATGGATGGTTTCTGGTTACCGGACGCTCGTCCCACTGACCATAGGGGGAGGATCATGCGCTGGCAAGTCCAGGACTTCAATCCGCTCCGGGTGGTCGATCTCGATATACGGTCCGTTCCATGATTCCAGCCAGCCGCGCGCCCTGATTTTCTTTTTGTTCCATTGCAGCGGGTCGATACCGTCCTTTGAGAACAGGCGGCGGGCAGAAGACGGAATGGAGACGGTAAAGTCCTTGCGCCAGTCGCTGCCGAAATTCAGGAAGATCTTGTTTTTCACAACGGCGGCGCTTGCAACCCTCCCCTCAACGATCTGGTAGCTGCCGATCCGTTCCGCCGCCATCTCGGGGGTAAGGACCGGGTGGCCGGTCAGGCCCCACAGGCCAATCTCTTTCTTTCTCGCTTCCATCTCAAGCGTATACATCTGCTGCGCCATTTCCCGGTTGCGCTGCGTTGTCCTCACACGGGCCAGCCCTTCCTCGAGAAGCATGCCCTGAACCCAGATTTTGCTGTCCTTGATCTCCAGATGCGCCAGCTCATGGCCCATCCTGTTGGTGCGTCCGATATCCCTGTTCTTTGTCTGGTAGATGTGAACCTCTTTGCCTTCCAGCGTTTCCCGGAGTTTTTCGCGGGCCTCAACGGCATAATCGCCCGGCTCATAGGGGTCGAAATCGGGAATATCCAGACCGCTCAGCCGGACAATCTTTCCGTCTTTCAATGTAACGGTCAGGGGATCGATGACCTCTTTTACCTTTGACGTACCCGTCAGCCTCAGGGTATCAAAGTGGGCGGATGGCGAAGGGCTTTCCTCCGCGTAAGAACGCCCCATATTGAGGGCAAGTATGACGATTAACAGGCGCAAAAGGATTTTCATGATGGCAAAGAGTTGGGCATGTTTCAGGCCGTTTGGCAAGGTGTTGTTCCTGTTTGTACTTATGCCCTTGTTTCTTGGGGCGTGCAGCATTAATCCGGCAACCGGGGAAAAACAGTTTACCGCCCTGATGCCTGTCTCGCAGGAATCCAAAATCGGCGCCGAACAACATCCGCAAGTAATTGAAACCTACGGCGAAGTGGAGAACGTTGCACTGCGCCAGTATGTGCAGGCGCTTGGAAACAAGGTCGCCGCCAATACCGAGCGCCCCGACGTGAGCTACACTTTTACGGTGATCGACACGCCAATGGTCAACGCCTTTGCCATTCCGGGCGGCTATATCTATCTCTCTCGCGGTCTTATTGCGCAGGCCAACAGTGAGGCCGAGCTTGCCGCCGTAATCGCCCACGAAATCGGCCATATCACCGCACGTCATTCCGCCGAGCGCTATTCCCACGGCGTTCTGAGTTCACTTGGTGCGGTTGTGCTGGCTGCGGCCACCGAAAGCAAAAGCGTTGCGCAGGCCGCCGGTCTTGGCTCAAACCTGTATATCAGCTCCTATTCCCGCGGGCAGGAGCATCAGGCCGACGATCTGGGCGTGCGTTACCTGCACCGCGCCGGGTACGATCCGTTTGCCATGGCGTCATTCCTTGCCAACCTGCAGCAGCAGACAGCCTTTGAAAGCAGGCTGAGCGGCGGGAGCGGGAAGCCTTCTTTCAGCTATTTTTCCACCCACCCGCAGACGGCGGACCGTGTGGCGGAAGCCTCGCAGATTGCTGCTGGTTATCCCAAAGGGCCGGACCAGGTGAATCGCGAAAGCTACCTGCCGAGGCTGGAGGGCCTGACCTACGGCGACAGCGCCAGGCACGGCTTTGCCCGCGGACGGAATTTCTATCATCCGGGGATCGGTTTCACCTATACGGTCCCCGAAGGCTTCAGGATCATTAACCAGCCCACGGAAGTGGTGGCGTTTGGCCCGAACGGCGCCGTTATCCTGCTGGATGCCGCATCAAGTGCGCAAGGGGCGGATGCCTTTACCTACATGACGCAGGAATGGATGCGCGGCGAACAGCTCCAGACGCCGGAGCGGATCATGATAAACGGCCTGTCTGCGGCAACGGCGGCTTTTGGCGGTACGGTTGATGGCAAGCCCGTAACCATCCGCATCGTTGCAATCGAGTGGGAGCCGAACCGTTTTTTCCGTTTCCAGATGGCCATTCCGCGCGGCTCGGACGGCCAGTTTATCGAGGGGCTGAAGAATACGACATACAGTTTCCGCCGCATGAGCGATCAGGAAAAGCAAACCATCAAGCCTTACCGTCTGCGTATCGTTACGGCCAAAGCGGGAGACAGCGTTTCCACGCTTGCCGCCCGGATGGCCTTTGACGATTATAAGGAAGAGCGCTTCCGCAGCCTCAACCACCTTGCCGCAAGTGAAGGACTGGTTGCTGGGCGGCAGTATAAAATTGTGGTGGACTAGAGCATTCTGCGTTTTATTCTGGTGACGGTGCCAACAACAAACGTCATCCCCGCGCAGGCGGGGATCCGGTCAACGTTCAGTAAGAGAGATGGTGGATACTTGTCCGGATCCCCGCCTGCGCGGGGATGACGAGAAGTGTCCAAACTTAAATGCAGTGCGCTCAAGATGTTTTCCCATTTAGATGGATACACAGATAGAGTGTATCCCCCTCCTTGATGGAGGGGGTCAGTGGAGTTGGGTGAGGGGGGATTGCCCGTTAATTCTCCGTAAACAGATCGCTCCGGTTTTCCACCTGACGCGTAATCGAAACGCGCAGCTTGTCCATTGCACGGGCTTCCAGTTGACGGACGCGCTCCTTGCTGACGCCAAGCTCCTTGCCCAGCTCTTCTAGCGTGACCACGTCGCCGCTCAGGTGGCGCTCGCGGATAATGGTCTGTTCGCGGTCGCTCAACTCACCCAGCGCGTTCTGAAGCCATTCGGAGCGCGTTTGAGAGTCCTTCAGGCCGATCGCGACATCTTCCGGGTTGGGGCGCTCGTCCGAAAGGAAACTCTGCATCTCTTCCTCACCGTCCTCACGGATGCGGGCGTTCAGGGATGTATCGCTGCCCGATAGGCGCGCTTCCATATCCTCGACGTCTTTCACGTTGACGCCAAGCTCATTGGCAATGCTCTTGCGACCCTGATCGCCCAGCCCTTCTTTTTCATTCCGGCCTTCGATCTTTGCGCGCAGGCGCCGCAGGTTGAAGAACAGGGATTTCTGGGCTGCCGTTGTACCAGTGCGGACAATCGACCAGTTGCGCAGGACATAGTCCTGCATCGAAGAGCGAATCCACCATGACGCATAGGTGGAAAAACGCACCTCACGCGAAGGCTCAAAACGCGCTGCTGCCTGCATCAGGCCGACATTGCCCTCCTGGATCAGGTCGCCCATCGGCAGGCCGTAATGACGAAACTTGCCGGCCATCGAGACGACAAGGCGCGTATAGGAGCGGACAAGCTCGTGCAGGGCCTTCTCGTCATTGTCCTCACGCCAGCGCCGCGCCAGATCAAGCTCGTGATCGCGCTCCAGAATGGGCTCGTTCATGGAAGTCCTGATATAGGCGAGATTCGCTTTTTGTGTCTGTGGGTCGTCAATATAGCTCATATCCGTTCTCCGTACCGTCCTGGTTTAAAAAGGGACGCAGTTCATTCGCAGTAACGTCTCATGTCGTTACTTACTTATCATTCTTTGTACGGATTACGTTCAAAAAAAGATCAAAAATAGTCCTTTTTTTGGCATCAGGCTTCGAGCCATTCAAAAACCTGGCCTTCCGGATCAAAGCCGGCGCACACAAGCGAGCCGCCGAAGCCACATCCACCGTCAATCGTGGCGGTCACGCAGTTAATATTGACGCCCTTATGACCGGGGTCATAGCCGCGCACGACTTTGCTAAAGGGAGCATAGGGGACTCTGATCTCGTTAAAATTTTGCCCGGCCCACCAGAAACTGTCGCCCTGATCGCAGAGCAGGCGGTCCGGGTCGATACCTGCATGGACGAACAGTAACGGGTGATCGACGTTTTCCAGCGTGTAGGCCGCGCGCCGCAAATGCGTGCCGAAAACTTCATGGCCCGGTTTTTTGCGCACGGCCTCGCGGATATGGCTGGTCCAGCGGGTGAGCGACATCACACCCTCACGGGCGGCGGCAATCCCGTCATGCGGGCTGATGCCGTAAGCCTGAAGGGTGGGGGACATGCCGTTGCCCAGCATCCACAGCAGAACGCCCGTTGGATCGGGCGCGAACTGGAGCTGAAGCAGTTTCTGCCACATCTCCTCCTGTGCGCCGCGCAGATAAATCAGGTCGCCGGTCATCATGCCCGGGATGGAGAGCACCAGCCTGCGGAAGGTCAGGATTTCATCAATGGTCTCAATCGGGCTTTCGCCATAGCCCGTATAGTTGCCGTGATAAACAATCCGGTCGCCCGGCCCGATCCGCTCCAGAAGAGTATCGTGAATATCGACAAGCTGGCTCACATCACCGTGCACAGCCGGTACAGCCCATACGCGGCCGGGTTTTCCAAGCGGTATAAATCGCAAATCAGGTGAGTCTGTGCACACGGAGATTTTTGTGTTTTGAAGACTTTAAAGGAGGGCAGGGAGGATTAATTCCCAGAATCAACTCTATTATACAATAAATTCAGTCGGATAAAAGAAAAATGTAAGGTTTGCTAAGTGTGCGGGCATTTTTCCCATCATTACACTTTTTTTGTCGCCATCCCGGTCTTGGCCGGGATCACGGTTTTGTATAGTGCAGTACAAAAAAAGGCAGCCGCCCAAAGGCTGCCTTTTAAGTTTATATGTAACCTAGATAGTGTAGTCACAAGATTTCGAATATGAGAGAATCGTATCAGCACGCA
>CAZKGT010000049.1:4831-13422 GCA_964552285.1 uncultured Pseudobdellovibrionaceae bacterium | reverse complement strand
TGCGTGCTGATACGATTCTCTCATATTCGAAATCTTGTGACTACACTATCTAAATGAATTTACGCAAATGGAGGATGTGTTATGACGATTTCAAGTTTTGAACTGCCGCAAGGGGTTGGCAACGTGTTTGAAGGTGAAGCCCAGAAAAAAAATGAATTGGGTCATCCAGACAACGAAGTTGGAGTGGTTGTGAAGTCAAACAGGCATGGAAAGAAACTCACCCATGCTCCGGAAAATAATTCCGGGATGAAGTAGCAAAAAAGCCCCTCAGGAAGGGGCTTTTTTATAAAAACAACGGTTGACATAATCTCTCTTTTGCTGCACGTTGCCGCCTTGGGAATTAAACGCGGTAATAGGTAATGACCGATTCAAATTGGGATTTGCCTGATGGCGTTCCGGGCAGAAGAAAAAGAATAATGGCCAGGGCACATTGGGAGAGCAAACAAAAGGCGGCGGGACGCTGGCCGCAGCATCTGTCTCTTATCTTTGTTTCAAGTGATCGTGATAAAGATAATGAGTGTCCTTCCGAAATACAAAAGCCACAAAAACTGTCACCATAATTATGGCCTGTGCGGTTTATGGGGTCGGACTGAAAGCATATTTTCAAAATAAGGCTGTTTTTCTGTCATCGTTTTGCCTTTATGATATTCGTATTATCGGGCAATAATGCGTATAACTTGACGGACATCCATGACCCACACAATCACACTCGTCGACGACGACCGTAATATTACCACTTCCGTTTCCATGGCTTTGGAGGCGGAGGGGTTTGATGTGAAGATTTTCAATGACGGGGAGGAGGGCCTGGAGGGCATTCTTTCCGGGGAGCCGGACCTTGTGGTGCTTGATATCAAGATGCCGCGGATGGACGGGATGGAGGTTCTGACCAAGCTGCGCGAGAAATCCGCCGTGCCGGTGATTTTCCTGACATCCAAGGATGACGAGATCGACGAGGTAATCGGCCTGCGCATGGGCGCGGACGATTATATTACCAAGCCGTTTTCCCAGAGGCTTCTTGTCGAGCGGATCCGAACGCTGCTGCGCCGCGAATCCCTGCGTAACCAGCCCGAACAGGCGGAAAAGAGCGTCGAGAAAACCGTGCGCGGGGATCTGGAGCTGGACGATGCGCGCCATTTATGCACCTGGAAAGGGCGTCCGGTAAACCTGACCGTTACGGAATATCTGCTGGTCAAGTCGCTGGCGCAACGGCCGGGGCACGTAAAAAACCGGGATCAGTTGATCGACATGGCATATGGTGAGAATATCTATGTTGATGACAGAACCATCGACTCCCACATCAAGCGGGTCCGCAAGAAATTCAAGGTGGTCGATTCCGAGTTTTCTCAGATCGAAACCCTCTACGGCGTCGGATACCGCTACAAAGATACCTGACCTGCCTTTTTTTCAACGAAGGCGGGCTAGGTCCGATAGCGCGCTTTTGAGCCGCTGGGACCGTATCGGGCGGGCCTTTACCGGACTGACGGTTCGGATTCTGGCGGTGAATGTCGCCCCTATCCTTATTCTCGTGATCGGAATTCTTTATCTCGGCCAGTACAAGGAAAGCCTGATCAGGGCCGAACTGGAGACGATGAAGGCGCAGGCCCAGCTTTTTGCCGGCGCTATTGCAGAAGGAGCGGTGCGTCCGGTTTCCTCGACGGAGGCGCTGATTTTCCGCGATCCGGCGGAGATGGAAGATCTCAGCCCCGAACTTTCAAGGCGTATGATTCGCCGTCTGGCTGAAACTACCGAGAGCCGGACGCGTCTGTTCGACAAGGAAGGGACGCTTGTTGGCGATTCTCACCAGTTAATCGGGCCGGGCGGCGTTGTGCAGATTATTGCGCTCGATCCCCCGAACAAGACGTTATCGCTCAAGGATGTATATCGGGGGGCGATGGCGTGGGTCATTGAAAAATATCCCATGCAGCTTAACCTGCCGGTTTTTCCCTATACGGCATCGGGACGGGCGCAGGCCTATCCGGATTCGAAGATTGCCCTTGAGGGGAATATCAGCGCTTCGGCCTGGAATACGCCGGACGGGGAAATCGTTCTTTTCGCCGCTGCGCCCGTGCAAAAGGTCAAGCAGGTTCTGGGTGTGATTCTTTTGACGCGTGACGGGCGGAGCATTGAGGAAACCCTTGCCAATGTCCGCGGCGATGTGCTGCGTGTGTTTTTTGGCGCATTTGCAATTACCATTTTATTGTCCTTGTATCTGTCCCGCGTGATTGAGAGGCCGCTCAAGAAGCTGGCTGTGGCGGCCGAGACCGTACGTCTTGGCAAGGGCCGCGATATGGAGATACCGGACCTTAGTCACCGGCGCGACGAGATTGGCGAGCTTTCCCTGGCGCTGCGCGAGATGACGCAGGCGCTGTGGGCGCGGATGGATACGATCGAGCGCTTTGCCGCGGATGTCTCGCATGAAATCAAGAACCCGCTGACCTCGCTGCGCAGCGCTGTGGAGACCGCGACTCTGATCAAGGATCCGGAAAAGCGCGACAAGCTGATGGATATCGTGATGCATGACGTTCAGCGGCTGGACCGCTTAATCAGTGACATTTCGGGCGCTTCCCGGCTGGATGCGGAATTGTCGCGGGATGAGTTCGGCCAGGTGGATTTGCGCGATTTTCTGCTCCAGCTTCTTGATTTTTACCGCAAGCCGCTGGAGCGCGCCGAAGCGCCGGAAGGGGCGACAAATGTCGAGATCGAAAAGAGCAACCTGCATCTTGACCTGCCGCGCGGGGGCGAAGCGGTCTATGTCAGCGGCAATCAGGTGCGGCTGGCGCAGGTGTTCCGGAACCTGATCAGCAATGCGCTCAGCTTCTCGCCGCCCAAGGGGCACGTGACGATCCGGGTGATCCCGAAAAAGCATTATGTGACGGTCGAGGTCGAGGACCAGGGGCCGGGCATACCGGAAAACAAGCTGGAGACGGTTTTCGACCGGTTCTATACCGAACGTCCCGAGCATGAGGATTTCGGCGGGCATTCCGGTCTGGGGTTGTCGATCTGCCGTCAAATTATTGAAGCGCATGGCGGGGAGATCTTCGCCCGCAATGTCCTGAACGAAAAAGGCGAAGTGACGGGGGCCAAGTTCACCGTTATTCTGGGCACGTCATGAGCGAAGGAAAAAACCAGCCTTTACTGATTGTTACCGGCCTTTCGGGGGCGGGCCTGTCGTCTGCGCTCAAGCATCTTGAGGATCTCGGTTACGAGGTCATGGATAATTTTCCGCTAACGCTGGTGGAGCCTCTTCTGGAGCAGAAAGAATCGGCGCTGCGGCCAATTGCACTCGGCATCGATACGCGTACGCGCGGGTTTTTGCCGGAGGCCGTGCTGGAAACGGCGCAGCGGCTGAAGGCGCGGCTGGTGTTCATGACCTGTGACAATGCCATTTTGCAAAAGCGTTTTACGGAGACTCGCCGCCGTCATCCCATGGCCAAGGACCGGCCTGTCAGTGCGGGGATCGAGCGCGAACACACCCTGCTGCAGGGGCTGCAGGACAAGGCGGATCTGGTGATTGATACGACCGCGCTGTCCATTCATGACCTGCGGCGCGTCCTGGAGGGGCATTTCGGGCCGGAGCAGGGCGAGCACCTGACAGTGACCCTGATGTCGTTCGGGTTCCGCAACGGCCTGCCGCGCGAGGCCGATATCGTGATGGATGTGCGGTTCCTGCAAAACCCTCACTGGATCGCCGATTTAAAGCCGCTTACGGGTAAAGACCGGAAGGTTTGCGATTATATCGAGGACGATGAAAACTTCGCGCCGTTTATTGAGAATTTCAAAGGATTGCTGGAGCCGCTTTTGCCGCGTTATGCGCTGGAGGGGAAAAGTTATCTGACGATTGCTATAGGCTGCACAGGAGGCAAGCACCGGTCGGTTTATTCTGTTGAGACGCTGGCGGAATGGGTCCGCAGCCTCGGGCCGTTGACCCATGTCGTGCACAGGGATCTTGGTTAAAGGGGTTTTGGCGTGCTTTTAGGGCCGCCTACGGTATTTCCGATTACCGATGCTACAGGTGCGGAGCATGAGTTCGCCAGCGCACTAAAGCCGTCAATATCAATTGTGTTGTCTGCCACTTATTTCACCCTCAAAAGTAAATACTGCATTTTCCCTTGAAACGCCTTCTGCCTTGTAGGTGTAGAAAATTACCTTCGACATCGGGTCGTCTTCGTTTTTTTCCGGTACGTGGAACAGCAGGCGTGAGTCCGTTTCGCCGCTGAGGTCCACCAGCTTCTTGCGTCCGTTCAGCATCGAGACCAGATTGATAACCTTTTTCTCGGTAAAGGCCGGGTCTTCGCTATTGTCCAGAACCGTATATTCGCCGAAGGGCAGCAACTGGTTGCTGTTTTCGTCGTGTTTGAGGATCTGGAAAGAACGCTCATGCATCGGGTTGCGGCGGTAGGTAAAGGTCGCTTTGCCCGTATATTCGTTAAAATCCATATTCATTGCCGTTTTGGTCCCGCAATTGTGGTCTTTTTTTCTGCTGTTCACTTCTTTTCAGCTCCTTATTTTTCGCATGAAAACGTAAATGCCACGTTAAAACCCTGCCATAAACGAGGAGGCGGATGCGAATATTTCCTGTAATTTATTGGAAACAAACATATATGTGCTACTTAAGGCACTTCCATTCTCTCGGGTCTTGTCAATCGGGCCGTGTGCCTATATCACTGAGCAACAATCTTTTTGCTTTCAGGAGAAACCGTATGTCCGCAAGCCCGCAAGCCGTCGAAAACGATTACAAGGTCAAAGATATTTCCCTCGCCGAGTGGGGGCGTAAGGAGATTGCCATTGCCGAGACCGAGATGCCCGGCCTGATGGCGATCCGGGAGGAATACGGGCCGAAGCAGCCTTTAAAGGGGGCGCGCATTGCGGGCTGCCTGCATATGACGATCCAGACGGCGGTGCTGATCGAAACGCTGACAGCGCTGGGGGCTGAGGTGCGCTGGTCGTCCTGTAACATTTTTTCCACACAGGATCACGCAGCGGCCGCCATTGCCGCAACGGGCGTGCCGGTTTTTGCCTGGAAGGGTATGGACGACGAGGAGTTCTGGTGGTGTATCGACAAGACAATAGAGGGCCCGGGTAACTGGAAGCCCAATATGGTGCTGGATGATGGCGGCGACCTGACGCTGGTCCTGCATGACAAGTACAAGGAGCTGTTCAACCACATCAAGGGCATTTCCGAGGAAACCACGACAGGCGTGCTGCGCCTCAAGGAAATGGAAAAGCGGGGCGAGTTGCTGGCGCCTGCCATTAATGTCAACGATTCCGTTACCAAGTCCAAGTTCGATAACAAGTACGGCTGCCGCGAATCTCTGGTTGACGGTATCCGCCGCGCCACGGACGTCATGATGGCGGGCAAGGTTGCTGTTGTGGCCGGTTATGGCGATGTCGGCAAGGGGTCGGCCGATTCCCTGCGCAATGCCGGGGCGCGGGTCATGGTCACGGAAATCGATCCGATCTGCGCGCTTCAGGCCGCGATGGAGGGCTATGAGGTTGTTACGATGGAAGATGCTGCGCCGCGCGCCGATATCTTCGTCACGGCCACGGGCAACAAGGACATTATTACGGTCGATCACATGCGCGCGATGAAAGACCGTGCTATCGTCTGCAATATCGGGCACTTCGACAACGAGATCCAGACGGAGCCTTTGCGCAACATGAAGTGGCACAATATCAAGCCGCAGGTTGATGAGGTCGAGTTCCCGGATGGCAAACGGATTATCCTGCTGGCTGAGGGGCGCCTTGTGAATCTGGGTTGTGCCACCGGCCACCCGAGCTTTGTAATGAGCGCGTCATTCTCGAACCAGACGCTGGCCCAGATCGAGCTATGGAACAATCACGGCGCGTACGAGAACAAGGTGTACGTGTTGCCCAAGCACCTTGACGAAAAAGTTGCGGCCCTGCACCTTGCAAAGCTCGGCGTTAAACTAACGAAGCTCAGCAAGGATCAGGCCGACTATATCGGTGTTGAAACCGAGGGGCCGTTCAAGGGCGACGCGTACAGGTATTAACCAGGCTTGCGCTCGAATGATGGGGGGATTTCCGAGCGGTTGGCAGGCAGTATTC
Source organism: uncultured Pseudobdellovibrionaceae bacterium (assembly GCA_964552285.1). Classification (GTDB taxonomy): domain Bacteria; phylum Pseudomonadota; class Alphaproteobacteria; order Micavibrionales; family Micavibrionaceae; genus CAZKGT01. Next base: position 7,356 of record CAZKGT010000049.1, on the reverse strand, counting down.
TGCCTGCAAGGCTTTTAACCATTGCTGTTCCGGTTTCCACGAACGCTGAAATAGCTTCCGAGCGCGCCTTTGCCGCTTTTCTGTGAATTTCCTGAACGTTTATAGGGCCTACCGGATCGTCGCCAATTGTATATATATTCTCTGCTGGATTTGTCATTAAATTCTCCTTGCGTAAAAGATTACGGAAAGAGATTTAATTAGCTTTTTCTAATTTAGCAACGCGTTATATTGCCGCAGCGGGATATGCTATTTCATGCCGCCTTCAATTTTCGGGATGCTGTTTTTGTTATTTCCGTTTTGGCGCTGTAAGCCGGGAACAGGGTCGGAGGCTTTACGGCCAGTAATTTTCATAGCGGCTACCATAGCATCGAGATCCAGACCGAATCCTGATGTGGGATTATCGTTTGCATCGTCAGAAAACATTAGAAAATTCTCCTTATCAAATTACGGACACACCAATATATTTATTGTTGTGTAAGCTTTTCAGGCCCGTTTTGTGTATATGACAATATGTCGCATGCTTGACGTTGCCTGTCTCGCCCTGTAAGTCACTAAAGTCATGAGTGAAAATAGCGATACATATATTCTGCGGATCGACTGTCCCGACAAACCCGGTATTGTGGCTGCCGTGGCGGGGTGCTTGCGCGATTGCGGCTGTAACATTGAGGAATCGGCGCAGTTTAACGACAAGCTGTCCGGGCGCTTTTTTATGCGCACGGTGGTAAGCCCCTACGAGGAGGGCGCGTCCGTCGATAATTTTGCGGCCGCCTTCACGGGGATTGCCGGGCATTACGATATGGACTGGGCACTGACGCCCAGCAATGAAAAGGTCAAAACCATCGTTATGGTCTCCAGGGCCGATCATTGCCTGAACGATATTCTTTACCGCTGGCGGACCAATCATTTGCCGATCGATATTGTTGCCGTTGTTTCCAACCACGAGACCAACCGTCAGGTGGTTGAGGATCGCGGCCTGCGGTTTGAATACATGCCGGTGGACAAGGACAGCAAGGCCGTGCAGGAAGAAAAGCTGATGGCCCTGATAGCGGAAACAGGCACCGAGCTGGTTGCGCTTGCCCGTTACATGCAGGTGCTGAGCGATAACATGTGCAGCCATTATCCGGGGCGGATCATCAATATCCATCATTCTTTCCTGCCGAGTTTCAAGGGTGCGAAGCCCTACCATCAGGCTTATGAGCGCGGAGTGAAGGTGATTGGCGCGACCGCGCATTTTGTCACGGCAGACCTTGATGAAGGGCCGATTATCGAGCAGCAGACGGTGCCTATCGATCATACGATGGAGCCGGGCAAGCTACAGATTCTGGGGCGCGATACCGAGGCGCGGGTGCTTTCCCGTGCGTTACAGCATTATACGGAACGCCGAGTTTTCCTGCATGGCGGGCGCACGGTTATCCTCTAGTCTCTTGTTCTTTCGCAGGGTGCCGATTACACTTTTGGCGTGACTGAGGACAATTTCACGAAACCATCTGTAATTCAGGCTCTGCTACAGAAACTGAGCGGCGCTGACAGGCTGTTGGATGAAAAATCACGGCTGGAGGCTTTTCTGGGCGCGGTTCCCGGCGAGTATTGCGGCTGGGCGCCGGACGGGACGGTGGCCTATAGCGAGAATTTCTGCCGACTGCTCGGTACGGAGACAATCCGGGATATCGTTGACGTACAGAACAGGCTGACACCAGGCGATGCTGCGGCGCTTGAAGGCATGTTTGCCCGGCTTCAGGAGCAGGGAAAGCCGTTTACGGTTACGGTGCAGACGCAGGACGACGCAAAGTTCCTGAAGATGTCGGGGACGCAGGGGCGGGATCTTCGGAATAAGGACCGTTTCGATGTGATCTGGCTTGAGGATATTTCGGAGCAGGAATCAGAGCGCCGTCATGCCGAAGACAGCAGCGCGCAGCTTGAGGGCGATTTTTTCCGGCTTCAGGACCGGTTTGACGCAGTGCCCCAGCCGCTTTGGGTGCGCAATGACAACGGAGAGCTGATCTGGTGTAACAAGGCCTACGCAGATGCGCTTGGCACATCCCCTGCGACAGTTGTCGCCGAACAAAAAGAGTTGCCGACAACATCCGGGCGCAAAAAATCAAATGCGGGTACGGGCGCGGAATCGCCCAGAGAGCTTGCCCTGCAGGTGCTTGAGAGTGGGGAGAGCGTTTCAAACTCCGCTCATATCATAATTCGCGGCCAGCGTCGGCTGATGGAAATTACAAAGATTCCGATTTCCGAGCACCGCAATGTTTTGGGCGTTGCCGTTGATGTTACGCGGGAAGAAGAGCTTCAGACCGAGCTGGACCGTTATCTGGCGGCCAACAGGGAATTGCTCGAACAGCTTCGGACGGCGATCGGCATCTATGGCGCCGACCAGAAACTGGAATTTTATAATTCGGCCTTTGCCCAGCTCTGGGATATGGAGGATCGGTGGCTGAACACAAAGCCCCGGCTTGGCGATATCATGGAAAAACTGCGGGAAACGCGCAGGCTTCCCGAACAGGCCGATTTCCGCAAGTTCA
>CAZKGT010000049.1:0-4821 GCA_964552285.1 uncultured Pseudobdellovibrionaceae bacterium | reverse complement strand
AAAATCCTGGCTGGATATGTTTACCCACCTGATCGACCCTTACGAGGATATGCTTTACCTGCCGGACGGCAGCGCTTTGCGGATGCTGACTGTGCCGCACCCGATGGGCGGGCTGATGATGACGTTTGAGGATGTGACAAGCCGTCTTGAGCTTGAGTCTTCTTACAACACGCTTATCGCCGTGCAGAAGGAAACGCTTGATAACCTGGCAGAAGGTGTGGCGGTGTTTGGTGGCGACGGGCGTCTCAAGCTCTGGAACCCGTCCTACGCCAAGATGTGGACGCTTAATCCCGAAGATCTTGAAGGCGAGCCGCATATTACCCGCGTTGTCGAGCGGCGCAGCAATTATTTCGACAAGGATAGCTGGCCGGAGATGAAGGATACGCTGGTATCGCTCGGTCTTGACAGGCACGAAAAACAGGGCCGGATTGTTCGTCTTGATGGTTCCGTTCTCGATTATGCGACAGTGTGCCTGCCCGATGGCGGGGTGCTGGTGAGTTGGGGCGACGTGTCGGATTCGGTGCAGGTGGAAAACGCCCTGCGGGAGAAAAATGCGGCACTGGAAGCGGCGGAGCGGCTCAAGCTCGACTTCCTGGCGAACGTCTCTTATCAGCTCCGTACGCCGCTGAACGCGATCATGGGCTTTAACGAGATCCTCGATAACGAATATTTCGGCCCGCTGAACGAGCGGCAAAAGGAATACACGAAAGGTATGCAGGATGCCGGGGAGCGTCTGCTATCGCTCATCAACGATATTCTCGATCTTTCCTCGATCGAGGCCGGGTATTTGAGCCTTGATGTCGATAAACTGAGCCTTAAGGACACGCTAGAGAGTATCCACGCCCTGACCAAGGAATGGGCGCTGAAGGAGGAAATAGCGGTTGAACTGAGCGTGCCGAAAAATATCGGCTCGATTATGGCTGACGAACGGCGGCTCAAGCAGGTTCTTTTGAACCTTGTCCGCAACGCCATTGCGCATACACCGCCGGGCGGCACGATTACCATCGGTGCAAAACGGCGCAAGGACGGTGTTGATCTCTCGGTCAGAGATACGGGTGTCGGTATTTCCGAAGTTGATCAGGGGCGCATTTTCGAGCCGTTCGAGCGTATCGGGGCGCAGGGCGGCGACGGACGGCCCGGGCGCGGCGGGGCAGGACTTGGCCTGTCGCTTGTGAAGAACATCGCCGAACTGCATGGCGGTTCCGTCAGCCTGGACAGTCAGGAAGGCCAGGGAACGACGGTTACGCTTCATCTCCTGCCCGAGGCAAAGGTGCACAAAAAGGAAACGCCGGAACAGGCGGTCTAGGTTTTGTGCTCTAAATTTTAAACCACGAAGATCACGAAGAGTCTGAAGTTAACTGCACCGTAGGCGCTATAAATAAACTCTGCGTCCTCTGCGCCTCTGCGGTTATATTTTTTCAACGCAGAGACGCAGAGACGCAGAGGACGCAGAGTTGTTTTTTATGCGCTGGCGCGCGCTTTTTTCTCAGACCTCTTCGTGATCTTCGTGGTGAGAAATATCTGTCCAGAACCAATTGCGTTGGATTTACGTGTAAAAGCCTATTTGCTGTCTACGATTGGGTATGTCACTTGGCAATCGGCCCAGATTTGCCGGACGCCGTCTTTTCTCATCCCGTTGTAAATATAGAGCGGCCGGGCCGCTTTCGGATCGAACCAGCAGGAAAAGACCGGGATCAGCCCGCGCAGGCTCAGATGCAGTTTTCCCTGGTAAAAGGGGCCGGTCGAGCAGGCCTCGACGGTGTCTGTGGTGCGCACCATTTCTTCCTTGCTGATTTTACCGTCGATAAAATCTCTTTTGGCCTGCCGGACTTCGTCTTTTGTGTAAAGGCGCAGGTTGCTGGTGTGGCGGCTAAAGGCCGTTTTCCCGCTCGGATTCCGGAGTGAGTCGTTGCGGAAATAGAATGTCTCGACGCTGCCCCTGATTCCCTGATCGGTGATATTCGTTATCTGAAAACAGACGGGGGTATCGCTCGTTTCGGGTTCGTAGCTTTCGTTGAGGCAATATCCCTTTGCGTACGGGCACTCCTGTGCCTTTGCCGTCACAGGGAGCGCAAGCAAAAACAGGCATAACGGAATGCTGAGGACGTAAAGCTTCATACGCCTATTTTACGCCAGTTTGTGGTTTCTTGCTACCGGCGCTGCCGGGTACGCCGCTGGTGGTGGAATATTCGAAATGAAGCGCGCGGTCCGGGTGGATCAGCCTGTAGGCGTCATGGGCGGCCTGCGCGGACTCGGCAAAGCCGGTGAGGATCAGTTTCAGCTTGTTCGGATAGGTGGCGATATCGCCGATGGCATAGATGCCGGGCTGATTGGTTGCGCAGGTTGTGGGGTCGACATTGATCTGGTGGTGATCCAGGGTGAGATCCCATTCGGCGATGGGGCCAAGCTCTGTAGCAAGGCCAAAGAAGGGGAGCAGGGTATCGGCTTCAAGGCTTTTTTCCTCGCCGTCCATGGAGATGACCTGTACGGCGCTGAGCCGGCCGTTTTCGCCTTCAAGCCCTTTTAACTGCCAGGGGACGACAAGGTCGATCCTGCCTTCCCCGGCCAGTGCGTGGAGCTTTGCAACGCTGTCCGGTGCGCCGCGGAATTTGTCGCGCCTGTGCACCACCATGATTTTTTCCGCGACCTGTTCAAGGGAAAGCGCCCAGTCGAGTGCGGTGTCACCGCCGCCTGCGATGACGATTCGTTTTCCGGCAAAATCATCCCGGCGGCGCACCATGTAAAAGACCGACGTGCCTTCATAGGATTCGAGCCTTTCGAGAGGTGGGCGGTTCGGGCCGAAAGCGCCTGCGCCGCCTGCGATAATGATGGCGGGCGCTTCGATAACAGTGCCTTTTGACGTGCCAAGGCGCCAGGAATTTTCTTTTCTTTCAAGGCTTACGGCCTGCTGGCCGAGGTGATAGACGGGGCTGAACGGGGCGGCCTGGTGCTCAAGCTGTGCGATCAGGTCGCTGGCAGCGATTTCCGGGTAGCCGGGAATGTCATAGATCGGCTTTTCGGGATAAAGCGCCGTGCACTGACCGCCGAGATCCTCAAGCGCGTCAACGACATGGCAGGACAGGCCCACCATACCGCACTGGAAAACTGCAAACAGCCCCACGGGGCCTGCGCCGATAATGACGACATCGGTCTTGTGTTCGTTGCTCATGGCGTATTTATTAACCATATGGATTTCACTTCGTACAGCGAAAATGACACGGAAGGCCATGCAGCCGAATTCGCGCGGACATTGCAGTCCGGTGATGTGCTGCTGCTGCGCGGCGATCTTGGGGCCGGGAAGACGGTGTTTGCGCGGGCGCTGATTCGTAAATTGACGGGCAATCCGGGTGTTGACGTGCCGAGCCCGACTTTTACGCTGGTCCAGACCTATGATACGGCGAAGGGGCCGGTCTGGCATTTCGATCTTTACCGGCTGGAAGATCCGGAAGAGATCTACGAGATCGGCTGGGAGGAGGCGCTGTCAGTAGGGATCGTGCTGGTGGAGTGGCCGGAGCGGCTCGGGGTTCATGTTCCAAAGGCGTATTTTGATATCGCCATAACTATTCCAGAGGGCGAGCCGGAGCAAAGACAGATCAGGATAGAACGCCATGATTAAGCCGCCGGAAAATGCCTTTATTCTGGCCGCCGGAATGGGAACGCGCCTGCGTCCCTATACCGATCATTGTCCGAAGCCGATGGTGAGTGTTGGCGGGAAAAGCGTGATCAACCGCGCGCTCGATCATCTCGAGGCGGCCGGGGTGGAGCAGGTGACGGTGAATCTGCACTATATGGCCGATATGCTGGCGGGGCATTTACAAAAACGTGCTTCACCGAAAATCACTTTTTCCCGGGAGGGAGAGCTTCTCAATACCGGTGGCGGGGTAAAGAGGGCGCTTGCGACGATGGATGCCGGGCCGTTTTACATTATTAACGGCGATGCCGTCTGGACGGATGGGCCTTCGGGTTCAGCGTTATTGAGGCTTTCCGGGCATTTCGATCCGGCGACGATGGATATGCTTTTGCTGCTGCAACCGGTTCATGCGATGCATTTGACCCACGGTGTTGGGGATTACACACTTGGCGAAGACGGGCGGGCTACCCGCAGTCGTGAACAGTCGGGCGATCTGATGTTCACCAGCTTGCGCATCGTTAATCCTGAAATTTTCCATGACACGCCTGACGGTGCGTTTTCTTTTCTTGATTTGATGGACAGGGCGGAGGCCGCCGGAAGGCTTTACGGGCTGGCTCATGACGGCGACTGGCATCATATCAGCACGCCGGAGGAACTCGAGGCGGTCAATGCGACGTTTGCGGGTCACGGGGAGGGCGCATGAACCGGAAAAGCGCCTTAAGCGGATTTTATTCGATCCCCCCGGGTGTGCCGTTCGTTGACGCGCTGGCCACGGGAATCCTTGAAGAAAGCGGCAGGCGGCCGGAGGTTCTGGCCGGGTGGCGCGTGCTTCTGCCGACGCGGCGCGCCTGCAGGTCATTGCGCGATGCGTTCTTACGTCTTTCGGAAGGGCGTCCGATGTTGCTGCCGGTGATGCAGCCGCTTGGCGATATTGATGAGGACGAGCTTTCGATGCAGTTTGGCGGCGGGAAGGCGCTTGATTTACCTCCCGCCATCGGGCCGTTGCAGCGGCGGCTTTTGCTGGCTCAGACGATCCGGAAGATCCCGGATTTCACGCAAGGGCCCGAACAGGCGATTGCGCTGGCCGATGCGCTCGGGCGGCTGATGGATCAGGTTTATACCGAGGGGCTGGATTTTTCGAAGCTGTCATCACTCGTACCCGAGGCGTTTGCCGTGCACTGGCAGATCAC
>CAZKGT010000048.1:0-13668 GCA_964552285.1 uncultured Pseudobdellovibrionaceae bacterium | reverse complement strand
GGCGGAAAAGCCGAGCGCCTGGTTCAGGGTGCTGTGGACGCGTTCATATTTTCCGGCCCCCCAGTTCTGCCCAATGATCGGGGACATCCCTGTGGCCAGTGCCATCAGGAGAATGAAGGCAAAGGCTTCAATGCGTGAGACAATGCCGAAGGCGGCGACGGCTTCGTTTCCGTAGGCGGCCAGCAGGGCAATGAGCACGCCGTGCGTGAAGGGTGTGATCATGTTGGTCAGGCCTGCCGGAAGGGCGATATATAGAAGTCTTTTGAGTGAGTCCCAAAAGAGGGGCAGCTGCAACGCTCCCTGAAACAGGAGTTTCTTGCGTGTCGTTAGTATATAGAGTGCGGCAATGCAGGCGAGTGCGTTGGATATTGCGGTTGCCAGTGCTGCGCCCTGAATTTCAAGGCGCGGCAAGCCGAACAACCCGAAAATCAGCAGGGGATCGAGAATAACGTTCAGGATAGCAACGGAGAGCATGATAAAGGCCGGTGTCTTGCTGTCCCCGTAGGCGCGCATGGCGGCATTATCAACCAGCGGAATGCTTACAAATATGGTGCCGGCGAACCAGAGCGGCATATATTGCCAGATAAGGGCCAGCATTATTTCATCTGCACCGAGAGACATGAAAAGCGGCTTTGTGATGGCTATGCCGGTCAAAGCCAGCAGGCAGGCCAGGGCGAATACGCCGATCGTGCCATGTGTGATAACGCGTCTGGCTGTATCGTGATCGGCTTGTCCGGCCAGGCGGGAAATAACGGAAGACATGGCGATACCAAAGCCCATGATGAGATAAAAGACGGCCATCGTAACGGGAAAGGTAAATGTGATGGCGGCCAGCGCATCCGTGCCAAGCAGGGAGATAAAGTATGTGTCGGCAAGCTGAAAGCTGATGATCGAGAGAATGCCCCAGATCATCGGGACGCTTAAGCGTACCAGATGTTCACGGACAGGGCCGGCGGTCAGGTCTCCCTTATTGCCAAAGGCGTTGTTTGCAGTGTTCATGCGGCTCATATCCGATCGGTTATATAGCGTGCAAGAAAACGGGGAACCAGGCTTCGTGTCAAGGGCAGGTTAAAAAAGCATTGAAAATTTACCATTTCTAATGAGGGCGATGGCATTCTTTAAGGATGCTGGTGGGAATGGTGGGCGGGTGTTGCAGGAAATCATTTATGTTTTCAATGCATTATTAAAAACAAAATATATTTTTCATAATATTTACTCTTTCTTTACTATTTGTCTGTATCGTTTCCACACGTTGAAAATACATAAAATTTTAACGAATTATGACTAAACTATACTTTGGGTTTGCGTATTGAGCCCAAAGTGTGTGGGGACACTGTTTAAGGGTTGGGTAACTGCTATGAGTAACATCACTGGAACAAACGGTTCCGATCTCCTTTTCTTTGAAGGGGCTTTGGGGCAACTAACGGTCACACTGGTAAATCCATACAGCGACGAAGAGCTTGAAGTTGACGGTATATATAATGTCAACACGGCGACGTATGATGGACTGGCCGGTATTGATACGATGATTATGACCAATTTTGGCGATGCCATTTTTGTTGAGGATGATCAGGGCAATCAGCTTGTCGCAAATGTAGAATCATTTATCGCTGGCGATGGCGGGGACATAATAAATCTGGCCAGTAATACAATTGTTTATGGCGATGTAACGATTAATGGCGGTCCTGCTGACGATATTCTCTGGGGGAATGTCGGAAACGATTTGATTTTTGGTAGTCAGGGGAACGATTACCTTGATGGCGGCCCCGGCAATGACACGCTAGGCGGCAATCATGGAAATGATATATTGCGCGGCGGCGACGGTGATGATGTTTATGATTATCAAGTAAATGACGATGTCGATACGATTATCGAACAGTCAGGAAATGACTCGATCGACTTCTTTAATGTGCTTGATCTTTCCGATCTAAGTTTCAGCCGTGTAGGGCTGGATCTTTATATCGATGTCGGAACATCAGGCAATGATCAGATTATTATCGTTAACCAATACGAATCCAGTGGAGATTATGCCGTTGAATCACTTATCGGGCTGGGTGGGACGCCCTTTGATCTGACGTCTGTTGTTCCCAATGACGGTCCGATGGCTCAGGATGATGCCTTTTTTGGCACGGAAGACGCCGCCGTTACCGGTAACGTGCTTGCCGACAACGGAAATGGCGCTGACAGCGATGCCAATATGGATGTGCTGAGTGTTCAGGGTGGTATGTTTACGACAGCCTTGGGCGGTACGGTTGAACTGCTGGCGAACGGTGATTTCACTTATACCCCTGCCACTGATTTTGTCGGTCAGGACAGCTTTGATTATACGGTTATGGATGAATTTGGCGGTTCTGATATCGGGACGGTCACAATTGATCTTTCGCCGGTAAATGATGATCCGGTTGCGCAGGACGATATTTTTGTTGGTACAGAAGATACCGATTTTGCGGGTAATGTTCTGTTTGATAACGGCAACGGACCGGATATCGATGTTGATGGTCCGGCAACTTACGTTGTAGCAGACACAATTGTTACTGCGGCAGGCGGTACGGTTGAACTGTTGATTAACGGTGATTTCACCTATACCCCGGCGGCGGACTTTAGCGGTCAGGACAGCTTTGAGTATAGCCTGATGGACGGTGCTGGCGGTTCCGATACGGCGACGGTAACACTTGATATTGCCGCTGTGAATGACGGCCCGGTTGCCCGGGATGATACGTTTTTTGGCACGGAAGATACGGCTGTAAACGGCAATGTGCTGGCCGATAACGGCAACGGTGCTGACAGCGATGTTGACGGTCCGTCTCTGAGCGTTCAGGCAGCGACGATCGTAACGGCCATGGGCGGTGCGGTTGAGTTGTTGGCGAACGGTGATTTTACTTACACCCCGGCGGCTGACTTTAACGGCCAGGACAGCTTCGATTATACGCTTCTGGACGGTGTCGGCGGTACCGATACGGCGACGGTGACGCTGGATATTGCTGCGGTAAATGATGATCCGGTTGCCCGGGACGATATGTTTGAAGGCACGGATGGCGTTGATGTTACCGGCAATGTTCTGGTCGACAACGGCAATGGTGCTGACAGCGATATCGACGGCCCGGCCCTGAGCGTTCAGGCGGCTACGATTATCACGGCAGCAGGCGCTACGGTCACGCTTCTGGCCAATGGTGACTTCACTTACGAGCCTGCGGGCGATTTTGAAGGTGTCGATACTTTTGATTACACGCTGCTGGACGGTGCCGGCGGCTCTGATGTCGGAACGGTGAGTGTCGAGATTATGGATGATGACACGAATCCGCCAGAGACCATTGTGATCGAAGGGACCAACAAAAAAGATAATATCGATGTTTCCGATATGGACGTTCCGCATGAGATATACGGCAAGGGCGGAAAAGACACCATTATCGGAAGCATGGAAACAGATTTTATCGATGGCGGTAACGGGAAAGACTACATCGATGGCGGCCTTGAAGATGACGTAATCCTTGGCGGCAATGGCCATGATGTCATTTACGGCGGACCGGAAGCGCCGGTACCGGTTTACGAAGAGTTCAACGAAGATCTGGCTTTTCCGACCATTCAGGAAAGGAAGACGGTTGATGATCTTGATACCTACGGCATAGCGGACGGGGCTTTGAGCGTTGAATATGAAACGACGGCCACGATTACCTTCCAGAAAACGGTTGCCGGTTATAACAATTCGCTTGGGTTCTACAATATCCAGCAGGATGGCACGATCGCGATGGTCGAGCTTGCCTTCGAAAACGTCAAGATGACGACGATTGGTGCGGAATACACGGTGGACCTGCCGGGGGCTCCGGACAACGATTTCGGTTTCTTTATGATCGCCAACGGTGCGCGTCTTAACAACAACTACCAGAACCTGGATATGGATCCGGAAAATCTCAGCTTTGTCTATAATTACGGTGAAGCTGGTGAGCGCCTGGCGAACATCAGTGACGACGGCAGTGACATTTCTCTCGTCTACAATGACGGCACGACCGTTCTTGAACTGGCCGGAAACGTCTTCCATACGACGAACCGTGGCGGTGAAACATCCCTGAACATCGATGATGCGGTGCACGTTGTATCCGGTCTTGTCGATGAGAACGATCCCACGGCGCTTCGTATCGGCTTCGAAGACCTTCTTAACCTTGGCGATGCCGACTTTAACGATCTGGTGTTTGATCTTCGCATCATGGACGAAGACGAAATGACCGATAATGACGTCCTTCACGGCGGTGACGGAAATGACGATATCTTTGGCGGTTTCGGCGATGACGAACTGTATGGTGATAATGGAAAAGACGAGCTGTTTGGCGGTCTGGGGGATGATCTGCTGGACGGCGGCCATGGCGGGGATATCCTGGACGGCGGTGCCGGGGATGATGTTCTTCAGTATTTCGTTGATGCAACATGGTCCGGCCGTTTCGTGGCGCTGAATGTCGGCTCTCCGGATGGAGACGGCACGGGTGAGCGCGTGGAAATCGGGGGTGTTGGCCGCAGCTTCGATCTGTTCGAGGGCGGCGAGGGTTTTGACACGATCAAACTGACCGACGGTAATGACGGCCTGTTCCTGGATGACAGATACAGCTTTGGCGGCCGGAATGCCCGGATCAGCGGCATTGAAAAAATCGAGGCCGGAAACGGTGACGACGTTGTTGACCTTACCAGCAACCGCTTTGCATACGGCGATGTCATTATCGAGGGAGGTGAAGGCAACGACCATCTCTGGGCGTCCGAAGGGGATGATACGCTGATCGGCGGCGCCGGTGACGACAGCCTGTTTGGCGGCCTTGGCAGTGACGAGTTCGTCCTTGAAATGCTGGGCGGTCTTGACACGATTCAGGATTTTGAAACCGGTCTTGGCGGCGATGCCCTGAATATCACCGATATTCTGGAAGGCTTCGATGCGGGAACCGATGATCTCAATGACTTCCTGCAACTGGTCGAGCTTGGTAACGGGGATACCGCAGTCGAGGTCAATGCGGACGGTGATGCCGGCGGCGCGTTCGAGGCGGTCGCTATCATCGAGGGCGGTGTTGGCGACAACACGATGGCCGATCTTCTGGATGCGGGTAACCTGATCGTCGATCAAAGCGCAATCGTTTAATCGTTTAGTAGCGATCCTTCCTCAAGGGGACAGCTACGGGAACGCGAGGTCAATCCCACCCGACCTCGCGATTTCCTTTGTGATGTGTTACAAGATTTTCATGAAGGACCTTTCATGCCAGACGCTGTTTTATCCCTTTGTTTCCGGTGAATTAGAATGGCCGGAGGTGTCTGCACACACGGCATTTCTCAACGCGCATCCGGATGAGTCGCTGCACAATCTCCATAACCCGGCCATGCAGCAGTTTTTCAGGCCGGTGGCCGACAGGCTGGAACTGGCGGGATATCAGTGCGTGCCGCTGGTGGAGGGGGAGGCGGCCTGTGATGCCGTTTTTGTTCTTGCTCCCAAACAAAAGCTCGAGGCGCAGGGAATGCTGGCGGCGGCTTATGTGCTGTTAAAGGAAGGCGGTTTGCTGGTTTGTGCCGGCGCCAACCATGCGGGCGGAAACCGCCTGCCCGGTATGATCCGCCAGCTTGGCCTTTGCGCACAATCGCTGTCCAAGCATAAGGCCCGGGTGGTCTGGGCCTATAAAAGCGGGAATGCGGATATTGCCGGGCAATGGCTGGATGATGCCTCGCTCCAGCCGGTTTTGGAGGGTGCTTATCAGTCCTGTCCGGGGATATTCGGCTGGAACAAAATTGATGCCGGCTCGGCGTTGCTGGCGGAATTCCTGCCCGGTGATCTTACGGGTGGCGGGGCAGATTTCGGATGCGGTTACGGTTATCTGTCGCTTGCCGTAATGGAAAAAAACGAGGGCATCGAAAAATTATGTTGCATTGATGCCGATTACCGTGCGCTTGAGGCTTGTAAAGTCAATCTCGGGACGGGCGGGCCGGAAAAGGAATATCTCTGGGCGGACCTTTCAAAACCGCTTATGGAGGCCGGGCCGTTTGACTGGATTGTCATGAATCCGCCGTTCCACCTCGAAAAGGCCACCGATCCGCAGCTTGGTCAGGGACTGATCGGGACGGCGGCGCAAAGCCTGAGGAAGGGCGGCGTTCTCTGGATGGTGGCAAATACGCATCTTCCCTATGAGGGAAGCCTTTCCACGCATTTCACTAGTCATGAAAAAGTTCAGGAAAGCGGTGGCTTCAAGATTTACCGGGCTGTTGCCTAGATGTCGTAGGTGGCAATCTCGCCTTCCAGTTCCTCGACTTCCTGTGCGATGCGCCGGATGAGTTTGTCGTCATGGAGAGCTTTTTTGTTCAGGCCCGTTTCCCGGCCGACCATGTAATAGATTGAATCAAGATCCAGTACGCTGCTCCGTCCGTGTTCTTTAACGTGGTAAGCCATGGAAGAGTCGAGTGTGATAATAGCCTTATCCGGCTGGTTCCTGTTGCGCATATGCTCGTTTGTCAGGTAAATAATCAGCATCAGACCGAAATTCGATACGGTTACGCCGTGGTGTTTTTCCATGCTTGGGCGCAGGGATTTCAGGATTTCATAGGTTTCGTACTTGTTCGGCACGTTCAGGAACACTTTCTGGAAGCGCCGGTCGAGCGCGGTGTCAAGGGCGACATATTCCCGGAATTCGTCCAGTGTCGTAGCGCCGATAACCATCAGGTCGCCAACGGTCAGGTACGGCTTCATCACGTCCGACAGGCCCTTGTAGGAACTGCCCTCACAGGTCGGCATGATCTGGTGAATCTCGTCGATAAACAGGATAACCCGGTTCAGGTCCGGATTGTGGTAGCGTTCGGCAATACCCTTACAAAGCGGGATAAAGCGTTCCTGCATTTCTGCCGGGCCGTTGGTGCCCGCGGCCATTCGTGCGAGATCGACTTCCAGTACGCGCGCATTTTGCAGGTATTCCGGTACGGTACCTTCAACGATTCTTTGTGCAAGGGCGACGACGAGGGCGGTCTTACCGACACCGGCCGGGGCCAGCAGAACCACGTTCTTCCTGCCTTTTTGCAGCAGGATCAGAATGGATTCGTCAACCTCGCGGTCACGTCCCGTGATTGGGCTGTAGCGGCCTTCCCGCGCATTGGCGGTGAAGTCGTTACAGTATTTGTGGATGATATTCTCCAGCTCTTCGTTCGTGACGACATATTGCCATTCTTTACTCATCGCCTGCGCACCGTCGTTTTTAAAAGATACATCTTGTGAATAATATACAGGAACTTTGGAATCAGCCCAAGTTTGAAGGGCTTATTCGTTTCAACGCTACACGGAGAAGGTTAAGCAATTCTTTCTAATCCGGACTTTCCGCCATCGCGTCACGGATATGTTGCTCCGTATAGCCTTGCGCGTAGAGGGCGCAGGTCAGGTCGCCGTGAACGATCAGGTTAGGGATGGTTTCAGCTACGATTCGCTTCGGTTTGTAACCTATCCCCAGTCCTGCCGCGCCCAGCATCGGCAGGTCGTTTGCGCCATCGCCGATGGCAAGACATTCGCCGAGGGAAATTTTCATCTCCTTGCAATAGCTGTAGAGCGTTTCAAGCTTGGAGTTTCTGTCAAGGATCGGCTCCTTGACCCGCCCGGTCATAATGCCCTCGATCAGTTCCAGTTCGTTGGCGTGAAAATCTGAAAACCCGGCCTTGTTTGCGATCGGTCCGGCGAAAAAGGTAAAGCCGCCGGTGACCAGAACGCGCTTTGCCTTGTAATGGCGCATGGTTTTGGCAAGAACGTCTGCGCCCTTGTTGAGTTTGATTTCGGAGAGGGTTTTTTCCATGGCGTCCTGCTTTAATCCCTCCAGCAGGGCGACGCGTCTGCGCAGGGCAATGGCAAAGTCGATCTCTCCGTCCATTGCCTGCTGTGTGATCGCTGCGACTTGTTTCTTGACGCCGGCCATGTCCGAAAGCTCGTCCAGCGTTTCGCCGACGACGATCGTGCTGTCCATATCGGCGATCAGCAGGCGTTTACGCCGGTTTTCCACTTTCGTAACCAGCGCGTCAATCTTGTCGACCTGCATTGTCTGGCGCAGGCGGTGCATCTGACGGATATCCGGTTCCTTGTCGATGCCAAGGTCTGCCGCTTTTCCCGGGTGAAGCCATACGACCTCGCATGTCTGGCGGATTTTCTGACCGTGCAGATAGTTTGCCGCTGTTTCAAGATGCGAGTTGCTCAGCGGGACGTTTTCAATTGAGGAAACAAGGGTCAGGATGTAGCTCATTGTTTCTTTGTTTCTTTCACCGGAATAAAAGGCAGGAAAATTCTTGCATTCTTCGGGCATAGTCTGGCAGGAATCTCCTGACGCTTCAAACAAGTTTCGTTTAAACAACGGTGGAATAAGATGGAAAAACCAAATGCAAAGCCCAATAACCCCTGTTTTTCGTCCGGTCCCTGCGCCAAAAGGCCGGGATGGACGGTGGACGCTCTGAAGGAGGCCATGACAGGCCGCTCGCACCGCGCGGCGCCCGCCAAGGCGCAAATTCAGGAAGCCATTGAAAAGCAGCGCGAACTCCTCGGCATTCCCGCCGATTACAAGGTCGGCATTTTGCCTGCTTCCGATACGGGCGCGTTTGAGCTCGCGCTCTGGAACCTGATCGGCTCCAATGAGAACGGTACGGAAGTGCTGGCGTGGGAGAGTTTTTCCGGCGACTGGATGAAGGACGTCAAGGGCCAGCTTAAAGCGCCAGGCCTGACCGTGACGCAGGCCGATTACGGCGAACTGCCAGATTTGTCCGCGGTTGATACCGACAAGGACGTCGTGTTCGTCTGGAACGGTACGACATCGGGTGTACGGGTGCCGGACGGAGATTGGATTGCCGCGGACCGCAAGGGGCTGACGATTTGTGATGCCACGTCGGCTGTTTTTGCTTACGACCTGCCGTGGGACAAGCTGGATGTCGTGACATGGTCATGGCAGAAGGTTCTGGGCGGCGAGGCTGCGCACGGTATGCTGGTGCTTTCCCCGCGCGCTGTCGAGCGGCTCGAAAGCTACAGCCCCTCATGGCCGATGCCGAAAATCTTCCGTATCAAGAAGGGCGACAAGCTCAATGAAGGTATTTTCAAGGGCGCGACCATTAACACACCATCCATGATCGCCGTAGCCGACTGTCTTGACGCCCTGAACTGGGTGGAAAGCATTGGCGGGCTGAAGGCCACGATTGCGCGCTCGGATGCAAATTACAAGGCCATTGAGGAATGGGTTGCCAAAACGCCGTGGGCGGAATTTCTGGCCGAAGCGCCGGAAACGCGTTCGACAACGTCTGTCTGTCTGAAAGTCAATGACAGCTGGTTCGACGGCCTGCCGGATGATGCCAAGGGGGCCTTCATCAAGTCCATGACCAAGCTTCTGGACGCTGAAGGCGTGGCCTACGATATTGCGGGCTACCGCGACGCCCCGCCGGGCCTGCGGATCTGGTGCGGCGCCACAATCGAGACCGGCGATGTTGAGGATCTTCTGCCGTGGCTCGAATGGGCTTTTGAAGAAGCCAAGGGGCAGGCTCAGCAGAAGGCGGCGTAATTTGTTATACCCCTCTCCCGCAGGGGCGAGGGGTATAAACCAGGGAGAACGAGGTGGTTCAGGCCGCTCAGCAAAGCAGTTCGCAGCTTCTCTATCAGCAGGCACTGGCGCTTCACCAGCGCGGCAATGTGAGCGGCGCTGTTGCGGCCTACCAGGATTTGCTGCGGGTAGAGCCGTCCCATCCGCATGCGCTGCATCATCTGGCTGTGCTTTACTGGCAGGGCGGGGATCCCAAAAGGCATTACCGTTCGCGCGCAAGGCGCTGAAGGTCGCGCCCGACAACCCGGCTTTCCTGAATACGCAGGGGCTGATATGGCAGGCGCTGGGACGCAGCGAAAAGGCGCTGGAAACTTTCGAGCGGGCGATCCTGCTAAAGCCGGACCATGTGAACGCCCTCTATAACAAGGCAAATTTTCTCTTTATTCACGACAGGCAGGATGAAGCGCTGACGGCTTTCGATCGTTTGCTCCTGTATCGCAAGGATGATATCCGGGCGTGGCTGGCCAAGTCGGCGATCTATATCAAGCGCAGTGATACTGAGAACGCCAAAGCCGCTTACGCGGAAGCGCAACAATTTCAGCCGAAAACGGCGCAGGAATTCGGGATGCGCGGGCAGGTCCGCTACCGCCTCGGTTATGAGAGGGACGCCCTTGCCGATTACGATAAGGCGCTGGAGATGGCGCCCGGCATTGGGGATTTCTGGCGCAAGAAGGCCAATATCCTGACCGGCCTTGGCGATTTAAAAGGGGCGGAAGAGTGTTTTACAAAGGCGCTTGAAATCGAACCCCGCTCGCCCTCAGCCGTTCGTCAGATGACGGTTCTGCGCCGCCGCGATCATAATGAAGACAATGCCCGTTTGCTGGAGGCGGCCGAAAAGGGCCGGGGCGGATATGCCGGTCAGGACCGGGTCGAACTTGATTATGCGTGGGGCGAGCATTACAGGAACGCAGGCAATCCGGAAAAGGCCATCGCTGCCTATCGGCGCGGCGCAAAGGTCATGAAAGAGCTTCACCCGTTTGAATGGGAAGAGGTCGAAGGGCGCTTTGCGTACATGAAAAAAATCTTCCCCGCGGAAATGGAATGGCCGGAGCCGCCGGAAATGGAAGGGCCTTCGCCAGTTTTTATCGTCGGGATGCCGCGTTCCGGCACGACATTGCTGGAGCAGATCCTGGCCAGCCATTCGAAAGTATTCGGGGCGGGCGAGCTTCAGATCCTGCCGACGGTTCTGGGTGTGTACGAGGAATATGAGGATATCGCTTCCCATCCTGAAAAACTGCGCCAGAAATTGCAGGCCCGCGGGCAATCATATCTCAAGCAGCTGGCCTCCCTTGCGAAGGGCGAGCCGTATGTCACCGACAAGATGCCCTATAATTTCCGGTTTCTCGGGCTGATCAGGCTGATGTTCCCGGGGGCAAAAATCCTGCATGCGCGGCGGCACCCTGTCGATAACGGCCTGTCAATTTTCTGTACGCTTTTTACCGATGCGCACGGCTGGACCTACAGTTTCGAGGATGTCGCCCGCTATTACGGTCTTTACCGCGGCATGATGGATCACTGGCGCGCGGTGATGCCGGAGGGGGCGTTTATGGACGTTGCCTATGAGGACGTGGTGGAAGATCCGCAGGCGCAGGTGCGGCGCGTTTTAGAGTATTGCGGGTTGCCTTGGGAAGATTCCTGCCTTGCCTTTCACAAGACGAAAAGGCTTGTCCAGACGGCCAGCAATACGCAGGTCCGCCAGCCGATCTATAAAAGCGCACGCGGGCGCTGGAAAAAATACGAGCCGTGGATCGGCCCGATGATCGAAGGGTTAAGGCCCTGGCTGGATAAGGATGATCTGAACTGATCAGACTTTTTTATCGAACGTATTCAAAAGCTCTTCTTCAAGCTCTGCAACGGTTTCGATGGTCTTGAGATTGGCTTTGTAAGCGATTTCGGCCAATTTGATGTTTACTGCTTCTTCGGCAAGATTGACGTTGGGCGCGCCGACCAGCCCTTCTTCGTTGGCAAAAGGCGAGCCGGGCTCATAGGCCGGAACGAATCCCGGATCTTTTTCCACGGTTTCCGCCTTTACGCCGCCGCTTTCCTGCGCGGTCTGTGTTGTTGTTACAGCAGAGTAGGGCGCTTTGCCGCCTTCTTCCAGAGAGCCGGTTGTCTGCAGGTTTGCGATGTTCGAGGCGCTGGCCTCGATCCGCTTGCTGCTGGCCATCAGGCCCGAAAGTGCTGTTTGTATCGCGTTAATCATATTTTTAGGATATCATGAAATTGTTAATATGACATTGAATCTGCATCGAATTTTATCAAAGGGGCGAAAAATGCGGAGTTTCATCATATTTATGGCTTTGATGCTGGTTGTTCTGCCGTCTGCGGCGAAGGCCGATCCGAAACCGTGGTATTTCAGCTGGGGCTTCCGGCACTGGGAAGAAACCGACTTTTCAAAGCGTTATATTGCCGATGGCAAGACCCCTTACAACACGCAGTGGGACGCCCGAGACTGGGAGCCGCAGGACTGGATCGACCAGCGCGGCAATGCTATGAATCTGATCAACGGGTTCTACCGCGCCGGTATCCTGACCGACCAGTATGTCGATGACGAAGTCCCTGTTCTGGAAGTCGGCAGAGGCTTTTTCGACCTCGGCGGCGAGGATCAGCGCCGCGTGCTGGAAACGGTCGATGTTGCCTATAACATCACCGCCGCCTGCCGCTTTGGCGCTTTCGACATTGTCAGCGAGGAAAGCGGCGATGTGGTCGGCCACTACACGAAATACGGCGCGCAGTTTCAGTGATTAAGCGTTACATGACGTAAATCTGGCCGCTCCCCGGTGTGGCTTTTCTGACCTCGTCAAACCCCGCAAGATCATTTGCCCAACCGTCCAGTGCATCCAGACCATGGGAAATACCGGTTTTGACGCCGTTGTCGTTTATGAGTGTGATCTCTTTTCCGGCGTCCTGAAGATCGAGTTTTGCCTGCCCGAGTGTTTGATCAAGAAAGGTCTTTTCTCCTGCGTCTTTCCTCACATGGTTGAATATGGTTGTCAGAACGGAAACGGATGTCTCCTGTCCTTTTTCCGAGTCCCAAATCTCAGGAACAATGGCCTGTATTTTCTCAAGCGTTTCCTGCGTGCGTGTAATTGCGGCCTGAATAACGGCGAGGGCGCCGTAATGTTTTGAAATTTTTGAGGAACTTGGCTCTGTCTCTTCGCATAAATCCTTTGTTTCCTCATAAATTTGGTCGTATTGACCGCCTGCAAAACCCACGAAATCCTCTAGATCCTCAACGATCTCCGCGTGCTGTGTTGTCATGATATCTCCCTGTGATATTTTTTGTTTTATTGAAAGATATTGTGTACACGGTTTTGCGGGATGATCAATCCTGAATTATTCGGGGGGGTAATTTGTGGTCCTTTACGAAGCATCCCGGACTTGATCCGGGATCCTTAAAAATTGAAAGCCTGGACCCCGGCTTTCGCCGGGATGCTGTAAAAAAAAGGAGAAAGCGTTTTAGTTCTTCGCCTTATCCACCAGCTTGTTTTTGCCGATCCAGGGCATCATGCCGCGCAGGGCCTCGCCTGTTTGTTCGATCGGGTGCTCGGCTTCGGCCGCGCGGATTTCTTTAAGGCGGGTGAGGCCTTCCTTGTTGCCGCCCATGAATTCCTCGACAAAGGCGCCGGACTGGATCTCGGAGAGGATCTTTTTCATCTCTGCCTTGGTTTCGTCCGTGATAATGCGCGGCCCGCGGGTGTAATCGCCGAACTCGGCGGTGTTGGAGATCGAGTAGCGCATGTTGGCCATGCCGCCTTCATAGATCAGGTCGACGATCAGCTTGACCTCGTGCAGGCACTCGAAATAGGCCATTTCCGGCGGATAGCCCGCTTCGGTCAGTGTTTCATAGCCAGCCTTGATCAGGGCGCAAAGACCGCCGCAGAGAACGGCCTGCTCGCCGAACAGGTCGGTTTCGCATTCGTCCTTGAAGGTTGTTTCGATGATGCCGGACTTGCCGCCGCCGACGCCGGACGCATAGGCCAGCGCGATGTCGCGGGCGTTGCCGGTGGCGTCCTGATAGACCGCGAACAGGCAGGGTACGCCGCCGCCTTTCTGGTATTCGCCGCGGACCGTGTGGCCGGGGCCTTTCGGGGCGACCATG
>CAZKGT010000047.1:0-13744 GCA_964552285.1 uncultured Pseudobdellovibrionaceae bacterium | reverse complement strand
TAAAGCCTTTTTCCGCCTGAAGGCGGAGGTTTATGACCAAAGAAGGGACAATCAAGGGTTTTCATATGCTTTTGATTTTTGTGTCATCCCCGCGAAAACGGGGATCGGGGTATTATGAGCACTGAAGGGCTAGATCCCGGCTTTCGCCGGGATGACAGCCTATGGCCGGACGGGAAACATACCGTCATTGCGAGGAGGCAACGCCGACGAAGCAATCCAGAATCTTGCTGCCGGGAAGACTCTGGATTGCTTCGCTACGCTCGCAATGACGTAGTAAGGGCTAGCCAAGGGGTTGTTTCATCCGCTATGGTGCGGCTTCTATGGCGTTAACGAGAAAAGAGACGACAAAAAGATGAGCGGCAAAGCATACAAACTGGTGATCCTGCCCGGTGATGGCATCGGCCCCGAGGTAATGGGGGAAGTGCATAAAGTGATGGGCTGGCTGGAGGCCAAGGCGGACCTGACGTTTGAGGTATGGGAAGATCATGTCGGCGGCGCGGCGATTGACGCCTACGGCGTGCCGGTAACGGACGACGCCATCAATACCTGCAAGGCTGCGGACGCCGTTCTGCTCGGCGCGGTCGGCGGACCGAAATGGGATGACGTGGAATATTCCATCCGCCCGGAGGCCGGGCTGCTTCGCCTGCGCAAGGATCTAGAATTATTCGCAAACCTGCGCCCTGCCCTTGTGTTCGATGCGCTGCTTGATGCCTCGACTTTGAAGCCTGAGATTATCAAGGGGCTGGATATCCTGATCGTGCGTGAGCTGACCGGCGGGGTGTATTTCGGCGAACCGCGCGGCATAGAGGATCTCGGCAACGGCGAGCGCCGTGGTGTGAACACGCAGGTTTATACCACAAGCGAAATCCGGCGCGTGGCCCGCGTGGCGTTTGAGTTGGCCCGCAAGCGGCAAAACAAAGTCTGTTCGGCGGAAAAAGGCAATGTCATGGAATCGGGCCGCCTGTGGCGCGAGGACGTCACGGCGCTGCACAAAGCCGAATACAACGATGTTGATCTGACCCACATGTATGCCGATAACTGCGCCATGCAGCTTTTGCGCAATCCGCACCAGTTTGACGTGATCGTCACCGACAACCTGTTCGGCGATATCCTGTCCGACGAGGCGGCGATGCTGACCGGCTCGCTCGGGATGCTGCCCTCCGCCTCTCTTGGTGAACCCGGCAAACCTGGCATGTACGAGCCCGTCCACGGCTCCGCCCCGGATATTGCGGGGCAAGGCAAGGCCAATCCGCTCGCGACGATCCTCAGTTTTTCGATGGCGCTGAAATATTCGCTTGATCAGGGAGAGCTTGCCGACCGGATTGATGCCGCCGTGCAATCTGTCCTGAACAAGGGCACCCGCACTGGCGACATTATGGCCGAGGGATGTACGCAGGTTTCAACCGGCGAAATGGGTGATGCGCTGATTGCAGAACTGGATAAGGCGCTGGCACAGGCGGCTTAAAGCCCGCCCCTCAGGATATTTCCCATGAATTGCCTGACTGTGGGCTAACTCCCGGCATAGTTCAGGGAAGGAGCGCTGTAGCCCTGGAACCACAGACCTTTGGCCGGGCCGCCCGTGTACTCGTATTGCCCGCTCAAACGGCCGGCACTGAATTTCTGGAATGCGCTTGCGATTGGTTGGGTTATCGGGGACGCCGCCTCGCCCAGATAATCGCCTTTGATCGAAAAATTGGCATGGCTGACAACGGCAAAAATACTCTTGCTGCCATTCGCTCCCCAATAGACAGGGGAACCGGAGTCGCCCGTAACCGTCTGACAACTATTCAGGACCTTACCGTATCTGTACCCTTCAATCTCACAAGACTGATTACGGGTCAGTTCGCCAGGACGGTCAGAGCTGTAACCGGCCTGATTGGCTTTTGCATACCCGCCTTTGCCCAGCTTTGCGTATTCGTGGCTTTGAAGCGGCCGCAGCTTAAATACTTTGGAAAGCGCGCCGCGTATTGGACGATCCAGGCGCGCAAAGGCAATGTCGTTCAGCTTTCTTTTTGAATCATAGTTACCGGGAACGGCAAACTCGCTTACGTTTGCCTCGGCAGCGCACTTCTCCACACCCAAAAAGTTCTTTTGATAACCGGCGCAAAACGTTCCGGAAGATTCAAATTTTTGGGAGAGTTCATCGACGACACAATGCGCTGCCGTCAGGATCGTGTCAGGGCCGACAAGAGTTGCCGTACATTGCTTGGTCGGGGTCCGCAGCACGCCGATGGCCTTAAAGTCCGGCTCGGCGCTTACAGATACGGAAACACGACCGTCTTTTTCCGGCGGGATGAAATCATAGTTCTCAACGCCGGATATTGACGAAGACGAAAAAGGCGAAGACCTTAATAATAAAGTCCCGGCTATAAGCAGCAATCCTAACTTCGTTATATTGTTTATGTGATTTTTTCCTTTTAAGAAAAAACAGCACGACCGACATATTTATTGTTTATTTACATATTCTTATATCACCATAATGGTTCGGTTTCAAGAAAAAATGGATATATGGTAATACTTTTGCAAAAATACGAGAACTCTCACCTCTATCGACTCCGGCGGCGGAGAATGTTTATATAGGGACATTCTTCAAATACAAGATCGAGGCACACATGATTGCGAGCATCCTTCTCCTGCTGCATCTGGCCGGACTTGCCGCAGCAGAGCATATCGTTCCCCTTTTATTTATCGCCGGTGTTTTGTTGATCGTGACGGAGTTTATGACCGGAACGTTTGGCATTCTGGCGGTTAACGGGCTGCTGGCTATGATGGTGGGTTATATCCTCCAGACTGGAAACAACAACGCGCTCGGCTTCCCACTCGACTGGGGGCTGCTGTTCGGGGTTTCGTTTTTTGAATTTTTGCTGCTGGTGGGGCTGTTCTTTGCCGTACGCCGCACCAACCGGGGCAAACAGGAAACCGGCACGGAAAGTATGATCGGCGGAAGGGCCGAGATTGTTGAATGGGAGGGCAAATCTGGCCGCGTCCGCATTCAGGGGGAAATCTGGAAGGCCGTATCCGGCAATGTGCTGGATATCGGGGAAGGTAAAAATGTGATTGTTGAATCGGTAAACGACCTGGAACTTACGGTCGTGTCTGACACCAAGGAAGGAGAATAGTCATGCAATTTTTTGGAATCGTTCTGATCCTGCTGCTGATCTACGCTGTCGCGTCAATCCGCATGGTGATGGAATATGAGCGGGGGATTGTTTATACGCTTGGCAAATATACCGGCGCAAAGGATCCGGGCCTGCGTTTCGTCTGGCTGTTTTTCCAGCAGATGATCAAGGTCGATATGCGGGTGCGCACGGAGGACATTCCCTCGCAGGATGTCATTTCGAAGGATAACGTGTCGGTGAAAGTGAACGCGGTTGTTTATTTCCGCGTCGTTAATCCGGGCTATGCCATCAACCGGGTCGAGGATTTCGAGATGGCGACCAGCCAGCTCGCGCAAACGACCCTGCGCTCGGTTCTGGGAAAGCATGAGCTTGACGATATGCTGTCCAAACGCGAGCAGCTTAACAAGGACGTGCAGGATATTCTCGACAGCCAGACGGACGGCTGGGGCATCAAGGTGACGAACGTGGAGATCAAGCATGTCGATATCGACCCGACCATGGTCCGCGCCATTGCCAAGCAGGCCGAGGCCGAACGGGAACGGCGCGCCAAGGTTATCAACGCTGACGGCGAATTTCAGGCCGCAAAACAGCTCGACGAGGCAGCAAAAATCCTGGCCAACCGTCCAGAAACCATGCAGCTTCGTTATCTTGGCACCATCGGCGAGTTCACCAACTCAAAAGGCAGCACCATCATCCTGCCGATGCCGCTGGATATCCTGAAGAGCGGCCTTGAGGCGGTTGGGAAAGCTGCGAAGAAGGCAGCGTAGACATAAGCCCGAGATCCTTCGCTTACGCTCAGGATGACAAGAAGACAAAAAAGGCCCGGAAGAAATCCGGGCCTTTTAATGGGCTTGTGTATTAATTCGTTACTGCTGGAAGCGCACATAGATATGGCATTCAGCGCCTTGCTGATCTTCCTGGTAAACCGGCGGCGGGCCAGCAGCGGCACAGCTACCGGAACCCGCACCGAGGACACTGCCTGCGTCCGGATTACCGTCATCCAGCTTGTTATCAATCCGGAAGGCCTGCTGCGGAATAATAAAACCTGTGTCATTCACACCACCGCCTGCCGTGTCATGCAGGGCCAGATAGTGACCCCGGCGCACAGCAGCAGCCGTACCTGGCTGCTGGTTAGTAAGCGCAGCACCGCCTGATGCGAATCCTACATGGAATCCCCCACCGGAAAGCTCGGCAGCCGGATACCATCCGCCCCACGAAGCAGCGCCAGCGTTCGGATCAATACCACCGATCAGGTCTGCAGCGGCTAGTTGCGAGAAGAATGAAATCTGCTCAGTAAGCGGAGCTGCGTTAAACGTCGTAACAGCACCGACGATACCGTTATTGTTACCGTCGACATTACATTGACCAAGACAGTTCGGCAGACGGCTTGCGAGGATATCGCCCGGAAAGCTGTTGAACATATCGCGGAAGGTTGTCGTTGCGGCGTCAATACCCTTAACCTGGGCAACTGTTGCAGAAACGCGTGCGTTTGCGATCATTTCCTGGCCTTTCAGGATGCCGGCCAGCAGCAAGCCGATGATGATCATCACCACGGCCAGTTCCACAAGGGTAAAACCCTTCTGGTCTTGCATGTGTTTAACCATATTCAAGTCTCCTATCATTCTCAAAAACTGGTATATATATGTTGAAGTTGCTCCGAACCCGAAGCCAAGGCATTTAAGAGATTCTACACCATCCCCAACCTTCTTTACAGCCTCATGTACCAGAATGCGGGTATTTTCTGAATGAATCCTTAATTTGTACGATTACATAGCCTCAAATTGAGGATATGAGTATTCAACTTCTCATTTTGAGGATTTATTTTCCGTATTACCCTTTCTGATCGAACTTGGTGTATAGCCGGTAATTTCTTTAAATACTCTGTTAAATGAAGCAATCGAATTAAAGCCAACTTCTTCTGCTATTGTTTTTACTGATGCCTGCGTTTCTTTTAATAATCTTTTTGCATCATCAACTCTATGTTCATTTAATAATTGCGGAAAGCTTCTCTTGAAATGCAGGTTTATTATACGGGAAACAACCGTTTCCGACACGCCCAGCTCTCTGGCGAGGTCCGTACGCGAATAGGACGGCTCATGGTAAATCTTGTCCAGCTCAATCAGTTTTTCAATGTCGAGGGCCAGGTTGACCTCCATATCGGAAAGCATGTCCTTGCCGCTTTCCTCCACATCCCTGACGGCCGGGGGATATATACGAAAAAGGCTTGTTGAAGCAACATAAACAAATCCAATGCCGATCACCGTTCTCAGCATCATCGATTCGTCTGCGCTAAGCACCTCACCAAGCCGCACTAGCATCGTCGTCAGGAACAGGACATTCATGAGAATCAGGGTAATAATCAGCCAGTAACGATCGCGGCCCGTGTTCTGGATCAGGACCGAATCCATGATCTTGCGGTTGACCCATACCAGCAAAAGACTAAAGGTACCCGCAATCAACCCCGTCAGAACCATCCAGTCCATAAAAACCGGACAGCTTTCCGGCGATGAGCATTCGGGATCACTAACCGCCAGCACGATCCCTGCAAACAAGGCCAGCGGCACCAGGAATAAAATCCAGTAGTAACGCAAGGGCGGCAATTTGGTGATCTGGGCAATCTGGATGATCAGCAGAACACTCAAGGGCGGCCCGCTGAACCAGGCAATCCATTGCAGCAGCGGATAATAGTCGGACACATCACCGATAAAACGCTCGGCAAAGTCGAGAGAAAAGGCTGTTCCCAGAAACAGAAAATAGGCAAATGGAAGCGTGGCCCTGGAAAGTTTTCCCGCACGAAGCACCATATAGACCATAATCAGCAGGCACTGCGCCAACCCGAATAGAGAGAGAATTTCGGGAAGGGAAAACTTAATCTGCTCCAGGTTTATCTGGTTAATGGTCCTGTTCTCCACAAATAGGGTCTGCGCTGGCCTCCTCCGGCGTGAGAAGTTTATTGCAGATATGGTCGATTATATAGTTTACCTCTGTCGGGTCCATATGTTCGATTCCGCCGGCCAAAAGACCGACCAGCATTTCGTAAGCGGCGTCTTTTTTTCCCTGCTCCATCAGGATAACGGCAGGCATCCTGCGGGCCCAGCCGGGAGCTTTCGGGTGTTCAGCCAATTTCTTTGCCACAACCAGCGCCTTATCAGAATCGTTCTGCCCGTACTTTGCAAGGAAAGCCGCCTGCATCAGCCACCGCCATTTCAGCCCTTCCTCCCGAACGCCAACATGCAACAGGTAGTTGATGACGTGATCCAGCTGTTCCGGGTCCCTGGAGGCCCCATAGTACTGAGCGGCAAGGTAGGGCATATAGTTTGATGTCGAATCCAGTGCGTCCTGAAGATAGAACCATTTCTCCAGATCCGCATAGTTATACTCCTCGAATTTCGTCGTACGCCCGCCTATTTCTCCGAGGTTCTGAAGCATGATGGCCGATGCCCTGTATGCATATTGGGAATCACCGAGACCGCCTGCTATGGCTCCTTCCCGGGAAGGAACCGGAGGCACGTTCCCCCATGATGCCTGCACATCACGGGCATCAACCCACAATAAAATATTCAGGGCCAGAACAAAGACAAACAGGCCGTATACGATTCTCTTTTCATCCTGCATCAGAATTGCCTGCGAAGAAGGTCAATGATCGATGCCGCCAGCACCAGCAGGGTAAAAAACGCGCCGCGCAAAAGGATAAACGTGCAATCCACAGAAGGGTCAGGCCCGTATACAAGCCAGCTTGTCTGGGCCATCAGATCAAGGCGCGGGATAAAATAGGAAATAAACTCCGCGCCATACCCCAGATTTTGTACAAATTCACCTACTATATGCGCGTCCAGTATGCCGAATATCTGCCCTACCAGCCTGCCCAGAATGTAAAAAGCAAAAGCAGCAAGCGCTCCTGACGCCGCACTGGGCAAAACCATAGAGAGAAAGAGCGCCATATTCGCCATGATCATAAACTCGGCAAACAGGCTCACCCACCAGAGGAAATATCCGCTTGTAAACGTACCGCCTGACAAACCAAACAACACTAGCAAAACAGAAACGGCAAAAAGCAAAGCCAGTATTGTTAATGCCGTAAAATGGGACACCAAAAACGCTATGCGGCTTACCGGCCTTGAAAGCAAATATTCAACATCCTTGGTTTCAAAAGAACGGCGCACATGAAAGACGGTAAAAAGCACGAGCGCTGTGACACCCGCAAATCTTAGTCCGCCTGCCGCAAAGACAAGGGCAAACCTGTTCTGCTCAATAATAGCGGCAGATCCCAGAAAAATGGAAAGACTTACCCCGACCAGAAGAATCAGCAGCATTGAGAGAACCAGACGGTCACGCAATGCCGCCAGCATGACAAATTTTACAAGCGGCCAGGAAATAATCTGCGCATTCATTCTTTTTCCCTGAAGCTCCCAGCGTTAGAGCCTGAAGGGCCTGCGATCCTGTGAAAAGGTTCTGTAGAGCTCTTTATCGGTTCCGTGAACATTGCTTCCGTCAATGATCGTTGCCTTAATCAGGATCACCAGCTCCGTCTTCTGTACGGAGTCAATCTGGTTACGGAACAGCCCGCCAAGAATGGGAAGCTCACCCAGAACGGGAACCGATTCCTGTACGGAGTCTGTTCTGTCCTGTATCAGTCCGCCAAGAAGGAGTGCCTGCCCGGACCGCATGCGGACGACGGAATCTATTTCCTGTACGTTTACAACCGGCACTTCGGAAATAAGGCTTTCAAGAGCGTCCGCATCATCAATGTCCGCTGTGGCGACCACAAACGCCACGCCGGGATCAGGCACACGCGATTCGATGCGCGTTATCGTCGGGCGCAGCGCCATGGATATCATTTCATCCTCAATATCTACGGACGGCTGGACGTAAATCAGGACACCTTCCGGAACATTTCGGATATCCGTATCAATTTCTGTACGGTCACCGCCACCGTCTGTTCCTTCCGTGATATCAATATCGATCTCGAAATAAACCTCGTTGGACGCGACCGTCATAACGGCCGACTGGTTGTTCAGAACCGTCATGCGCGGGCTGGCCAGGGCCTGAACCGTTCCAAAGCGTGACAGGGCAGCAACGGCGGCGGAGAAATCATTTCCAATGTACTGTAGCACCGTGTTTGTTGCTGACGCCGCTGGCGAAAACTCCGGCCGAATAAGTGATCCGGCAAGATCACCGGCATTCAGCGCATAAGCAACATCCAGTTCCCCAGAGAGAAGATTCAATTCGCGCCAGTCAATACCCGCAGAAAACTCATCGGTCAGGCCAACCTCAAGCACCTTTGCCTCGATCAGCACCTGCGTTGTCACGGAGCGCTTAAGCTCTGTCAGATACTCAATCACCTCTTTATGTTGCTTTTCTGTCGCATAAACCGAGATCATGCCGCCCTGTTTGTTAAGGGAGAAACTGGCGACATAAGCCTTATCTTCTTCATCTTCCATGCCTTCCGGATCAATCGGCAGCGACTCAACCCGCAGCACGGCCTGCGGCGCCTGAACCTCAATATTGGGCTCACCCTCGCCGGCCTCCCCAGCCCCCCCTGCAGGAGCCGTCGCCTCGACAGGCGCAGGATTTTCTTCCGTCGCCGTTATGCGCGGATCGCGGCTTGTCCGCAGCGCCTTGGCTGATGAACCGAGGATTTGCGTCAGGTTCGTTTCAAGCTCACCCCAGAAATCCGCCTCGCCCTTAACCGTAGCCTCAAAACCGGACCCCGTATCGGCTCCCTCGCCCGAAACAACAGCAATATTGTTCCTGATAAAACCGTTATTGCTTCGTACAAAGCTCAGATAATCGAGCTTGTAGGTTTTGTTGTAAGGCGTATCGACCTCAACGCGGAGAATATCATCCTCGAACTTGTAGCGCAGGCCTGCGATATTCGCGATTCTATCAATAACGACATCAAAGGGCTTCTCGCGCGCCGTAAAAATAACCGACCCACGAATAGAAGGATCCAGTTCGATATCGTAATCAGCCTGCATGGCAAGCTCGTAAAGAGCGTCCCTCAGCGGAATTGTCTGGTTAACCGAGATAGACACAAGCGGCATCGGCTTCAGATCACCGGAAAGATCAGCCACATAGGGCTGAAGCCCGGGAATACTCGGATCCAGATCCTCCTCGGGAACAGGCTCAGGCTGCCGGGCAGCCAACGCATCACGGTAATCCTGGAACTCCATGTTGTTGCTCCGGTCCACCTTGAGATGGTTCTGCGCAAGATCGCAGCCGGCAAGAAACAGTACGGCGGCCAGCCCGCATACCAAAAATTGTGTCATATATGCTTTTCGCATGATGCTATCCTGAACAGGTTTTTTGATCTGACTATAACTAGGTGCGTCTTTGATATAGTTTGCCACACATATGAATTGTGTGACGGAATGACTTAAATATCAAGATACCGATTTTATCCACAGAACACCAGAAAAACTTGCGACTCTGAAAAATAATACATCTCTCGTAAAAATCAGTCCGAGATAGAGAGCAGCGACGTATCCAGGCTTTTAAGCCCATCGTCACCGGAAGACAGAGCGGCCTGCCGCAGCTTAACTTTCATGTCGCTTGGCTGATCGGCCTGGGATATGGCAACTTCCTCGGTAATCAGGCCGTCCGCATACAGCAAAAGCAGCGACTGGTCGAACGTGCACATGCCCAGATTGTTGTTCTGCTCCATAACCTCGCGGATTTTCCCGACCTTGCCTTCGTGGATAAGTTCGCGCACGAGCGCTTCGTTAATCATCACCTCAAGCGCAATCACCTGCCCGCCGAGCTTACAGGGAATCAAACGCTGCGAAACAATCGCCCGCAGGTTCATAGACAAGTTTAGCCTGATCTGCGCATGAAGTTCTTCCGGGAAAAAGTTCACGATACGCTCGATCGCCTGGTATGAGTTGTTTGTGTGGAGCGTTGCCAGACACAAGTGCCCCGTTTCGGCAATCGTAAGCGCCTGCTCCATAACTTCACGGTCACGGATCTCGCCCACCAGGATAACGTCGGGCCTTTGCCGCAGGGCGTTCTTCATGGCCACGGCATATGATTCGGTATCTACGCCGACCTCACGCTGCGAGACGATGCATTTCTTATGTTCGTGATAGTATTCGACAGGGTCCTCAATTGTAATGATGTGCCCCTGCTCTTTCTGGTTCCTGTAATCAACCATCGAGGCCAGTGTTGTGGACTTACCGGAACCCGTCATACCGGTAATCAGGACAATTCCGCGCCGCGCCATGGAAAGCGGCTCAAAAATCGCGGGAAGCCGAAGCTCCTCAAAGGACGGGATTTTGGAGATAATACGCCTGATAACCAGAGCCGGCTCCTGACGCTGGCGCATGACATTAACACGGAAACGGCCATGCTTGCCCATATCAAGAGCCGTGTTCAGTTCCATCTGCGCTTCAAAATCACGCTTTTGCCTGTTCGTCAGGATGGATGCGATTATGTCTGCAATATCTTCACTCGTCAGCGGCTGATCATTGATTTTAACCAGAGCACTATCCGTTCTTAGCGTGGCCGGATATCCTACCGTCAGATACAAATCACTCGCCTTGTGATCGTTCATCGCACTGAGATAGGAGAAGACTACGGGAGCACTCAAAATGAATACCCTCCATCTTCGTCGGAGTCACTCGTCCCACCGGCAGGCTTCGAAGGCTGGACCGGCGCGGCCGGGGCCCTCTCATCCCCGTCGTCATCCTCAACCTCACCGGCCTCGTCGGAGGATTTCAGAAGCGCACGCCGCGCCTCGGACTTGTCGATAATTCCACCCTCAAGAAGATCCTGAACGGCATCTTCCATAGTGATCATGCCGTAGCGCGAGCCCGTCTGCATCATTGAGTAGACCTGCGCGATCTGGTTTTCACGGATGAGGTTCCGTACGGCATTTGTTCCCACCAGCACCTCGAAAGCACCAACACGCCCGCCGCTGGTACGGCGTAAAAGAGTCTGGGCAATAACGCCCTGCAGGGAACTGGCCAGCATGGCGCGCACCATTTCCTTATCCCCGGTCGGGAAGACGTCAATAATACGGTCAATAGTTTTGGATGCGCTGTTTGCGTGCAGCGTTGCAAAAACAAGGTGCCCTGTTTCTGCCGCTGTCAGGGCCAGAGACACCGTTTCGTAATCCCGCATCTCACCAACCAGAATCACATCCGGATCCTCACGGAGTGCGCTTTTCAGCGCCGCAGCGAAAGAGCGCGTATCCGGGCCGATTTCCCGGTGGTTAATCAGGCTTTTCTTTGAGGAATGAAAATATTCGACCGGATCTTCAATCGTCAGGATATGGCGCGATTGTGTCTCGTTGATATGGTTGATCATCGACGCAAGCGATGTCGACTTACCGCTACCGGTCGGACCGACAACGAGAATGATCCCCTTTTCCAGTTCGGCAAAGCGCCGCATCACAGCGGGAAGCTCGAGCTGCTCCATCGTCGGAACATCGGAAGGAATGGTCCGGAACACGCCGCAGGCGCCATTCCGGCTGGTAAAGGCGTTCACCCGGAAGCGGGCCTTTTCACCAAAAGCAATGGCGAAATCAAGCTCCAGGTTCTTTTCGTACTCGGCGCGCTGCTCTTCTGTCATCACAGAGTACAGCATCGTCCGGATATCATCACTGCTGAGCGGGTCCGCCTTAACGCGCTTGAGCAAACCGTGCACGCGGATAATAGGGGGAGAGGTCGCGCTCAGATGCAGGTCCGAGGCGTCGTTTTGCATAGTAAACGCGAGAAGCTGTGTAAGATCCAAAGCGCCCTCCTTATCAGGCCTGTCGCAGTATAACGATAAGAATCAAATGGAAGTCATCACCTGAATAGAATGATGTATCGTGTGTAACTGGTCAATGCTCCCCTTCCCTATTCAGGTTTACCCGTTGAGGATTAAAATTGTGTAAAAAGACAGGATTAATGCCGGTCCAAAGGGAAAAAGATTGTTCTTTTTCACAACCATCCACACAAATCCAATCATCACGCCGGCAAACCCAGAAAGCAGAAAGAAAAGGGGAAGCTGTTCCAGCCCGAGCCACAGACCGGCAACAGCCATAAATTTTATATCCCCCATCCCCAGCGCCTCACGTTTTTTCAGTGCAGACATGATTTTCTCAAGCCCCCAGGCAATCCCGCCGTAGACAATCGCCGCCAGGCCATGCCACAGCAGGGTCATCGCATTCTGATCCTGCAAGGCTGAAACCACGATAAACAGCACGCCAAGGCAGCCCGTAATCAGAACGAGCTGGTTGGGAAGAATCATTTTCTCAAAATCAATCACAGACAACGCCACCAGAAAGGGCACAAGAAAGAGCACGATTGCCAGCTTGACGCTCATTCCCATCAGGGCAAATGCAGACAGACAGGCAACCAGTGTCACAAGCTCGATGAGTGGATAACGCGTGCCTATTCTTACACCGCAATGACGGCAGCGGCCCCTTAAAAACAGCCAGGAGAAAACGGGCACCAGATCACGCACACCCAGTAGCGCGCCACAGGATGGACATGAGGAGCGTGACTTTTTGCCTTTAAACTCCGCCCACGTCTCGCCGCGCGGAACGCGATGGCTCAGGGCCGTTGCGAAGCTGCCAAAAACAAGTCCCAGGCAGGCTATAGAAAATATCTGCAGGTAAAAAAGTGCCGCGTCGTATGAAACGCCGGGAATCAGCTCAGCAGACACGACTACTGACGGCGCAGTCTGGACAGGCGGTCATAAATGGCATCGCGGGGAATTTTCTGCCCGCCGCTTTGCGTCAGATCAATCTCAAGCGCGCGCTCGTAATATTTCACCGCCTGATCCGCCTGCCCCATCCGATCCAGGATCACAGCCATGTTGAAAACATGCGATGCATTCGAGGGCTGAACGCTTGCGGCAATGCCGAGATACTGGAGCGCGTCCTCCATGTTGCCAAGCTCCGCATGGGTCAGGCCGATCTGCGCTGCAAGACCTGCGTTATTCGGGGCCTTTTCCCTCAGATCCAGAAGACGGCGTAAAGCAACAGACGGGTATTGCGACTTCACAAGACCCAGCATATTTACCATGGCATCTTCGTTGTCAGGGTACAGGTTCAACATTTCCTCGTATGCCTGAACGGCCGCCTCAGCGCGCCCGACATGCTGGAGGGAGAGCGCGCGCCCCATCAGAATGCGCGGATCCCTTTTGTTCTTTTTATAAAGGCGGTCAAACATATCCAGCGCCGAATCATAGCGCCCCAGCTTCAAAGCACGGCTGGCCGCGACAAGGAGCGCCTCGGGCTCGTTACTTTCACTGTCTTTGCTTACCACAACATATTTTGACGCCGGCTCCGTTCTCGGGTTGGCCTTTCTTGGCCCTGTTTTTTGCGCCATCGGACCGGAAGGCGGCAGTGTCACCGAATCGTAATAGATATTCTCAACAGGTTCTTCGGACTGCGTAACACCTTCTGCGCGCACCTCCCCGCTTTCAGCCGTAGAGGGAACCGATACCTTACCTGAAACAACCTTACTGTTTCCCGGCATGGGAGCAGAACCCATCTCATCCACAGGCGGCTCGGGCGGCAGTGCGGGCACTTCATCAACCTCAACAACATCAACCTCTGCCGTTTCAACGGGAGCTTCGGTAAGATCAACCGAAACGCCGTCACCCGCAGCCGGAGCAATCAGATCAAGCTCTGTAAT
>CAZKGT010000046.1:0-13822 GCA_964552285.1 uncultured Pseudobdellovibrionaceae bacterium | reverse complement strand
CCCAGTAAACCTTTGCCTGTCAATGTGTTCTGATGCAGAGTCCGGTAGTGTGTATCCAGCCGAAGATGAAATAACCTAATAAAAGACAAAACACGTTTTTTATGAGATTATACTGCGTTGGTTTTTTTATTTTTTCGCAGTTATAAGCCGTGGCAAATAAAGAGCACATCAAAAAGGCCAGGAAAGAAAAACTCACGGAAGAGGAGATGATCTCCTATTCCCTGAAGATAAGAGATTCCCTTTCCTCAATCCGTATCGACCCGACCGACAGGAGACAACGCACCGTTACCTATGCCCTGATCCTTGTCACAGCCGGCCTGTTCGGGTTTTATTTTGCATGGGCGTTCCGCGGCCTGCCGGTCCATTTTGGCAATCTCTTCCTGCTTACCCCGGCCATCGTTATTCCGTCCCTGATCGTCATCTTCCTCCTGCTCAGGGCCGTCATCAAAATGCGTACGGATACGACCATGTTCATGATCGGCGTTATCACCTGCATCAATATAGCGGTGCTGATACAGTGGCCTTTTTATTCGATGGGCTACCACCTGTTCGGAAAAATCGATCTGAACAATTCCATACAAATCTGCGAAATGAACCGGGAGCGCATCCTGCAGGACACTGGCAATATCCGGCTGAGAAACATCACCCTGCGCGATACGCTGCCGAACGGAAAAAAACTGAGCGTTGGCAATAATCCTTTCCCCGAAACCTTTGTAACTCAGGACCGCCGCACCTATACCAACAAGCGCGGCGAATATTATGAGGAACTGGACTACTTTGTTTTCTGCCGCCTGCTTGATCGCAGGACCGGGAACATCTACACCTACTCATATGACGATATGAAATGGAGCGTCAGGAAGTAGGAGCCAAACATGCAGTTTGTCATTATCGCCCGCGACGGCACGGACACAGAAGCCTTAAACCGCAGGCTGGCCGCCCGCGACCGTCATATCGCCCTCAGCGATGAAGCTGCCGCCCGCGGCGAACAGATCATGGGCACCGCAATCCTCAACGAAGAGGGCAATATGTGCGGCTCCGTCATGATCGTCGACTTCCCAACCTTGGACGCCCTCGACGAATGGCTGCAGAAAGAGCCCTATATGACCGGCAAAGTCTGGGAAAATCTCGAAATCCTCCCCTGCAAAGTAGGCCCAAGCTTTATCGGTCATAACTAGCTGTTATATATAGGAAAAATAGCACAAATTTGTTTTCTTTCTCCGGACCGTGCTAAAAATGCGGCATGAATGGCGTTACGCACATATTCGGCCGGACCGATTGCATGCAGCTCTACATGGCCAATGGTGGGTCTATCACAGGTGCCCATGCGAATGACGACGAGGTATCTGCGCAAACAGATCAGGATCAGGACAGCGAAACCGGCATCGACAGCCTGGATCTCAACCCGCCGTCCGAAGCGGAACTGGCCGCGATCGAACGCCTGAAGAATATAGAATCATTAATCGATACGGATCCTGTGCTGGCTTATTTCCTGATGGAAGACGAAACGGCGCTCCGCGAAAAAGGAAAGCTCCCGTTCAATAACTGGTTTTCGGACCTCCAGACAAAGCTCTCGGAGAAAATGGTCAAAGACCCCGCTGTCAAAAACGCTATCAGCCAGATCGCGCAAATAGACAATGCCCTCACAAAGCCAAAAGCTCCGGCAAAAATAATTCTCTTTGGCGAAGCAAAAGAACAAATCGCCTCCATGGCGAAGAAAATTTCTCCGGTTGCCGCGCCCGCAGCAACGCCTTCTTTCAATGCCTCAGTCCCCTCTCCCGGTGCAAAAGCGGCCTGATACAAACCTCTGCGTTAATCTGCACCGGCCAATGAATAGCGTACACAGGGAGGCTCCCATGCCCGCAAATATAGAAAGAAACGCCCCAGGTCCGGCCAGCCTGAGCGATGAATCGATTATGGCCGGAATTTACAGCTCGGCCCGAAACCCCAGGGACATCCCCCACCTGATGCAGCATCTGGAAAAACTGGCCGAAGAAGATCTTTACCGAACCCATCACTGGACCTCGATTATTATTCTGGAAGCACGGCTATTTAAAAACGTCACCTTCCGGCAAAAAGTCTGCGCGCTGATGGAGGGCGTGCTGAAAAAAGTCTACGAGAAACCTGGCGGCCCGGCCTGCGCCCTGACCCTGGCCTTCAACTTTTTCTCCAGCGCCAACGAGCTTGAGAAGCGCGACATATTTTCCCAAGACCACAAACCGGCACACGTCGCATGGGACAATTTTACCAGTCTTTTCTCCCGCTATTTTGCCGACAGCCCCGCCGAAGCGGGAATGCTCTTCCATCATATGGTCAGAGCCGATCTTGATTACGAGAAAGCTGCAAATCTTTACCGGCTGATTTCCGGCAAAGCCCAATAGACTTTTCCTTTGCCTGCCCTGCCTCCGCCGTGCTACCAAAACGGCATGAGCGACCTGACCGCCGATAGCATAAACACCGCCAATGAAACCCGCGTACGCGATTTTATCGCCCTGCTGAAACCGCGCGTGATGAGCCTCGTCGTCTTTACGGGCCTTGCCGGCATGTGGGTTGCACCCGGATTTTCAGATATGCATCCCCTGCTGGCCGCCGTTGCCGTTCTCTGCATTGCCATCGGCGCAGGCGCGGCAGGCGCCGTCAATATGTGGTACGACCGCGATATCGACGCCGTCATGAACCGCACAAAAAACCGCCCGATCCCGGCAGGCCGGATCGAACCGGAAGACGCGCTCGGCTTTGCCGTGATCCTGACCCTGTTTTCAGTGATGATTATGGGCCTTGCCCTCAACTGGACCGCCGCCGCCCTGCTCGCCTTTGCCAGTTTTTTCTATGTGTTTGTCTACACGATCTGGCTGAAACGCCGCACGCCGCAGAATATCGTCATTGGCGGCGCAGCAGGCGCCTTCCCGCCGATGATCGGCTGGGCCGCCGTTACCGGCGATATTTCCCTGGCCTCCGTCCTCCTGTTTGCCATTATATTCTTCTGGACCCCGCCGCATTTCTGGGCGCTGGCGCTGTTCGCCAACGAGGATTACAAGCGCGCAAACATCCCGATGCTGCCCGTCGTCGCAGGGGAAAAAGCCACCAAAATCCAGATGCTGGCCTATACGCTGATCCTTCTGCCGCTGACGCTCGCCCCGTGGGCTTTGGGATTTTCCGGATCTGTTTACGGCTTAGCAGCCCTTATCCTTGGTTTTCTTTTTATCCTGTCCGCCATGCGGACTTTGCTTGACGAAAGCCGCAAAAGTGCCAGATTAATGTTTGGATATTCGGTGTTTTACCTTTTTGCCCTCTTTCTTGCGATGATGATCGATGCCGCTTAGTGAACTTCACAAAACAAAACGCGCCAAAAACTTCGCCGTGCTTGGCGCCATTCTCGCGTTTATTGCCCTGATCTGGATCATTTCCATGGTCCGCATCGGCGGCGCAGGTTAGAAAAAGTACCAATGACGACAATACGTTTCGCCACGGATGACGATTTCGATTATTGCTGGAATATCGACAAGGACTTTCAGCTCGCCCCGCAGGGGGAAAAGCGCCTGCGCTATAAAATCGAAATGAGTGAAATTTTTATCGCCGAGCATGAGGGCAAACCGGTCGGCTATATGCGCGTCGACCGCTTTTTTGCGCGCCTGCCTTATATCGGCCTGATCTATGTTGAAAAAGACCTGCGGGCACAAGGCATCGGCAAGGCCCTGCTGAACTTTCTGGAAGAACGGACGGCCTCGGAAGGCGGGAAATTCATCCTCAGTTCAAGTCAGGAAAACGAGCCCGAACCGCAATACTGGCACAAAAAATGGGGCTTCCGCGAAGCCGGCCGCATCAGTGATGTGAACGAGGATTATGCTGACGAAATTGTCTTCCGCAAAAATATCAAAATATAAATCTTAAAAATTACAGCCGGTTCGATGTATACTGGAAACAGTCAGGAGATGATTCCGGGGTTGGTTCCATGATCAGATACATTTCGAGATACATCACTCTCTTCTTCGTTGCCGGTCTGCTGGCCGCCGTCGCGCAGCCTGCACAGGCTGACGACAACCTGTCCGCGGAAAAGCTCTACGGCAACTTCACGGATGACATGTTCGACTATTACGACCTGCACGAACAACGCCGCAGCTACATCCTTTCCCACTTTGAATCGCGGGAAAAATTCGACGCCCGCCGGGAAACCTACATCAAGCCCCTGACGGATGTCCTGAGCAAGCACGCCGAGGCCAGAGAAAGCATGGTGATCTATTCTTCCCAGGAAGAGTAGATTGTAGTCTTCTCCCATGAACACCGCTGATTGCCGCAATAAACTTACCGGCCTTGCCGTCCTTGCCGTGGTGGCGGGCATGCTGGCGTTATCCTTCGCTTCCGTTCCGCTTTATAACCTGTTCTGCCGTGTTACCGGCTTTGGCGGCACGACACAAATTTCGCAAAGCCTGCCGGATGTGGTTCTGGACCGCACCGTCACCGTCAAGTTCATCACCGATACGAACCGCAGCCTGCCCTGGGATTTCGGGCCGGACCAGCGGGAGGTAGAGGTTAAGCTCGGTCAGGATGCCCTCATCAGCTACCACGCGCGAAACAACGCCAAAGAGCCCGTCGCCGGCACGGCCATCTATAACGTCACACCGGCCAAGGCCGGGAAATACTTTCACAAGACCCAGTGTTTTTGCTTTGGCGAACAGGTCCTCAATCCCGGCCAGAGCGTTTCAATGCCGGTGGTTTTTTACGTCGATCCGGCCATGGATAACGATCCGAATATGGAAGACGTGACAACCATTACCCTTTCCTATACTTTCTTCAAAACCGACTCCCCGGCGCTTGAGAAGGCGCTCGAAGCGTTTTACAATCAGGACAACAATTAGGCGCTAACAACAAGGCAGGACCGCCGGATCATGGCAGACAAAATCGAATACGGCACAACCGGGAAGCCCCATCCCTATCACCTCGTCCGGCCGAGCATCTGGCCGCTGCTGGGCTCGCTGGCTGCAGGGCTTTTGGCCGCGGGCGCCGTCCTGTTCATGCATGAGGTCAAAATCGGCGGATTCCCTATCGGCATCAAGGGCGTCCTGCTGGGCCTTCTGGGCGTACTGGCCGTTATGTTCTTCTGGTGGAAAGACGTAATATTCGAGGCCGTCACCGAAAAAGTGCACAACAAGGTCACGGAAGTCGGCCTGCGCTACGGCATGGCGCTGTTTATCGCCTCGGAAGTGATGTTCTTCGTCGCTTTCTTCTGGGCGTTTTTCGATGCCAGCCTGTTCGCAGGCGAAGCCAAGCAGTTCCTGCGCGTCGAACACACCGGCGGTGTCTGGCCGCCGGAAAATATTCACGAGGTTTTCGGGCCCTTCGGCCTACCCTTCCTGATGACTATGATCCTGCTGCTTTCGGGCTGCACCGTGACATGGGCACACCATGCTCTGCTGGAAGGCAAAAACGGCGAAGCCGCCAAGGCCATCGCAATTAGCTGGCTTCTCGGTCTTTTCTTCCTGTGCTTCCAAATCTACGAATACAGCCACGCGCATTACGGCTTCACCGAAGGCATCTACCCGTCGACCTTCTATATGGCCACGGGTTTCCACGGCTTTCACGTTTTTATCGGCAGTATTTTTCTCTTCGTCTGCTGGCTTCGCGCCCTTAAAGGCCATTTCACCCCGGACAGCCATTTCGGCTTTGAGGCCGCCGCCTGGTACTGGCACTTCGTCGACGTCGTCTGGCTGTTCCTGTTCGTCGCCATTTACTGGTGGGGCAACGCAGTCGGCGTGGGTGCGGGATAAGGGGCCTTTGATGCCCGGCGCGTCTTTCTCGGAAACCCTGAAACAAAGCCTTGCCTGCAAATGCCCAAGATGCGGTAAAGGCCCGCTCTACAAACAAGGCCTCAGCGTTGCCGTGCAGGAAAAATGCAGCGCCTGCGGCCTTTCGCTTTCCCGCTGCGACAGCGCAGACGGCCCAGCCGTGTTTCTGATTTTCGTACTGGGCGCCCTGCTGGTTCCGCTGGCGCTGGCCTTTGAGGCGCTCGTCCATCCGCCCTTATGGGTCCATGGCGCTCTCTGGAGCATCGTCGCCATTGGCCTCACGCTCGGTTCCCTGCGCCCATTGAAATCCTATATCATTGCCTTGCAATACAAACACCGGCCGGGAGACTGGGAATGAAATTCCCTTTATGGGCAACCCTCTTCACCCTTCTGAGTCTTACGATCCTGTGCTCGCTCGGCACATGGCAGCTTTATCGGCTGGAATGGAAGCGCGTTATTCTGGAACGCCTTGAAGCCGAATATGCGCGCAATCCTCTGGAAAACCGTCTGCGCTACGAAGATTTTCGTGCAAAGGATCTGCATTTCGTCCGCGGCGCAGTCAGGGGCCGCTTCCTGCATTTGCGTGAAATCCCGCTGGCCCCGCGCACACTGGACGGCCGGCCCGGATATCATATCCTGACCCCCTTCGAGCTGGAAGAGGGCGGAACGATCCTCATCAACCGCGGCTGGGTGCCGCTTGAGCTTAAAACCCCGAACACGCGCCCGGAAAGCCTTGTCGGCGGAACGCTCACGATTACCGGCCTGTTCAGGCAGCCGGAACGCGCCAACCCCTTTATCCCGAACAACGCGCCGCAAACAAATGACTGGTACAGGATCGATCTCGAACAGATTGCGCAGGCAAAAAACCTGGACAAACCCGCCCCTGTCATTCTGTATGCAGAGCACACGGCCAATGAGGCCGCCTACCCCGTCCCGTCAACAAAGCAATGGCGGCCGAACAACAACCATTTCGCCTATGCCTGCTTCTGGTTCTCGATGGCAGTCATTTTGATTGCGGTTTACTGGCTGAGATTTCTGCGTAAGCCTAAAAACAGGGGAAAGAGCGCGTAATCGCTTTCACAGCGGCCACACTCGCCGGACCGTTCATATCATCCGGATTTTGCCTGAAATATTCACGGGTAAGTTCCATCAGTTGCTGGCTGCGAACCGGTCCGTGATTGCAGGGCTGC
This sequence comes from uncultured Pseudobdellovibrionaceae bacterium, assembly GCA_964552285.1. Lineage (GTDB taxonomy): Bacteria > Pseudomonadota > Alphaproteobacteria > Micavibrionales > Micavibrionaceae > CAZKGT01. Next base: position 6,852 of record CAZKGT010000046.1, on the reverse strand, counting down.
ATCCCGTAGAGCTTATGATCAATCAGAATCTCGGATAAAGCCGACATGTACCCGGCGCAATAACCGTAATCGACATCGAACCTGCCGCTGCAAAAATTCATCAGGTCACGGCCGCTAATATGATTAAAGGGCTGGCTGACTTCGGCAGCGCCGGCCTTCCCGGCCAGAAGGCATAACACAAAGGCAAAAATAACCGGCCTCATTGTTCAACCTGCCCGGCCTGAGCAAATTTTGCATTGCCGCTGATCAGCGCATATTGCTGGTCCATTTTTTTGGCCTGTGCCTTGAACGCTGCCAGTTCAGTGCCCGTCAGTGTCTCACCCTTCGGCAACTTGACTGTCGCGGGATTAACCTGCCTGCCGTTAACGTGAACCTCATAATGCAGGTGCGGGCCCGTGGAACGACCGGTCGTTCCGACCGTGCCGATAACCTGTCCCTGCTTGACGCGAACACCGGGGCTGATGCCCTTGCCGATTTTATTCAGGTGCGCATAGGCCGTTTTCAGGCCCGCATTGTGCCGGATGCGAACGTAATTCCCGAAAGAACTCCAGCGTCCGGCCTTCTCGACAACACCGTCCCCGGCCGCATAAATCGGCGTTCCTGTCGGCGCTGCGAAATCCATGCCTTTATGCATCTTGCTGTAGCCCAGAACCGGGTGTTTGCGCATGCCAAAGCCTGAGGAAATACGCGCACCGTCAACCGGCGTTTTCATTAGCGCCTTGCGAACACTGCGCCCGTCAGCCTCGAAATAGTCAACGTCCCCGCCCTTCATCTCAAAACGGTAAACCGGCTTGGACTTTCCGCCGACAGCCAGATCGGCGTAGTAAATGTCGCCATAGCGTACGAACTCGCCATCTTCCGTTTCAATCACGCTGTAAAGAACTTCAAGAGAATCGCCCTGGCGGATATCACGCTGGAAATCGACATCCCAGGAATAAACCCGGATCGTCTCGGCAATCACATGGCTCGGAATGCCCGCCCGGGCGGCGGAACCGTAAAGAGATGTCTCAATCGTCGCCGTGCCGCTGCGAAACTGCTCTTTCACCGGCTTTTCAAACAGCCCGGCATCCAGCTCACCGCCATCTTCCTTTTTCGAGACAACCACCGCGCGCACCGGATCAAGCGCCAGTTTCATTTCCGCAAAACGGTACCCATCGCCAGCAGGATCAAAGCGGACATGCACAGCTTGGCCCGGCCTTATCTTTCTGGGATCAAAATGTTCGCTGGCTGCTTCAACAGTCTTGTACGCCTCTCCCCCTGAAAGCCCCGCCTTCTGAAGAACGGCCGCCAACGTATCGCCCTTGCCGATCGTCATGCTTTTTTCTTTCGGCTTTGGCTCCGGCAAAGCGATTTTTTCGGGTGGCTGCGCCATGGCCAAGGCAAGTTTTTTATCCGGCCGTGCTGCAACTGGCGCCTCTTCAACAACAGCCGTCCCCGGAACCTGATGCGCGGAGATCAAACGCTCCGAGCCGATCTTGTCGACAAGTGTCATCTCGTTGACGGAATAGGCCCTTGTATCCGATGAAAACGAGCCCAGCGAAAACAGGGCGGCAAACACGATAGCAAACGGCATGGCCACCACCCGCACACGCAGGCCGCCGCGGCGCGTCAGGATATGACGCAGGCGCAACCTGCACAGCCGGCCCAGCACAAAAACAACCGCGCCAACCACCCGGTCCCGGGCATGGCGCAGCGGTGTCGTCATTTCCGCCGTTTCCGATTTCTTATGCATCAACACTCCGGCCTTGTCGAAAATACCCTTTCCGAACCGGGCCACTTTTTCTCCGTAGTGTATGAAACGTCCCACGATCATGCGCAATAGCACAGCTGCTGATGAAATCCAATATTCCAGATGCGTATACAAGCAGGTTGGTTGTTGATGAATTCTTAGCCGAACTCAGTATCAAGAGACTGCAGCGCAGCTTCCAGAACCCCCTTCGGCTCCTCAAGCTTCTTATTTATATCATAAATAATGAAAATACCGAAAATCAGGAAGACCAGAACATCAATAGGGCCGCTGTCTGGACCGCTCTCAATGGAACCCGGCAGCAAGCCGACCAGCAGGAACATCAGGAACAGGAAACAGTAAAACAGCGACATCGACCTGGCCGCGCGGGCCGACCCGGAAATAATAATCCTTGCCAGTTTGTTTTCGAAATGGATCTCGACATCCAGCTCAATCCTGGCATGGCGCGTAATACTTGACGGCGCGCCCGTCGTACCCGTCACCTTGAACTCTATTTCACCATCGGAAACATTTTCAATCTCAATAATTTTGTCAAGCCGGTCAACCAGTGCCTTTTTGAGATCGGCCGGCGTCACTTTTTTCTCGAGGTTAATTTTGCGTGATACTTCGATATATTTCATCGGTTTCTGGTCCCTATGGTTATTTTACACCACATTCCTTGGAGATTGCGTCATGCGCCTTACCCGATCCACGAAGACCGAACGTATCGGTGGTCAGCGTTCCACGACCTGAAGTCCCATTTACAATCATGGAAGAACCTGCCCGTATGGCCTGCGCCAAAGCCGCATCCGTTTCAGAATCCGGCGTCCACGCCGTTTCATCCTGCGTGAACAATGTAAATTTCTTGCTGCCGATTTTCACCGACACATCACTTCCGGCTTTGTATGGATACCCGGCGATATAGCTGAAAACGTTCTTCGTCCCTTCCGCGGGACGGTGCGTAATCAGCGCAAAAATCTCTCCCCTGCGGGTATAGTTGCCTTCAGCCTTTTTCGGCTGGCTGGCCATATAACAAACCTTGTTGCCGTTCTCCGTAAACACATAGGCCGACCAGTCCCCGTGCGTTGCAATCAGCCGCGGCTCACTGGCCTGCGCGGAAGAAACAAAAAACAGACAGGGAAAAAGCAAAACAAAGAATCGTATCGCCCGGTGCATGATATCTACCTTGAAAGATGTAAGAATTAGGTCAGAGTCCCCAGCATATTTTGCGAATACACGATGAATATCCTAGACCATCAATGCCTAAAGGACAAAAAAAAATTATGATCTTGCGCGTTTCCGGCTGCGTATAACTTTTAAAAGAGTATTTTACAAAGTCCGGCAACCCCCATGAATACGCATACAATCGCGCCCTCCGATTTTTGTCTTTACCGCATGCCGGATATGTTCCTAAATGCGGTTATGGCTTACAGCAACGCGAAAATCGGATCAGCAGCGCCCGCCGGTATCCCCGGGGATACCGGCCCGCGCTCGCATGAAGAATTACTCACCGCGGTTGCCGAAAACAAAGACCGGCAGGCCTTCATTTCCTTGTTCGAGCATTTTGCGCCGCGAATCAAATCCTTCCTGATGAAAAGCGGCGCACCCGAAGATCAGGCCGATGAACTGGCGCAGGAGGCCATGCTGACCGTCTGGCAGCGGGCGCCGTTATACAACCCGGAAAAAGCCGCTGCCAGCACATGGATTTTCACCATCGCCCGTAACAAGCGGATTGACGCCTTGCGAAAGGACAACCGGCCCGAGCCGGACCGTAACGATCCGCTCTTCGTCGGCGGCGGTAATGACCTGCCTTCCGATCATTTTGAAAAAGCGGAGGATGCGCGGCGCATTGCAAAGGCGCTGGACACCCTGCCGCCCGATCAGGCGGACGTTATCCGCAAAGCCTATTTCGAAGACAAGACGCACCATAAAATCGCCGAAGAGGAAAACCTGCCCCTTGGAACGGTCAAATCCCGGATAAGACTGGCCCTCGAGCGCCTGCGCAGCGAACTGGGAGGAAAATTGGCATGACAAGGGTTCTGGCCGAGAACGATTACTGTGCGCTTCTGGTGGATTACGCCGCCGGTACGCTGGATGAGGCGGCCTCGCTGGTTGTGGCTTCGCACCTGACCCTCTCGCCGAAAGCGCGCCGGTTTGTCTCCGAGTGCGAAGAACTGGGAGGGATCCTCGTTCAGGAATGCTGCGAGCCGATCAGCATGATGGAATCTTCGCTTCAGAGCGTGCTTGACCGGATCGACGAGTTTGCCGACCAGCAAAATTCCTATATGTCCGATGACACAGGATTTCCGGAAAGCCTGCCGTTGCCAAGGCCCATCTGCCGCTATCTTTCACACCGCCCAGGTGTACCGATCAAATGGAACAAATCGCTGCCCGGCATGGAAATCCATGACGTCATGATCAGCAAAAACCGAAGCCGCGCCCGCCTGATCCGCATGGCCCCAGGAACAACCGTCGCCGCGCACAGCCATCAGGGCGCGGAAATGACACTGGTTCTTGAAGGCGGCTATACCGATGAAACCGGCCATTATGAGCGCGGCGACCTGACCGTCTATGAAACGGAAACACACCACCGCCCCGTTGCAGACGGCGTCGGCTGCCTGTGCCTGACCGTCACACAGGCCCCGATCCGGTTTACAGGGGCAATGGCCCTCCTGAACATTTTCATCCGCTAAACCCTCTAATTCGCCCCTATTTCGGTGACAGGATACAAATTAAATCGTTAATTTGTATCCTGTCACCGAAATACCGAAATTGAAGGGGTATCAGGAGACTTTCCGGCGCTGGCCGTGCTTGTGCGGCTTCTGGGGTTCGATCTGTCCGCCGGGTTTGACCGGGCGTTTGGAAAAGCGGCTCGTCGATATCATCCGGTCGTACATCACCAGCGCACCGGCAACCCCGACATTAATGCAGAACTTCATCGGGATTTTGACGATATGATCGCAGCGCGACTGCAACTCCGGTGACAGACTCCCCATCTCCGGCCCCAGCACATAGGCCGCCCGTGTCGGATGGCGGAAACTGGGAAGCTCGACAGAGTCCTCGATAAACTCAACGCCGACCAGTTGGCAGCCTTTGGGCAGGTCGAGCGCTTCCACGCTCTCATACTGGTAATAGGGCATGTGATCAAAGGAATCCGCCGTATCGGATACCCGCATCTCCCGGACATTCACGCACGGCGCAATAGTAAAGAAAAAGCTCGCCTCAAACGCATGTGCGGAGCGCACAAGATTGCCGACGTTGGCCCCCTTGCTGATCCCTTCCACGCCTATCCCGAAATAACCTCGCATCTTTTCTACCTGGTCGGCACAAGAGCTTTATATCTATTCAAACCCCTGATCAACTCCCGGTCGGAAATAAAGACGCCTTCAAGCAACACCGTAACTGCCGGACGGACGTTAATTTCCCTTCCGATAGAGAAATACGGGCCCTCCAACCTGTCTCTCAGTTCTTGTTGGGTAAGACTTTCGGTAACCCCGTCTTTCCCTTTCGGGCCGTATTTAAAGCTGGCTTCCCCTTGCTCCCATACAACCCTTTTAAACTCCAGAGATGGAGGCGTTACAAAATAAAATACTTTCCCCACTGCTCAATATTTTATTGTTTCAGTACACTTTCCAGACGCGTAAGCGCTTCTCTGAGCCTATCCTCCGAAACGGCAAAACACAAGCGCACATAACTTTTGCCGCCCGTGCCGAAAGAACAGCCCGGAGCAAGGAACAACCCGCCTTCGTCAACAATACGGCGGCACAGCGCCATATCGTCTTTTTCACCTTCAACAGAGAAGAAGCTGTATATGCCCGAAGGCGTACGCGTGTACTTGATGCCGCCGATCCGCTCATAGGCTTCCGATAAAATATCGACGTTACGGGCATAGTGCTCGTTCTGCGCCATCAGGAATTCCTCCCCGTCCCGCAGCGCGGTAATCCCGGCAGCCTGCGCAAAGGAAGAGGGACACATGCTGCTATACTGCATGAGATCGTAGAAATGCATTTCCATTTCCTCCGGCACGATCAGCCACCCCAGCCGCCAGCCGGTCATCAGCCAGTTCTTGGAAAAGCTGTTGACGATAATGAGCCTGTCTCCCGGCTTTTCGGCCTTCAGGAAACTCGGCGCCGCCGTTTCCCCGAAAACCATCCGCGTATAGACCTCGTCCGAAACAACCCAGATCCCGCGCTCCCTTGTGAACTGCATCAGGGCGTCTATCTGGTCCTGCGGCATCACCCAGCCAGTCGGATTGTTCGGGGAGTTCAGAATGATTGCCTTGGTATTCGGCGTCACGGCGGCAAACAGCTTATCGAGATCAAGATGCCATGACTCCTCATCAACATCGAGGGACACCTCGCGGATATCAACCTCCTGCATCTCCATCGAGCAGAAAATGTTGCGCCATAGCGGACTGACGACGACAACCTCGTCGCCCTTGTCGAACAGGGCGGTAAAAGCCAGGTGAACAGCCATGCTGCCGGACGGCGTCACGGCAAAGCGCTTGAACGGCAGATCGACGTCATAAACCCGGCGGTGATAATCGGCAAGCTCCTGCCGCAGCTCCGGCCAGCCCAGCGCAGGGGTATAAAAGGTCTTGCCCTCTTCAAGGCACCGACGGCCCGCATCCATGATAAAATCCGGGGATGACAGGTCGCTCTCACCGACCGCCAGTGAAATAATTCCTTCCTTGGTCCGCGCATAAGCAGCCAACTCCGCGCCGGGATTGTGCCGTATCACGCCTAGCATCTGGCGGGTCAGGAGTGAAGTGTCGTTATCAGCCATTTGGCCCTCTTGTTTCAGTGCGATTACATTTGTCATTTGTTTACCCTCTGGCCCCATACAAGGCCTGCAACCTTATAAGGGCGATTTGAAGTTTGGAGAAGTTCTTTTTTGGAAACGCGCCTTTTGCGCTATGTCATGAATATATGCCCGCCTACCGGGCGGCGGCAGCGGCGGCGGCCGCAGCGGCGCAAGATGCTGCTGCGTTGAACGTGAAATATGCGGTGCCGTTCTCAATCATGATCCGACCACTTAAGACACAGGGCCAAAAAAAATGCAATCAAAATCCCCTAGATAGTGTAGTCACAAGATTTCGAATATGAGAGAATCGTATCAGCACGCAA
>CAZKGT010000045.1:0-13836 GCA_964552285.1 uncultured Pseudobdellovibrionaceae bacterium | reverse complement strand
CCTTGCGTGCTGATACGATTCTCTCATATTCGAAATCTTGTGACTACACTATCTACAGTCACAAACAAAAAAAGTTCATTATTTCCTGACATTTGCCTTCGGAGACAACCCATGCTCAGGCGAGGATTTCATCAGCGCCCGGCACGCCCATCTGGTGGCAATCGGCGGCCTCAACGATACGCATTTTGATGCCTTCAAGGAATGCTTCGAATCCGCGCTCATGAAGATGCTCGTCCCCTTCCACCTGATCGAAGAGGTCGATGCGCGTATGGAATCATTCCGCAAGGACGTCCTCAACCAAATATAAAAAACGCAGATCAAAAGGGAAAACAAAGATTAAAATGAAAATGAGTTGCAACAACAAAGAATACGAATCGACCCTTGTAAGTAAAAACATAAATCTTTCCGACCGCAGGACATCAATACGCCTGGAACCTCAGACATGGTCAGGGATACAGGAAATTGCAACCCGTGAAAAATGCACAGTTCACGACCTCTGTGCGCTGATAGAAAGATGTAAAGACAGGAATTCCTCCCTGACCTCAGCCGTGCGGGAGTTCGTCATGCTCTATTTCAGGGCCGCAGCGACCGAAGAAGGTCACAGGGCTGCGGGTCACGGCTGCCTTAAAAAAATGATGGAACGGGCAAAAATCGTCCAATACGACCCCGACATCATGAGCGGACACATCACCGAAGCACATGTTGACGGCCTGGAAGAAAATCCCCTCGAGAACTGAAACCGGTCAAATCACGCAATCTTCTTCAGCTCTTCCATGAATCCGTTCATCTTGGCAAGAAGCGCGTTCACCTTCTCGAGGGACTGATCGGACAGGCGGCCTGTTACATCGAGCACATCACCCGCGGCCTGGTCGACCTGCCCGACACCCTGATTGATCTCATGCACGTTATTGGCAACGCCGCTCGTCCCGCCCGAGGCTTTCTCGGCACTGACGGCGATCTCTCTTGACGCCACGCTCTGCTCCTCAATCGCCGAGGCCACAACGGTCGCGGACTCGCTGATCTGGGAGATCAGTTCACCCATACCGGTAAAGGCCGCTGCGGCGCTTCCCGTTTTCTGCTGGATTCCTGTAACCTGCGCGGCAATTTCCTCTGTCGCCTTGGCGGTTTCCCCGGCCAGGCTCTTCACTTCGGACGCCACCACGGAAAACCCTTTCCCGGCCTCCCCGGCACGCGCAGCCTCGATGGTCGCGTTCAGCGCCAGAAGGTTGGTCTGCTTGGCAATTTCCTCAATCAGCGCGATCACCTCACCGATCCGCTCCGACATCGCCACAAGCTCCTCGATAGTCTGGCGCGCCTCTTCCGTGTTTTCAACGGCGCGGTTGGCAATCTCCGTCGTCCGGGTGATCTGCTGGCTGATTTCTCCGATCGAGGCAGACATCTCCTCAGCCGCGGCGGAAATCGTCTGCACATTGACCGAGGTCTCGTCCGACATCTTCACAGCAGTCTCAGCGCCGTCGCGGGTCAGTTTGACCGTATCGCCCATCGATTGCGCGGTTCCTTTAAGCATTGTCACCGTCGTATTGATCTCCTCGACAACCTCTTTCAGGGAACTGTCGACATCTTCGGCCACCACGGAAAAGCCGTTCATCTTCTCCGCAACGCTCTCCGTCGCCTTGTTGATAATCCGGGCGCCGTGCAACAGCGATCCGTGCATCCCGTCTTCAAGAATACGCCTGAAATACTGGTTGCGGCTGACATATTCCATCGAGGCGCTCGCCTCACGGACAAACGCATCCATATAGTCGGTCATCTCGTTGATCGACCAGAGCAATTCGCCGATATCGCCGCCTTCATGAATATGAATAATCCGCGTTTCGAAATCACCATCTGCGAGATTCCTGCAGGCCCTGGCCGCACGCATAATCTCTCCCCGTACCCGGGCCGTAAGCGTCAGCGCCTTCACCAGACTCGCCAGCATCGCCAGCAGCAGTATCCCGCTGCCGATAAACGAAATTGGCGGCGGCACGATCACTGCGGCCAGAACAGCCAGCGTTCCACAAATCGCGCCTCCTCCGAGGAAAAAATCAATTCGAGAGAGAGAAGATGAGTTCGTCATATCCAACCCCTTTCTCTTTCAGCATGCTTACCAGCGTGTCATAGGCGCTGTTCATACCCTGTTTCCGGTTGCTGTGCCTTGCTTCCTCGGCCAGCAGATCCTTGTAAAGCGGCACGATGACATCGTTTACAACCTTTTTATCCGGCACGCGCCGGTTCGAATGATAGCCGTTGATATTCCCGGATGTATCAAAGCTTGGCGTCACGTGGGCAAATACCCAGTAATGATCGCCGTTTTTCGAGCGGTTTACCACATAGGCAAAAATCTCGCGCCCGCCCATAATCGTATCCCACAGCAGCTTGAAAACGCAGCGCGGCATATCCGGATGCCGGACGATGCTGTGCGGCGCGCCGATCAGCTCTTCCTCATCGTAATCCGCAAGTTTCATGAAAACGCGGTTCGCGTAAGTAATGTGGCCCTTGAGATCAGTTTTGCTGACGATTATCTCGTCCGGACTGAAGGTTCTCTCGACGCCGGTCAGAAACACTTCCTGGCTCATCGGCTTTTCCGTTCTCGTTTCTTGAAAACAAAGGATAGTTTATTAGGCTGGTCGTAAAAAATTGGTTTACTTCGAAAATTTAGCATGAAATCGCGCCCTTATCCATCATGACCGTCATACGCCTGCATGCGCTGAATATCTGAACGAAGCCCTTGCAAGCGGCGGCGAAGATGCCCACAATGTTCCTGTCATGACAGATGGAATTTCAGACAGCCGGTTTTATATGTGGCGCGCCGTGGTCGCGATGGCGCACGCAGACGGCGTCCTCCAGGCCGAGGAAGAGGAGATGATCCGCGGATATCTGGAAAGCGTTCCCTTCACTTCTTCCCAGAAGGAAATAGTCACCTCGGACCTGCACAATCCGCAGGACCCGGCCAGGATGTTCGACGCCATTACCGAGCCGGAAGACCGCGGCCAGTTCTTCGAATTTGCCCGCATGCTGCTCTGGTCGGACGGCGATTATGACGCGCAGGAAGAAGCGATTTTTGAAAAGCTGAAGGGCAGCCAGATGGCCGGCCTCGATCTCGGCGGCCTGAAGAGCGCCGTCGAAAGCTCGCGCGAAGCCGCGTCTGTCGAACGGCTGCAACAGGACATGGATTTTCGCGACGATGCGAAACAAAGGCTGAGCTTCGGCGCGGCCCTGAAGAATTTTATCAAACGCCCAAAGGAGGAATAATGAGCGAAGGTGCCAACGAAGGTGTAAGTGAAAGCCGGTTTTACATGTGGCGGGCGATTTTCGCCATGGCGCATGCCGACGGCGTGGTCACGGAGGATGAAGTAGAGTTTCTGCATGAATATCTGGACCACGTAAATTTTTCCGCCGAGCAGGAGGAAATCCTCAAACAGGACCTGATGGACGAACAGGATATCGGCGGGATGTATTCCAAAATCACCGACAAGAACGACCGCAGCCAGTTCTTCTTCTTCGCCCGCATGCTGGTATGGTCCGACGGCGACTATGACGAACAGGAAAAGGAAATCCTGCACCGCCTGAAAAAATCGCACCTGTCCGGTCTGGATATGGACGAGGTATCGGAAAGCATCCGCTCTTCCGCCGACCAGGTCGCCGAAGACGTCAAACTGCACGGCCGCGAAGACAATTTCAACTTCTGGAACACCGTCAAACAGTTCAAGGAAAACACGGACAAGACAAAACCGTCGGAATAGTACGTTTTTGCGACAAAGATCTCGAAGAGTCAGAAAAGAAAGCGCGCGTTAGCGCGTAAAAAAAACAACTCTGCGTTCTCTGTACCTCTGCGTTTAAAAAATATAACCGCAGAGGCACAGAGAACGCAGAGTTTATTTATAGCACCTGCGGCGCAGTAAACTCTGGCCTCTTCGTGCCCTGGTAATGAAAACTCTTACCCCGCTTCCGCGAACGCCTTCGCCACCGCTGCGCCCAGTTTCACGTTGTTCTCCAGCAGCGCGATATTGGGTGCAAGGCTGGCCCCTGCCGACAGTTCCCGCACACGTTTGAGCATAAACGGGGTCACCGCCTTGCCCGTCACGCCCCGGTCGCGCACCTCCTTGATGCTGCGCCGAACGGCAGCCTCCACCAGGTCCGGATCGGCCGCCTGGTCTTCAGGCACCGGGTTGGCCACAACCACCCCGCCATCCTGCCCGAGATCCCATTTGGTTTTCAGGATACGCGCAACCCCCTGCGGCGTATCGACCTGCCAGTTCAGCGGCAACCCACTGTGGCGCGTCCAGAAGGCCGGGAACTCTTCCGTCCCGTAGCCAACCACCGGCACACCGTAAGTCTCCAGATATTCCAGTGTCTTTGGCAAGTCTAAAATCGCCTTCGCCCCGGCCGTGACCACCGCCACGTTATAACGCGCCAGCGCCTGCAGATCGTGCGACACATCCAGCGTATCTGCAAAATCGTGGTGCACACCGCCGATCCCGCCTGTCGCCACGATCCGGATCCCGGCCAGTTCCGCGCAATACATCGTCGCCGCCACCGTCGTCGAACCGGCCTCTCTTAACGCAAGACACATCGGTATGTCCGCTGCGTTCAGTTTGAAAACATCCCTCGCCTGCCCCAGCCTTTCAAATTCGCGCTCCCCCAACCCGATCTTGATCCGCCCGTCCATTACAGCGATGGTTGCGGGCACCGCGCCATGCGCCCTCACCAGCCGCTCAACACGCTGCGCCGTCTCGACATTCTGCGGATAGGGAAAACCGTGCGAGATCAGCGTCGATTCCAGCGCCACCACCGGCGCGCCTTCATTCAGCGCCTCTTCGATATCCTGCCCTATCTCCAGATAACCGTTCATCTAGTGAAACACCCTTACACCCTCATCCGGCACATCCTGCAGAGCGGGCAATTGCTCCGGGTTGCGCGGATAGCTCCGCCCGTCATATTTAAGCGCTACATCCTTCGTCTCGCTCCAGCGCCCGTCAACATGAACGATCAACTCCCGCCAGCCCCGTGACGTTTCATTGCTGACAATCAGCGGCGGACGGATCGGACGGATCTGCGAGATCACATCGAACGTCGTCCCGCCGGCTTTTGCCACCAGCATCGTACAACCGTGAATGCCACACCACGTCCTGTACGGATTAACCAGATACACCAGCGCATCGCGCCGTCCGTCATAATCGAGATCGATCCGCACATATTCGAACCGGCTGTTGAGCGGCCCGCCCGTGCGTTTCATATACGCCTGTATTGTCTGGACCAGCACCTCGTCATCCGGATCCTGCAATTGCTTGTAAGGAAACGGCAACAACGGATCGCCGGAAGCGGAAGAGGCCCGCCGCCCATCATCGGACCCGCAGGCGCAAAGCGTCAAAACGCCCGCCAGCATGAATAAATGTTGGATGAACGGGAAAACCCTACTCTTCTTCAAAGCGGCGTCCCTGCAATTCCTTGGAATAACAATACCCATAGCGCTGGTAACCGATACGCTCATAAAGCTTCTGCGCCTCGGCAAACTCGAAATCGGAGTCCAGTTCGACAATACTGCACCCCTCTTCCTTGGCCATCGCCTCGGCGAACATGATCAGCCTGCTGCCGTAACCCTTGCCGCGATGCGCCTTGTCAACGATCACATGCTCGATATACAGCGAAAACCCGTCATGCAGGTTATAGGTCGGCACAATGCCGATGACCCCGACAAACTCGCCCCGCAATTCGGCCACAAACATCCGGTAGCCGGTTGCCCGCGCCACAAATCCCCGCGTGGCATAAAGCTGCATATCCAGGTCCGGCAGCAACTGCCGGACAATCGGATATGCGCGGTGATAATCCTGGTCGGACCGCGCCTCGCGGATTACAAGATCTGCATCACTTTCTTTCGTCATAAGGGCTACCCTAAACGATTCTTTTTTCCCGGAAAAGCAAACATTGGACATACGAAATACACTTATTCTGTGAATCTTACCGTTTTTCTCTGGCTGACGTCTTGCTCTGCGATTTTTCGTCGCATTAAGATTTCACTTACTTTTCTGCTATACTTTATTCGGGAGCGTGTGGATAACATGCATTTGTTCTGTAAAATCAATTGGGTAAAGCCATGAACTCCAAAATAGTGCTCCTGACGATGCTTGCAATGATGGCCGGTGCCGAAGGCAACCTGCCGAGGCAGGGCGTGCAGAAAGCCGCAACGGAGACCAACAAGGCTGTTGCTGAATCCAGAATGGAAGAAGATCTCAATAACATAGGCCCTTCTTCCGGCACGGCAACCACCAGCCCTTGTTTTCTCGACGGCGAAATCGGCCCGCACCTGTTCTACTGAGCATCTAACGGAAAACTTGCATAGCCGGCCTTTTCTCCTTAAACCTCATGCGTCATGAGTGAGCGGACATTTGTCCTCGTCTATGAGGACTACATTGAGAATAACGGCCTTGCCTTCCGGGCGCTCTGCGCACATTTCGGCCATGAGCATGTACGGTATTGCGATGCGGACGACATCTTGGAGGGATGCCTTGATAAAACCGCACGCCTGTTCGTCATGCCGGGCGGGGCTGACCTGTATTTCTGCGAGAAGCTGAACGGCGCGGGAAACGCCGCCATCCGCGCCTTTGTTGAGAGCGGCGGCAACTTCCTCGGCATCTGCGGCGGCGCCTATTACGCCTGCCGTACCCTCGAATGGATGAAAGACGACCCCGAAAACGAAATCACCGGCCCGCGCGAACTGGCTTTTCTCGACGCCACCGCCAAAGGCCCTCTGCCCGGCTATTGCGGAAAACTAACAAACGGCATCCCCGATCCGTGCGCCGTTCCCCTGACTGATAAAGACGGTCAGGAATACGCCCTCTGCTACCGCGGCGGCCCGGCCATCCTGCCGGACGAAGACGAACAATGCGAAGTTCTTGCCACATACAACACAGAAGGGAAACCGCCCGCCATCGTCAAAAAACAGATCGGCCAAGGCACCGCCATCCTAAGCGGCCCGCACCCCGAACAATCCGCCGCAGACCTGCTCAAAAAAGCCTACGCCCATAACAGAACGCTGGGCCGGCACGAAACCGTATCACACGACCTTGAGCCATTCGAACAGCAGCGCAGCGCCCTCTGGACTTCCATTCTCAACACACTGTGAATCCCGACGATGATATCCAGCGCCGCCATATACAGCACCTATCCGGCCTCCACAGGGTCGGCAAGGCAATCTCTCAAACATTATTTCAGTCTGCACAACATTGATGCCGATGGATTGAAAAACGGCGTACTTGATACAAAAGACATCCTCATCCTGCCTGGCATTACCGGCGAAGCAAGCCCCTACCATGAAACAATTGGCGAAGATGGCTTACAAAAACTCGGCCGCCGCGTTCACGATAACGGCCTTGTCATTGCCGCTCTCTGCGCCGGCGCCAGCGCTTTATGCGCCCGTACAATCTGGGAGCCCCCCACAGGGAACCCAAGAAGCCGCCGGTCAAACGCGCCCTTGTTTAACGCGACGGCAAGAGGCCCCATAAAAGCATTATACAAACCTTATTCGCCTGAAGACCGGATGAGCGACGTCTCGCTTACGCCAATCTTATACAAAAACCGTGACAACCAGGTTATGGAATCCCGTGTATGCTATGGAAACGGCCCGGTTTTCGAAGATTTTGACGAGGACAACCCGGATATAGAGATTATTGCCCGTTTTAAGGATGTCCCGGGACAGCCGCCCGCTATTGTTTCCGTCCGGCATGGCGAAGGCACGGTCTTCCTTCTGGGAGTTCACCCGGAAATCTCCTGGCAGTCGATAACGGAAAAATCCGCTATCACCAATCCAATGACAAGAAAACTTCTTGATATACTGGAACCGCACGAACAAACGCGGCAAATCATATGGAACGATCTGATGCTCCGGATCAAATCAGCAACCCCGCGCAACAGGCCACTGGACCGCCGCATCGCCTGACTTCCCTCGGCTTTAAGTTTCTGGTAAAACCCGCCCCATGACAGAAAAACCTATCCACATCATCGGCGCAGGACTCGCAGGCTCCGAAGCGGCATGGCAGGCCGCACAAATGGGCGTGCCCGTCATCCTGCACGAAATGCGTCCGCAAGTCGAAACGCCCGCCCACAAGACCGGCAACTGCGCGGAACTGGTCTGCTCGAACTCGTTTCGCTCGGACGATGCGGAATACAACGCCGTCGGCCTGCTGCATGAGGAAATGCGGCGCTGCAATTCCCTGATTATCCGCGAAGGCGACAAAGCCAAGGTCCCGGCGGGCGGCGCGCTGGCTGTAGATAGGGATATTTTCTCTGAAAATGTGACAAATACACTTCTTGAGCACCCATTGATCACCATCGAGCACGGCGAAGTCCATGGCCTGCCGCCCGAAGAATGGGACAATGTCATCATCGCCACCGGCCCCCTGACCTCTCCCGCGCTGGCCGAAGCCATCCGTAAGGCCACCGGTGAAGACGCGCTGGCCTTTTTCGATGCGATCGCCCCCATCATCCACAAGGACAGCATTAATTTCGACGTGGCATGGTATCAGTCCCGCTACGATAAAGGGGACGGGACCGATTACATCAACTGCCCTTTTGATGCCAAGGAAGACTATTACGCCTTCATCGAGGCCCTGCTGGCCGCGGAGAAGACCGAATTCAAAGACTGGGAAAAAGATACGCCCTACTTTGAGGGCTGCATGCCGATAGAAGTCATGGCCTCCCGCGGCCCCGATACGCTGCGCTTCGGCCCGATGAAGCCCGTCGGCCTCGACAACCCCAACGCGGACCGCCGCCCTTGGGCCGTCGTACAGCTGCGGCAGGACAACGCGCTCGGCACGCTCTACAACATGGTCGGCTTCCAGACCAAGATGAAATATGGCGCACAAGTCGATGTTTTCAGGACAATTCCCGGCCTTGAGAATGCCGAATTCGCCCGCCTCGGCGGCCTGCACCGCAACACGTTTATAAATTCTCCAAAACTGCTTGATAACCAGTTGAGGTTAAAGAAAATAAAGCGCCTGCGCTTTGCCGGCCAGATCACCGGCTGCGAAGGCTATGTCGAAAGCGCCGCCGTCGGCCTTATGGCTGGCCGCATGGCCGCCGCCGAACGCCTCGGCCTGCCCTTCGAAACCCCGCCCGTCACAACCGCCTTCGGCGCGCTGCTAAGCCACATCACCGGCGGTGCCGAAGCCGAAACCTTCCAGCCCATGAACATCAATTTCGGCCTCTTCCCGCCGCCTGAAGAGAAAATAAAAGGCCGCGAACGCAAAAAAGCCTACACCACCCGCGCCCTCAAAGACCTTGACGCCTGGCTGGCATCCCTCAAAATGGCGGCATGAGACGAAAGTGACGAACAACAATCCCGGACAAAGAACACCTCTAGCGCTTCTTGAAGAGCGCCCCTTTAAGCTCGACATTCTTTTTGACGATGAGGAAACCTTCAACGAATACAGAAACAATATAAAAGCTTGCACAGTAATGAACAGCGGTGCCTGCCGGGTACATGAGGAGGAACTGCAAATACGCTGCTATTTCAGCACCTATGAAAACTATAATGGTTTCCTGGATAATATCGGCCTGTTGAGAATCCCAAATATCGTCGTAAAAATGGGCAACAGAGTATTGTATCAGGATGGCTGCTTATCCAAACGCTCAACGGCAAGACGTACTATTGAAAGAACTCTGCCTGTGTTAAGCATATAATATGAAACTGCCTACGCCTCTTATCTTCGTTCTTGCTTTTCTTCTCCACTTCAAAGCCATGGCCCAACAAACCGAAACCGTTATCCTCCTCCACGGCATTGGCCGCACGGATAAATCAATGGCCGGGATGGAAAAGGCGCTGCAGGAAGCTGACTTTAAAACCTTCAACATCCACTACCCCTCGCGCAAACAGCCGATAGATACGCTGGCCGTCTTTGTCTCGGAAAAGCTAAAATCGCTACAAACGGACAAAATCCACTTCGTAACCCACTCGATGGGCGGGCTCATCGTCCGCACGCTGCTGGAGAATCACAGGCCGGACAATCTGGGCCGCATCGTCATGCTGGCCCCGCCAAACCATGGCAGCGAGATCGCAGATTATTACGGCGGAACAGTACTTTACAAGTGGTTTTACGGCCCCGCCGGACAGGAACTGACCACCTCCTCGGTGCGCGCCCGCAACGAAAAAATCGACTATGAGCTCGGCATCATCGCCGGAAGCACAAACTGGCACTACCCATCCGCCTGGTTCCTGATCGACGGCCCATCTGACGGTCCCGTCAGCATAGAAAGCACCCGACTCCCCGGCATGAAAGACCACTTTACCCTGCCTGCCGCCCACACCTTCATCATGGACAACAAAAAAGTTCAGGCGCAAACCGTCCACTTCCTGCGCCACGGCCATTTCGATCACGGCGCAGACAAATAATTTCCAAAACACGAAGCACACGAAGACTATTGCACCGAAGGTGCCACAAAAAAACTCTGCGCTCTCTGCGCCTCTGCGGCATAATATATTGCTACAGAGATCGCAGGGGGCGCAGAGATGTTTTTTACACGCTGACGCGTGCCTTCCTCTCTGATGCCTTCGTGTGCTTCGTGGTTAAAAATACAACCACCTGATTTTCCTCACTTTAACCGCCTCTTTATGCTACAATTGACATATAAACAAAATCTGCGGGCCATTGACAGGCAGGCAAAGCCTGCCAAACTGTTAGGAAACGTTTTTAATGGAGATCAGAATGATCGCACGACTTGCCCGCATTGCGCTTATTTGTTTGTTCATTCCCCTTTTCGCAGCGCCTGCTTTCGCGCAGGAAAAATACCCGGTCGGCCGCATTATTGCGCTTGAAGGCGTAACGTACGTCATTAACGGCGAAAACAGGCTGAAAATGCGCGTGGACGACCCGGTCTACCTCTACAACACGATCCGGACCGGCCCGCACGCACGGGCCCTGATCCTGCTGATTGACGATACGGAGATCATTCTTGGCGAAGATTCCGAGTTCGTTATCGATGAATATGTCTTCGATCCTTACGATCCGGAAGAAAACAGTGCCCGCTTCAGTATCGTCCGCGGCGTCTTCCAGTTCGTCAGCGGCATGATCAACAAACGCAGCAAGCCGGACGTGAAGATCGAAACCGCCTATGGATCCATCGGCATCCGCGGCACCATGTTCTGGGGCGGCAAGATGAAGGACAGGGAAACCTACGGCGTTTTCGTTCAGGAAGGCGAGGTCGAGTTTAACAGCGACGGCGGCAATGTAAGCCTGCCCGCCGGAACCGGAACCTTCCTAACGGGCCGCGATGCGGCGCCCCTCCCGGCCAATGCATGGCGCCCGATGAAAGTCAGCTGGGCCGCCCAGACCGTAGCCTTCAACAACGAAGCGCGCCTGAAACAGATCATTGAAGAAGAGATGATCCGCAACATCCAGCGCCGCCACGAATACCGCAAGATCATGTGGCCCTACAAGGAAATGCCTTACGGCGGATACGGTGATGAGGACGATCCGCACACCCGAGAGTTCCGCGAACTGAAACAACGCCACCGCGACCGGATGCGCCTGCACGACCAGCGCATGCGCGAATGGCAGCGCAACGATTAAGACTCTGTGTTGACTTGCGCTTTTTTCATGCAATGATGCACTCCTGCACAAAGGAGAAGCATAATGGCACAGCGTATTTTATCCGGCATTCTTTTCGCATTCATCCTGATTGCGGCCCTGCCCGCCATGGCTGAAAAGGCACAGGTCGGCACGGTTGTCGAGGTTGAGGGCAAAGTCTTTGCCGCACTGGAAGGAAAGACCCGGAGCATCAAAACGGACGCCCCTGTCTTTCTGAACGACAAGCTGACCACCGGCCCCGGCGGCCGCCTCCTCCTCCTGATGGTAGACGACACGGAAATTACGCTGGGCGAGAATGCGGAGCTTGCCATCGACGAGTATGTCTTCTACCCGGAAGAAAGATACGCCTATGAAAACAAAGCGCGCTTTTCCGTCCTGCGCGGCTCCTTCCTGTTCGTCAGCGGCCTGATCAGCAAAAAAGCCACGCCTGACGTTAAGGTTGAGACCTCATACGGCTCCATCGGCATCCGCGGCACCACGTTCTGGGGCGGCGAGATTGACGGCGAATACGGCGTGCTGGTACAGGACGGCGAGGTTACGGTTGAAAACGAACGCGGCCGGGTCAGGATCCGCCCAGGCTACGGTACCATGCTGCGAAACAGAACCTCCATGCCCGACCTGCCCAGACAGTGGGGCACAGGTAAAATCGAACGCGCTACACAAACCGTTTTCCTGCGCAATCACGCGCAAATGGAAGAGCGCATTGCCCGCCACAAGGAAAAGAACAAGGAACTGCGTGAGAAACGCACGGAAAGGCTCAAAGAGCATAGAAAAGAGCGCATGGAAAAAATGCAGGATAAAAGGACCGAGCGCCCTGTCCGCAAAAAGCTGGAGGAACACCGCAAAGAGAAAGCCGGGGACCGCACTAACCAGCGGCCAAGACCGCCGAGAGATTAGCCCCCCAGATCTCTCCTCCGCCCTATAAGCATCCCGGCGAAAGCCGGGACCCGGTTTTGCGACAGGACTCATGGATCCCGGCTTTCGCCGGGATGCTCAAATACAAAATTTGGATGAATTACTCTTCCAGCCTGTCGGGATCAAGTCCGAGAGAAACTTCCGTCGTTTCCAGGATCCGGCGCGAAATCTCCGTGGATTTTTCGATATCCTGAAGGCTGAGAGCCTCATCGGAAATCTGGACAACATCTTCGGACTTGCGCGCCTCGGCCTCCTCAGCCTTTTCGCGCCGGTTTTCCGTGCCGGTACGGTTGGTCTGGTTTACGCCCGGGACGGGCGGAATTCCTTTTGTCGGGTCAACCATAAGAACCCCCTAACCTTTCCTGGTTCGATATTATATTTTTCATATCCTATGCTTATAGTAGTATACAACAATTAAATTATCAAAGGTTAACTTCCTAAAAAAACACGCAATTCCTTGAAAACCGGAGGTTTCTGCAGTTCCGGGCGAAATACCTCGTATCCGGCCCTCTCCAGCTGCGTTAAATACAGCGCAGAAAGCTTGTTCGCCGCCCGCAACATCCGGCTTTGCGGGCGAACGGACAGCTCCTCCCCGGCCCTTTCGGCCACCACCCGAACCACCGGAACGAGTTCAGATCCCTTATTCCCGGCAAATACATCCACCTCGCTTATCCCCTGCCCGGCCAGCAGATCAGCCGGCAGGTAACAACGCCTTTGCCGCACATGCAAAGGCACAGCCCGCAACAACCCCGTCAGCCCGTATGACAGCGCAACAGAGCGTACGACATCCGGCTCTTCCTCCCGCCCTGCAATCTTCAGCGCCAACGTTAATAACGGCGCATTCGTATAATCGGCGTAATTCTCCAGCCCCTCCAGCGATCCCGGCAACACACCCTCCAGATCGAATTCCCGCGCATGGATCAGCGCCTCAAACAGCTCCTGCGGCAAATCATATCGCGCGATTGCCCCGGCCAGATCCTCCAGCACATCATTTGGCGCCTGCCCGCCGCGCTCATAAATCCGCACAATCTCATCGCGCCACCATTGCAGCCGGATCAGGCCAAGCGTAGTCTCCGTCACCACCTCCCGCGTCTTGGCAATCTCGTGATTGAAAGCAAACAACGCCCACAGCGCCGCCTGCGCGTCCGCCGGCGCAAACAGGCTCAGCAAAAACCGGTCCCGGTCATGGGTCCGCACCTGCCGCCCGCAATATGTAAGTTTTCCCGGCATGTCTTTTTTTAACCGCGAAGGCGCGAAGAAGCGAAGAAAAAGCGCCGCAGGCATAATTAGACCTGTTGCAAAAGTAGGTGTTTTTTCTTCTGTTTTTGGAATTTCAAAC
>CAZKGT010000044.1:0-13862 GCA_964552285.1 uncultured Pseudobdellovibrionaceae bacterium | reverse complement strand
CCGCTTTCAGCGTCCTCCCGATCCTACCGGCCTTCGGCCGGTAGTGGTTCAGTTCTATCTATGAAAAAGAATCTTGTGATTTACAGAAAACAAGTGTAGAAGCAACACATGGGATATTTAACAAACACCGCGTTGTCTTTGTTTTTGTTGACGGCTTCTCTTCCGGCTGATGCGCAGCAGGCCGAGGAGCAACCCACTGTTGGTTCTGGTCTTGAACCCAAGGGGGTCTATTTTTCAAGTCATTGCTTGACAGGGAAAAACCCGGAGAAAGGAATAGAAGGGCAATTTGCGGTTACAATGTCATTTGCTTTAAGTTCTGATGGAAGCTTAAGCGATCATCGCTCTCGTATTGAGACGGCCATAAGTACAGCAATAGAATTGCGCGTTCAAGAGAGTGACGGAAATGTTGAGGTTTTTCTAGCAGACGAGGAGGTGCGGAAAAGAATGGAGGGCAGGCTGACAGGATTTGAGAATGTCTTCAGAGAAAATGAGGGGCAGAGGTTGTCAATTGATTACACTGTGGCAAAAGTTATCCGAGGCTGCAAAAAACAATCTCCAATGCGCGTGCCCGAAAGAAAGTTTCAAGGCGCATAAATTATTCTGAGTTGTTTGGCGCCCTAAGTTAGGGCCGTTTGCCGATTACCCGGAAAATTGTTATAGTGTTCCTATCAACAGGAAAAATATGTGCGCCGTCAGGGCGCTTTTTTTTTACAATTCCGTTGCTGTCATCCCGAGCGAAGCCGAGGGATCTTACCCGGTATCAGCTTGGTAAGATCCCTCGGCTTCGCTCGGGATGACAATAAAGGGCAAGGGTCTGTGTTTTCTGCGGTAAAAATGTGGACTAAGTCCGGTTTTCGGGCCCTCTTTTTACGCTTTCCGGCACCAGAAGCGGTACATTTCGGGGAAGGTGTCGGGGTTTCCGGCTTCGAATTTTGCCCAGTTTTCGAGGTTTTGGGCGTCGGGGTCGTTCGGGTATTGGTCCCGGTACCAGTTATAGACTTCATCGCGCAGGTAGAATTTCAGGAATTTGAGGCCGAGCCTGTCCAGCATGTCGTTGATTTGGTTCAGGTCAAACTGGTGTTCCTGGACGTGGAACAGGAGGTCGCGGCATTCGGATAGTGAATAGTAATCGCGGAAAGCTAAAATGTTCTGAATGTCTTTTTTCTTGAGCAGTTTTGCGCTGTTTTTTCTGAAGCGCCGGATATCTTCGGCGGTGGCGGCGAATTTTTCGGCTGCGATGATCTTGCGGGCGCGGATGATCGAATGGCGGGCGGCGCGGCTGTAGAGCGCGATACGCATCAGGCCGCTGGGTTTTAGCAGGCCTGTGATAATCTCCCATCCCCTGAACGGGTCTTCCATATGGTGCAGGACGCCGGAAGATGCGATGTAATCGAATTCCTGATCAAGGCTGCCGAGGTTGAGGATGTCGTCTTGCCGGAAGGTGATGTTGGCGGTCCCGAACTCTTCGGCCTTCATCGCGGCATAGGACAGGCTTGCCATGCTGAGGTCGACGGCGAGGATTTCGGCGTCCGGTATCGTTGCCGCCAGTTCGACGGCTTCGCGGCCCGTGCCGCATCCGGCAACCAGTATTTTGGGTTTTTGTCCGCGCAGGGGAGATTCCAGTTCCTCGTCCTTGATCTCGGTCGAGATGACCTGCCAGCGGGGGTACGGCGATTCCTCGTACTGGCTGCGCACGCCGGCGGAGATCGTGTCCGTAATCTTGGCGCCCTGTTCGATTTTTTTCGCGGCCTTGTCCATTTTTTCGTAGAGGCCGATCTGGAAGGCGGCGAGTTCTCCGGCTCCGGCCTCTATAAGGATTTTGGCGAGGGCGGCGGCGTTATCCCGTTTGCGCAGGGGCTCATAACAGCCGAGCAGGCAGATATCGTAGGGGCTGTCGGTGAGTTTGCTTAATTGCGCCGTTTCTTCCTCGCTGACGTCGAAAATATATTCGGTGAGCGCGCAGTAATGGGCGAGCGCTGCGGCGAGCGGCAGCAGGCCGTCAAAAAAGACCGGGTTTTCCCTGTTTTCCAGCATCAGTCGGCGCAGGTTTGTCGCAAAAGTCTCAAAGCCGGAGTCCGGCACGATAAAACGGCTGAGTCCTGCCAGAAAAAACGGGTCGATCAGCGGGGCGGTGTTTTTGATACGGGAAAAGGCGCTGCTGAAGGCCTTGTAATCTTTCTGGTTTGAAAGGCGGTAGACGGGCCCGAAATCCGGGTCTGTTTCCAGTACGCTGCGCCAGACGCCGCCGGCGCCGGAATAATCGACGCCTTCGGTTTGCAGGCACTCCAGAAGCAGGGCTTTCAGGTCCGGGTTAAAGACCTTGAAGCTGAAATGGCGCAGTACGGTCAGGAAATTCTGGCGGTGCGAGAGTGTGGCGGGGCAGGCGGCAATGGCGCGGATATACATGTCCAGCGCATGCATTGTATAACCTTCCTCGATCAGAAGGTCAGCAGCTTTTGTGTAGGCTTCATCATGGTTGGGGTTCAGGGCAAGCGCGGCCTCGAAGCTTTCCAGCGCTTCCTGCAGATCGCCTTTTTGCCATCGGACCATGCCGAGCTTCGTATGCAGGTCGGGCGAGGGGACGGCCTGCACGGCGCTTTCCAGCCGGGCCTGCTCTTCGTCCAGATTGCCTGCAAGTGCGATATTCATGGCCGGTATCTTGCGGGATTCGTCGGTGCAAGTCTATATGGCCTCTTTGCCACTCTGCCGGCTTGTGCTAAACAAAAGTCATGAGGCTCGAACAATTTCTTGAAGAAAGCGCGGAAGTAAAGACGTTTGCCGCAGGCGAGGTGATTGCCGTGGAAGGGCAGACGGCGGAGGCCGCCTATGTCGTCAAATCCGGCAAGGTCAGCGTGTACAGCGAACATGACGGGCACGAGTCCGTTCTTGGCTCGCTGGGGCCGGACGAGATTTTCGGCGAGATGGCGCTTTTGCGCTATGACGTCTATACGCTGAATGTCCGGGCGGATGAGGATACGGCATGCTACGTGATTACGCCGGATCTCCTGCACGGCCAGATCCGCGAAACGCCGCCGCTGGTCAAGGCGATCCTCGATGCGCTTGTCGATCGCATCCATGACGTCAATGATGTGCTGATCGACATTGATGTTGCGGCTTCAGCGTCGCAGGACGGGTAAAATAGATTTTCGGTTTTTTCCGATTCTGTTTGCTACCCCGCGCATTTTCCCTTATCGTCCTGCCTTGAGATTGCTTTTTTACGGTCTATTTTCCGTAGAAGCAAAAATTACGACTATCATTAAGGAGTCTGGACTATGGCCGAAAGCGGCACAGTAAAGTGGTTTAACCCGACCAAAGGATATGGGTTTATCGTTCCCCAAGATGGGGGCAAAGATATCTTCGTTCACATCAGTGCAGTCGAACGCGCCGGTCTGACCGGTCTGATCGAAGGCCAGAAGATTGAATACGAGCTTCAGGATAACAAAGGCAGAACTTCTGCCGTGAATCTGAAGGTTGCGGAAGGCTAACCTCAAAATAGCGGCTCGGTATACCAGTCGTCAGAGGGTTTTTCAGGAACGTTGGTGCAGTTCTGGTAACTGACGACCCCTTCGTGTTCCAGCCATGCTGGCTGACCTTCCGGAATAACAAGTGTTGCGACACCGTCGCTGAATGTCAGGCCGCTATCTTGTCGGCCTGATTTTTTTAGCAGGCGGTTTTTCCCTTCATACATGATGGTGGCTTGCGTGGCCTTTGTGTTAAAGGAAGCCACGAACTGCCGCCCGCCATCGCACAGGAAGGTGGTGGATGGGTCGTAAGAGCGTTCCGGCGGCTCACGGAAGACGCCGCAGCCGCTTAAAATCAGGATTACAAGGCAAAGAAGAGCGTTCATTCGCATGGCGGGGTCCTTTTTTCAGGGGATTGCCCAGAGACTTCCTCTATTTTAGCGCAAAAAAAGAAAAGAACCTATCTCCGATATATGGGCGGCGGCGGGCATTCATGCTATACAAAACGCCGGGAGGAGAGACATGGCGCGTTATCTTGTGACAGGCGGGGCCGGATTTATCGGATCGCATTTATGCGATGCGTTGCTCGCAGGAGGGCACAAGGTTGTCATTCTGGATGACCTGTCTTCGGGGGTTCGAGAGAACGTCCCGGACGGCTGTTCTTTTATCGAGGGCGATATCCGCGATGCGGACGCCGTCAGCCAGGCGATGGCGCCCTGTGACGGGTGTTTTCATCTGGCAGCGATTGCCTCGGTGAAAAAATCGGTTGAGGAGCCGCTGGCGACGCATGCAGTGAACCTGTCGGCAACGGTAAAAACATTTGAACTGGCGGCCGATTTTGATATTCCCGTTGTCTATGCCTCGTCGGCGGCCGTTTACGGCGATCAGGAGTCTTTTCCTTTGAGCGAAGACGTTCTTCCGAAGCCGTTGTCGCCCTACGCGGCACAGAAAATCGGGAGCGAGAATTACGCCAAGGCACTGGGGTGCTGTATGGGGCTGAAAAGTTTCGGTCTGCGGTTTTTCAATGTGTACGGGCCGCGGCAGAACCCGTCATCCGATTATTCCGGGGTTATCTCGATTTTCGCGGAGCGGTTGAAAAAGGGTGAGGACTTAAAGATTTTTGGTGACGGCAGGCAAAGCCGCGATTTTATTGCTGTGGGCGATGCGGTCACTATATTGCTGAAGGCGATGGGGCAGGCTGCCGAGGATGCGCCGGTGGCCAATGCCTGCACCGGCAGGGAAAACACCATCCGGGCGCTGGCGGAGAAAATGATTGCCTTAAGCGGCTCGGATGCGAAAATTCATCATGCCGAAGCGCGGGCGGGTGATATCAGGCGCTCGCTTGGATGTCCGCAGCGGTGCAGGAAAATTTTTGGTGTTGGTGATTTTGTTGAACTGGAAGAAGGGCTGAGGGCGCTTGCCGGTTGATCTCAAACAGGCCGATCTTGTAGTGTTTATGACGGAAGGGGTTTCCCTGGCCGAGCTTTCGTCGCGCGGGATGCTGGAGCGCGAAATTGCGCTTTATAAGGAGCTTCAGCCCGAACTGAAAAGCATCACCTTTGTAACGTATGGCGGCGGCCGGGATATGAAGATCGCCGGGAAACTTGGCGGTGTCCGTGTGATCGCCAATAGCTGGGGCCTGCCCGGTTTTTTGTATCAGCGGCAGGTTGCGGCAAAGCTTTCGAAGATGACGGGCCCGCGGACAATCATTAAAAGCAACCAGACGAGCGGTGCGCCGGCGGCAATGAAGGCGGCCAGGAAGATCGGTGCAAAGTTTATCGCGCGCAGCGGTTACTGGTTGTTCGATTTCGTCCGCCGCAAGGGCGGGGATGACAGCAAGAAAATGATGGCTTGTGCCGCAATGGAAAAGGATGTTTTTACCGGTGCGGATCATGTTGTTGTTTCAACGGAGCAGACGAAAGAGGGGGTGATTAAAAAATATTATCTTGATACGAAAAAAGTCACTGTCATTCCGAACTATGTCGATACGGAGCTGTTCAGGCCAAATCCGGCCCTGCCGAAACGGGCGCGGCAGATTTTGTATATCGGGCGGCTCAGCAAGCAGAAAAACCTGCATATGTTGTTGAGCGCCGTACAGAAAGCGCGGTGTAAATTGCTGATGATCGGTACCGGCGCAATGCGCAAGGAACTGGAAGACCGCATCAAGGCAGACAAGATCGACGCGGAAATTCTGGGTTCGCGCGATCACCAGGATTTGCCGTCCTATATCAATTCTTGCGAGGCGTTTGTTCTGCCTTCCCTTTATGAAGGGCATCCAAAGACCCTGATTGAGGCGATGGCGTGCGGGGCCTGCGTCATCGGCACGAAGGCGCCCGGCATTCAGGAGGTTATCGAGGACGGTCATACCGGCTATCTTGCGGAGTTGACGCCCGATGCGCTGGCGGCAGCAATCAAGGCCAGCCTGTCCGATCTGGAATTATCGCAGAAGATGGGGCAGAATGCGCGGGCGTTTGCTGAAAGCCATTACGCGCTTTCCCGCATTGTTGAAAAAGAGCTGGCTGTGTATGAGGGGGTTCTGAATGCCTAAGGTCAGTGTCCTGATGTGTGTTTATAACGGGGAAGCCTGGCTGGCCGAGGCGATTGATAGCGTGCTGGCGCAGAGCTTTCACGATTTCGAGCTGGTGCTGGTGGATGATGCCTCAGATGACGGCACGGCGGCTATTCTGGATTCTTACGGTGATACGCGCCTGAAACGCTTTCGCAACAAGGAGAATATAGGGCTTACCCGTTCGCTGAATGTCGGCCTCAAGGAATGCGCGGGAGACTATATCGCGCGGCTGGATGCGGATGACGTCGCGTTGCCGGAGCGGCTGGAGCGGCAGGTGGCGTTTTTGGAGTCTCATCCGGGGATCGGTGTGGTGGGAAGCGATGCGCTGCTGATTGACGGGCGCGGGATCGATCTGCGTCGATCTTCCAAGCCGCAGGAGGATCTGGAGCTGCGCTGGACGGCGCTCTGGTCGACGCCGTTTCTGCATTCGACGGTGATGATGCGCCGGGATGTGCTGGAGGAGCATAATCTTGCCTATGATCCGGCTTACCGCACGGCGCAGGATCTGGATTTATGGTACAGACTTTTGCAGGTGACAAAGGGGGCGAACATGCCCGAAGCGCTAGTAAAGCGGCGCTGGCACCATGAGGCGATCAGCGTCAGGAATGTCGGGCAGCAAAAGAGCGACCGGAATGACATCCTGCGCAAGAATATGAACGGTTTTCTCGGCGAGGAAGTGATGAGCCTTGAGGATGTCACTCTGATCCGCCAGGTGCTGGAGGGGCCGTTCGATGCGGATCGTTCGGCGGCGCGTCGGAGCATGGCAAAATTTGTCCGGATGCTCGGGGTGTTTGCAAGGCGGCATAAGGGTGAAGAAGATATGCGCGTTCTCTATTTTCGGCAGATAAAATTCATCACGAAAAGATTGATAAAGATCCTTGGGGTATCTGGTATTTCTGCGTTTTTTCACCGGGAGAAAATTGCGGCATGAGTGTTTCCATTACGGTGGCGATTCCGGCCTATAATTGTGAGGAGACGCTCCAGCGGGCCATCGATAGTGTGCTCGCGCAGACCTATCGGGACTATGAATTGCTGATCGTCAATGATTGTTCGACGGACGGGACGGCGGAAATTCTTTCAGCGCAGAGCGATCCGCGAATCCGGGTGCTCCATCACAAGGAAAACGGCGGTGAGGCGGCGGCGCGCAATACGTTGTTTGAAAATGCACGCGGGGATTTGCTGGCCTTTCTGGATTCGGATGATGTGTGGTATCCGGAAAAGCTCGCGGCGCAGGTCAAGACCTATCCGGGGCTTGGCGGGTCGCTGACGGCCAGTTTTACGGGTCTGGATGTTTATAATGTTGTCGACGAGACGACGAGCATCAAGGCGCATAAGCCGGTTGATGATCCGGTGGCATATCTGCTCTCAAACTGTGAGCTTGGGGCCGGGACGAGCATGATGATTCCGGTGACGGCGTTTGAGGTGGTTGGGCCGTATGATACCGAGCTACGGCGGCGCACGGATCACGACTGGATTTTACGCTTTGTTGCAGGCGGGGGGCAGTTGTTTTTTGTGCCGGGTGAACCCCTGGGGAAGGTGTTCAAGTTTCCGGTGACGAATGCGGTGCCTTCCGAAACCTCGACCCGGCATTTCATTGATAAGCACGAAGATATTTATGCGCGCTATCCGAAGGCGGTTGCCAATGCAGCGAAGGGGAATTTGTGGCTTGGTGTGGCGGTGCAGTATGCGGCGTGCCGGGACGTGTGGAACGTGCTGCGGATGCTGGCAAGGGGCTTCCGTTATGCGCCGGTGCGGGCGGTGAAGATTGCGCTGTTGCTTCTGGACAGGGCGTTTGGCGCGCCGGTGTTCCGTCTGCTCAAAGCTTTTTCGCGATCGCGTAGCCGCGCTGTTCGGACACCTGAAGGCGCTGGATAGCGTAGCCTTCGGCTTTTTCAATATGGTCAACGGCCTGCACGACGCCAGGAAACATGTCCGGGGTGACGTCATCGAAGACAATCGTATCACCGGATTTTTGATGACCTTTCACGAAAGAAAATTCTTCCATCACATCTTCGAAGGTATGGGCGGCGTCGAGAAAGGCGAAGTTGATGCGCTGCATACCGAGCTGCGGGATGCGCTCCTTGGTCGGGCCTTCGACGAACAGGATATTTTGCAGGAGGTCACTGTAATGTCCGAGCAGCTCTTTTCGGCTTTTCGGGCCGTCATGGTCGTCGATACAGTTCCAGTAAATCGGACGACTATGGGGGAGCAGGTCGACGGTGACGATGGTGCCGGTTTGCCCGGCATCATGCAGGGCGCGGGCCGTACAGACGGTGGAAAAGCCGCGGGCGGTACCGGTTTCAAGGATCTGTAGCTGGCCGCCCGGTTTGCTTTCCTCGATATAGCGGCGCAGCGCAGCGTAAAGAATGCGGCCGTGCTGGTAGTTCAGGCGGCTTTGCTTGATGACGACCTGGGTGTGCAGGGCAAGCTCTTCCATCCACGCGCGGTCGACGGCAAAGCCGGTTTCTTTTTCAAAGGCGGTGATTTCGGGATAGTCGACGGCTCGCGCCTCCTCGTGCAGGCGCAGGTATGTATCGCGGTCGGCGCGCGGGGCGTCACCGAACGGCGCGTACGGCTTTTTTTTCTTTAACAAGGCCAACATCGTATCCAAGCTCCTCAAGGTCGAAAGCGCACAGGCTTTGCAGTTTGTCGTTACAGGCCAGAATGTCCGGCAGTATGTCGTTCCAGATTGTGTCCGGGACAGTGATTTTCCCATCGCTTTTGTCCCACTTTTCAAGCTGCGGAGCGATGAATTTCTTGAAATCGTAAAATCGCAGGCGCAGGAAATCGGCGAGCGGTTTGCGGCCCGCTTCGTTCAGCCGCTCATAAACGCCCTGAAACCATTCGTTCCATTCGGCAAGGCGTTCCAGCGTTCCGGCCTTCTTGATGCTGATATTGGCCTTTTGCGGGCGGTCTTCGATGTCGGGCGGGGCGATACCGATGAATTCGGCCAGTGCGGATAAAAACGCATCGCGATCCGTTTTCAGCAGTTCCACGGGCAGGGCCAGCACATTCTTTTTACCGAACTTTTTAACGTAGCTTTCCGCCAGATCGCCAAGACCTGTCATTTTCCCGCGCAGGCCGAGATCGAATTCCCCGTACAGGAAATCAAGGATGGGCCTGGATTCCATGCCCTTGATGCTCACCCGGTAGGTATAGAGCGAGTTCATGTAATCTTTCTGGTTGCGGGTGATGAAGATGATCTTTGCTTCCGGGACGGATTTTCCGATGTTTTTGATGACGTCTTCCGGATCGATGCCTTCATAGCCGTGCGGATGGCCGCTTAGCTCTTCATGGCTGAGGATGACAGGCTCCGCATCATTCAGGGTGAAACGGGTGATGATGTTTTTCAGGTATTGCGGATCATATCCTTTTGCCTGTTGCAAGGCGTCGAGTTCCTCGCGGCCGAATTTGTGATAGTTGCGGGTGACGGCGGGAAACCAGACTTTCTGGAGCCATGTGCTGGCGGCTTTATGCAGGCCGGTATGGATAATGACGGCGCTCATTTACGGCTTTTCCACCAGAATGTAGCGCAGTGCGCCCAGCCTGTCGCCCTGATCGGGGACGCGGCGGTAGCAATAGCCTGTCCTGCGTACGGCAAAGCCGGCTTTGCGGCAAAGTTCTTTCATTTTGCGCTCGCTGATGAGGAGGTTGGTTTCATTCACGCGGGCCTGGACTTCCTCATAGGGTTTTGTCAGCGGCAGGGCTTCGAGCATTGTATCCAGCGCGGCCAGAAAGCCGCTTGATGTGCCGACGGAAAGGCGCGCTGGCCGCGCGTAATAAAAGAGCGCAAGGCCGCCGGATTTCAGCGTACGAAAACTTTCCTCAATATTTTGGGTGACGATCTGGAGCGTTTCCATGTGCTGGAAGACGATCAGGGAAAAGATGAAATCGAGCATGCCGTCTTTAAAGGGCAGGGCCCTGCCGTCGGTTTCGTGAAGTTCCACGTTCTCAATGCCGCGTTTTTTAAGCTCTTTTTTCACTGGCCCCGGATTGCCGTGAATATCGACGCCGTGGGCAAAACCGAAATGCTGCGCGGCAGCAGCCAGTACGCGCCCGCCGCCATAGCCGATTTCAAGCGCGGTTTTTTCGGAAGGGTCTTTCAGGAAACCGCGGCAGGGCTCGGCGATGTGAATGGAAAAGTCCCATGCGCCGGAGATAAAGCTCTCATCGGTGTTTTTCGCGTTGCTGAAGAAACGGAAAAAATCCTCATCGGAATTTTCCGCCTTGCGGCTGATTTCTTCCTGAAATCCGGCGATATGGCCGCCTTTGGCTTCGATGATTTTTCCAACGCTCATTTCTGTTCCAGCTTTCTTTTGATCTGTCCCGCAAAATGCCTTCCCTTTTGCATGATCGTCAAGGCCAAACCGGGGGGCGCGACTTTTTTCCTGTAAGTGCGGGCGAAGGCTCTGACCCGTGCCGGGTCCGGTGTTTTCGGGGTGTAGGTTCCAGATTTTGTTTCTTCATGAAGGTCTTGCAGGAAATCGAGATAGGCTTTTCCGGCGCTGTTCCTGTCCGGCAGGCTGATATTGTTTTGGTAGGTTTCGTAATTTTTTTGGATTTTTTCCAGCATGGCGGGGATTTCTTCCGCGCGGTTAAAGAGCAGACCGCCTTTGCCGACGATTTCCGGGTGGCCGCCGTCATTGAGCGCCAGCGCCGGCAGGCCGCAATGCATGGCTTCGATGAGGGCGTTCGAGCAGGGATCGGTTCTGGAGGCGGTGATATAGACGTCATGCGCGCGCAAGGTTTCGGCAAGCTCCGTGCTTGATTGCGGGGGCAGGGCAAGAATGTTCCTGAATTTCACCGGCGCGTTGCCGACAAAGGTCATGTCGTATTTGTCCCGGTCGAGATTTTCATCCAGCCACAGATAGGCGTCAAAACCCTTGCGCGGGTTATTCGACCAGCTTGTGGCGATCAGGCGCAGTTTATCGCTCTTTGTTTTCCTTGCGGGCGGGTGGAAAATTTTCGGGTCTGGCGCGTTCATGATGACGGTTTCACGGGCGTCCGGCTTCAGGCCAAGCTTCAGGCAGTGTTCGCGGCTCCAGGTGGACTGGAAGACCACGGCATCGGCGAACAGGTTTGCAAAGGTGAAAATCAGCGGGTCGGTGCCTTCGTCGCGGCCGCGGATGAGTTGGACGGGGCCGTCGATGCGGTGGGCGATCAGTAGGTTCGGTTTGTTTTTTTTGAGGGAGAGCAAGTTGTTAATTTGTACGCGATCACCGAAATGATGGCTGTTGAGGAGGAGGATGTCGCCTTCTTCGGGGTTTTCCGTGTAGGCGCCCTGTGCTCGGAAATAATCGCGCAGGGCCTTCAGGAACTGGTTGCCGCCGCCCCATGCCTGGTCCTTAAATTCAAAGAAGATGTGGATGGCGGTCATGTGTTTTTCAGGGCCTGCTCGTAGAGTTCGAAATAAAGCTTGGCCGCGGCGTCAGGTGTATGCCAGGAGGCGACCTTGCCTTCATAGGCTTCCAGACCGCTTTCCAGCGCTTTGTTTGCGATATCGCTTTTGATGAGGGCGGCGGCCTGTGCTGGCGTTTCAAAAATATTTTCGGCGTTCAGGAATTCGTCGCAGATGCCGACCGGTGTTGAGATAACTTTGCAGGCTGCGGCGGCGGCTTCCAGAACGGCATGGGGGCCGGCTTCACTGCGGCTGGTGATCAGGCACAAATCGATGAGGTTATAGAGAATGTTCAGCCTGTCGCGCGGCATCATGTTTTTGCGCATGTCGTCTTTGGCTGTGGGCTTGCCGATGAAGGTGTAGGGGACGCCTGCCTCATCCAGCGCCTTGCGGATCCAGTGGCGGCGGGGGCCTGCGAGAACGGCATGGACCGGAAGGCTTTTACCGTGCAGGGATTTCAGGATTTCAACGAAGATGTCCGGGCCTTTCACTTCCTTCGGGCTGGTCAGGTTCGCGCCTTCCGTATCGCGCATGAAGCTGCCGATCAGGTATTTGTCCTTTGGCAGCTTCCATTTTTTTTGCCATGGCGCCGTGATTTTTTCCGGCAGCGGTTTGAAGGTTTTGGTGTCGATGGTGTACGGGATGTAAAAGCAGTTCAGGCCCTTATCCTCGAGTTGTTTCCTGGCCTTGTAGGAGCGGACGACCCAGGTTTTTACAAGCGCGGCAGCGCGGCTAAAATCTTCGCTGAAATCTTTTTCGTAGCGCGCCCACTCGCCGGACAGGTTGCACAGGACGGGTTTTCCGGCGATATGCTTTTCCGGGATTTTCAGGAGGTCCTGCCACCAAACGCTGTGAATGAGTGCTGCCTTGGCGGGTTTGACGGGTTTGGCAAAGCTTTCGACGGCCTCGATGGTTTGCCTGAGGTCTTCGGCCAGCGCCCAGCCGAACGGGTCGGCGCCGAGCAGGTGGACGGGAATTTTCTTCTCAGCCATCGGTTTTCTCCGCGATAATGCCAAAGCCTGTGGTGTAGCTGGCCCAATAGGGATCGGTGAAGGGCTGCGCATCTTTTTTGATGGCGCGGTTTTTCAGCCAGCAGCCAATCGGGGCGGCGATCCTGCGGCGCAGGGAATCCAGCCGTGTTTTGCCCTCGGTCTTTCTTTGCAGCCCGGCGCGGATGAATTCGGCCAGCACGCTGGCGTAATGGCCGTGTTTTTCTATTTCTTTGATGGTGAAGCCGGCCTCGTTCATTGTTTTTTGCCAGTAGCTGTCGGTGTAACGCCCGTAATCTTCCGGGTCGCCGTGGATACGGAATAAAAAGGGCACGGTGACAAGCAGCGTGCCGCCCGGTTTCAGGACGCGGCGGCATTCGGCTATGACGGGGGCGGGTGCCGGGACGTGTTCAAGCAGTTCCGAACAGATAACAGCATCAAAGGAGCCGTCCGGGAAGGGCAGGGATTTGGCGTCACACGCGACATCCGTTCCTTTGTCCGTGACCAGGTTGGCGTAGGTAACGGACAGGCCGCAGGCGCCTATATCGAAATTGCCGCGCTTGTTGTATTTCTGGCCGCCGAGATCAAGGACGCGGCTTTTCGCGGGCAGGGCGGGAACGCGCTGCTCGTAAAAGCGGTCGACGTAATAGCGCCGGACCGAGTGTGTCAGGCCTCCTGTATCCATTTTCCTTTTGCCGCAGATTTCCCCAGAGGTTTTTGTTGGACGATCCTTCTTCGTCCTCTATATAATCGGACCCCTGATTTTTATGCAAGATAACGGTATTCCAATGTTTGCTCGTTTGTTGAAAAAGAAAGAGGCCGCGCCGCAATATATGCAGGACAACCTGCGCCTTTGCCGGCGGGACGAGGCGGCAAAGAAAGAAATCTTCGAGGCCGTGCGCGAGATGACGATGATCGGCCCGGCGGGTGTGCTGGCCAATATCGACGCGGTGGAATACCTCAATGCCAATAATATCAAAGGCGCGCTGGTCGAATGCGGGGTCTGGCGCGGCGGGTCGGTGAAGGCGATGCTGATGCAGATGCTGGCGCAGGATCGCAAGGGCCGGGAGGTCTGGCTGTTCGATACGTTTGCAGGGATGACCGCGCCGGGCGCGGAAGACACAATCGCGGGCAAGCCCGTGCAGGACAAGTTCGATAGTATGCAGCAGGACGGCTACAATGAATGGTGCCTTGCGTTCATTGAAGATGTGAAGGCGAACCTTGCCGGGACGGGTTATCCGGAAGAGAAAATTCATTTTGTGAAGGGCGATGTGTGCGAGACGATTCCTGAAACGGATACCGGAGAGATTGCCCTGTTAAGGCTGGATACGGACTGGTACGAGTCGACGAAGGCCGAGCTTGAAAACCTCTATGACAAGGTTGTTCCCGGCGGGGGGATTATTATTGACGATTTCGGGCGTTGGGACGGGGCGCGCAAGGCCGTT
>CAZKGT010000043.1:0-13867 GCA_964552285.1 uncultured Pseudobdellovibrionaceae bacterium | reverse complement strand
GGCGTTCCGGTCGAAAGCAAAACCCTCAGCGGCCTCGACAGCCTTCTTTCCATCGTACAGATGCCGGGCGGCGTTCCGGTCGGCACGCTGGCAATCGGCGATTCCGGCGCCAAAAACGCAGCCCTGCTCGCCGCATCCATTCTGGCGCTCGAAGATAACGACATCCTTGAGCACCTCAACCACCACCGCCAGCGCCAGACCGACAACGTCTCGGTGGATACGGAAATCTAGGCCAGATGTCAGCCCCCACAAAAATCTTTGGAATCCTGGGCGGGGGTCAATTAGGGCGCATGAGCGCCCTTGCGGCGGCGCGTCTTGGGATCGAGACACATATATATACGCCCGAACAGGACAGTCCGGCCAGTTACGTGGCGGCCTCAACCACCGTCGCCCCTTACGGGGACAAAAAAGCACTTAAGGCTTTTGCAGGAAAAGTCGATGTTATCAGCTACGAATTTGAGAATATTCCCGTTGAAACAGTCCGCTACCTGCAAACGTTAAAGCCCGTCTATCCGGACGATCGCCTGCTGGAAATCGCCCAGCACAGGATTACCGAGAAACAATTCCTCAACGATATTGGAATTCCCACAGCAAAATGGGCAAAAATCACAACGGCTGATAATATTGTCCCGGCACTTCAGGAAACAGGGCTAACCTCCTGCATTTTAAAAACAACCCGCTTTGGCTATGACGGGAAAGGCCAGACACGGTTTACCGTTGGCGACGATATTTACGAAACATGGGCAAAACTCGCCACAAAAGAAGCCATCGCCGAGGAGGTCATTGACTTCACAAGCGAGATCTCCGTGATGATCGCACGCGACAAACTCTCGCAAAGCGTAACCTACGGACCGGTTCAGAACGAGCACAGGAACCACATCCTGGCCCGCACCACGGTGCCCGCCGCAATTCCGGACGGGCTGGCCGAAAAAGCCCGGCAGATGGCCGAGTTGCTGGCCGATGCCGTGGACCTTGTCGGCGTGCTGGCCATTGAGATGTTTGTCACGGCGGACGGACGCATCCTGGCCAACGAAATCGCGCCGCGCACCCACAACTCGGGTCACTGGACCATCGACGCCTGCGCCTGTAGTCAGTTCGAAAACCACGTTCGTACGGTTTGCTCGATGAATGTCGGCTTTCCGGCCCGCCATTCGGACGCCGTGATGGTCAATCTCATTGGTGACGACGTCAAACAGGCCAGCAAATTCCTTGAACTTCCCGGCGCATGCGTCCATCTTTACGGCAAGCACGAAACACGCCCGGGCCGCAAAATGGGCCACGTCACCGTCATTAAGGACAAAGATGCCGAAGACAGCCATATCTACGAACCCGCCATCCGCGCCCTGCTCGAAAAACGCCGTTAACGGTGAAACCAGTATCATCGACCTGATCGCAGGCTCCCCCTTTCATATGGCAGCACTGCATGCGGCACGGGATCTGAACCTGCCGGACTGGTGCATCGCGGCGGGTTTCGTCCGCAATGCCGTCTGGGATGCGATGCACGGCTATAAAGATTTCACGCCGCTGAACGATATCGACGTTTTGTATTTCGATACCGCGAACACCAGGAAAAAGCAGGAAAAAGAATACGAGGCATGGCTGCAAGCGGCCCTGCCCGGCCTGCCGTGGTCCGTAAAGAACCAGGCACGGATGCACCTGAAATACAGCAACCGCCCCTATACGGACACCCAAGACGCCATGTACCACTGGTGCGAAACCGTTACCCCCGTCGGCGTCCGCCTTGAACCGTGCGGCGCCCTGACCCTTCTGGCTCCGCTGGGCATCAGCGACCTGATAAGCGGTAACTGTCGCGCTACTCCTTATGCCAAGAGCGCCCCGCAAAAACTTGAAGACTACCGCCGCCGTATGAAAGAAAAAAACTGGCCCGGCCTGTGGCCGCCGGTCACGCTTCATGACATGGAATGATTGTCTGGACATCAGGAAACGCAGGACATTCTTATGCGGAAACCCGAAAAATTTTCCCGCCCCCTCCAAAGCTCCGCGTCTATCCTGCATGTTTTTCTTCGCATCTTCGCCCCTTCGCGGTAAAAAGAACCAAACATCCGGAGAACGCAAAAATGACCACCCGCACCGAAACAGATTCCCTCGGCCCTGTCGAGGTTCCCGCCGAACACTACTGGGGCGCGCAGACGCAGCGCAGTCTTGAGAACTTCCCGATCGGCGAGGAAAAAATGCCCGCCACACTGGTCCGTGCCCTTGGAATCCAGAAAAAGGCCGCCGCGCTGGCAAACAAGGATCTCGGCCTTCTGGACGCAAAACTGGCTGACGCCATCGACAAGGCCGCGAATGAAATCATCGACGGCACGCTGGCCGGCGAATTCCCGCTGGCCGTCTGGCAGACCGGCTCCGGCACCCAGTCCAACATGAACGCCAACGAAGTCATTGCAGGCCGCGCCAACGAAATCCTCACTGGCACCCGCGGCGGCAAGAACCCCGTTCACCCGAACGATCACGTCAATATGGGCCAGTCCTCCAACGACACCTTCCCGGCCGTGATGCATATCGCCGCCGCACAGACGGTTCATAATAATCTGGTCCCGGCACTGAAAAAACTGCACGGTGCCCTGGACTCCAGGGCTTCTTCGTACAAAGGCATCGTCAAAATCGGACGCACGCACCTTCAGGATGCAACGCCTCTGACCCTCGGTCAGGAGTTCTCCGGTTACGCCAAACAGATTGAATACGGCATTGCCCGCATCGAAACCACCTTACCCCGCCTGATGCAACTGGCACAGGGCGGCACGGCCGTCGGCACCGGCATTAACTGCAAGGCGGGCTTTGCGGAACTGTTTGCCGAAAAAGTCACCGAAATCACCGGCCTGCAATTTTTCACCGCCGAGAACAAATTCGAGGCGCTGGCCGCCCATGATGCCATGGTCGAGCTTTCCGGCGCACTGAACACCCTCGCCGTTTCTCTGATGAAAATCGCCAATGATATCAGGCTTCTCGGCTCCGGCCCGCGCTGCGGCATCGGTGAAATCCTCCTGCCCGCCAACGAACCCGGCTCCTCCATCATGCCCGGCAAGGTCAACCCGACACAGGTCGAAGCCCTCACCATGGTCTGCGCGCAGGTGATGGGCAATCACACCGCCATCACGATCGCCGGAAGCAACGGCCATTTCGAGCTGAATGTTTTCAAACCGGTAATCATCTTTAATGTCCTGCAATCCATCCGCCTGCTGGCCGATGCCTCGGACAGCTTCACCGACCGCTGCGTCACCGGCATTGAGCCGAACTATGAAAGGCTCGACAAACTCCTGCATGAAAGTCTGATGCTCGTCACCGCCTTAAACCCGCACATCGGCTACGACAACGCCGCCAAAATCGCCAAAAAAGCGCACGCCGACGGCACCACACTGAAAGATGCGGGCCTCGAACTCGGCCTTCTCACCGAAGAACAATTCGCCGATTGGATCGTGCCGGAAGAAATGGTGAAACCGAAAGATTAGCCACACGTGAAACGCTCCGTCCGCATTTCCGGTCACCCGACCAGCGTCAGCCTGGAACAACCCTTTTGGGATGCGCTTCAGGATATCGCCCGTGAGCGGCGTGTTTCAATGAACACACTCATAACCGAAATTGACTCTTCACGAGACCAAAATCTTTCCAGCGCGCTACGCCTCTTCGTCCTGAAGTCCTTACAGGAAAAAATCAGCGAATAAGATCTTTTAGAAGTCCCTTGAATACTTCCTCCGGCTCGATCTCCTGCGGTTTCTTCTGTTGCTGCTGTTCAGGTTGCTGCAAATTGTCCTGCTCCGGTGCGGGCGACGGTTGCTGCCCGGGCTGTTGCGTAGGTTGCTGCTGGCCGGGAAGCCCCAGCTTGTCCGTCAGGATTTCCTGAAGCTTGCGGTCGATCTTGCGCTGCAGGTAATCATCCAGAACACCCTTGCCAAACGTATCACCCGGATTATCGAGCGGCCCGCTGATCTTGACATCAAACGGCGGAAAGTCAGTGCGCTGGACCAGCGTTATATGGTTGGTAAGATCGACGCTCCAGCGCGGCAGGTTCACATTGCCTTTCGTATCAATCTTGACCTTGGGCCCGGCCAGTTGCATATCGGGCAATGCAATCACCCCTTCGGTGATTGTGAAATCGCCGCCGATCTTGTCAAAACGCGTTTGCCCGCCGCGCGTCGCACCCTTCCAAAGACCCGTCAGCGTATCGCCCGGCTTGGTCTCATCGGAAAGGGCGCGGGCAAATTTTTCAAAATCGACGCCCTGAAGAACAACATTTTCGCCAAAAAGCGAACCCTTGCCGCCAAGATCAAATACCAGCGCCGCAGGACTGACCCCGGATGTCTTCACATCCACGTCCAGTGAAACCGTCCCTTGCGCCTTCAGCGGCTGCGCCCCGGTCAGGGCCCGCACCAGCGGATCGACGCCGACATCTTTAAGCTGCGCCACCCCGTCCAGTACCAGCGGCTGGCGGTCCTGATCCGATGACTTCAGTGAACCGTTCAGTGACACATCACCGCCAAACAGGCCCGCATTCAGCGCCGGAATGGACAGCGTCCCCTTTTCCAGCTTAAGTTTCATCGCCGGCTTTTTAAGATCCCACGGACCGTAGGTCACACCGTTGGCCGTCATTTCAAGATCCGCATCCAATATCCGCATCCAGCCTGTATCAATCGCCGTGCGTGACCAGCGCACATCTTCTCCGGTCGGCTTGGGCGGCTTGCCTTTTGCCCCGGCCAGATCGCCAAGCGGCAACGTTCCAAACTGCATGGTACCCTTCAGCAAGGGCCGTTCCTTGCCCATATCGAGCGTAATATTTCCTGCCGCCGGCATCGGGCCGAGATTGCCCTTGAACTCTGAGAACTCATACAGATCGCCCCTGCGGGCAACCTTGGCATAAAAATCAACCGGCTTATCCAGCGAGGGGGAACGTGTCATCTCCGGGTTAAACAGCTTCAGCGCCTCGGCCAGATTGCCGTGCTTCAGCAAAATAGTGAGGTCGTTCACCGCAGGCGAAGTCAGCAGGTTCGTTAACTGTCCGCTTGAATCAAGCTGGCCTTTCAGGGCCTGAAGGCTGGTTTTAAAACCCAGAGCATCCGCACTGCCAATAAGATCGGCCTGAAGCTTCGCTGACCCGAACGGACGCGGCAGTGAAGACGTATCTACTTCAAGGGCCTTCAAAAACGTCTCGACATTGCGGGAGTTCACACCAAGGCTGAGATCAACATCCCTTAATTCCTTAACGCTGCCGACCGTCCCGGTTAACAGGACGTTTGCACCGTGCAGATCGCCAACCGACAGGGTTTTGATATCAAGCGCCTGCCCCTTGACGATTCCCTTTGCCAGTACATCCGAAAACGTTGCGCCGTCATAAAGAACCCTCTGCGCGCCCAGATCAAATGTCAGGTCGAAAGGCATGGCCGGCAGGGCAAGACCGGACAGAATTTCACCGGGTGTTTTCTTCTTCCCGGCCGCAGCGGCGGCGGCCTGCCCCTCATCCGGCTTCGGCATAAAAAGCCCGAGATCAAGCACATCAGCCGCAATCCCCAACGCCAGCTTGTCCGGGGTGCCTTTGCGAAAATCCGCATCAACCCCGAATGTCGATTGGCCGAGCTTCAGAACAGTGTCCTGAACCTTGAACGCATCTTGTGAAACCGTTGCCTTCAGATCCCCTGAGACACCGGTAATGTTTTTCAGGGCCGGAATATTCTTTTGTATCTCAGCCGGGACCAGCAAACCGGACAGCGCGGAAAACCGCTCACTTGCAAACGTTGCCGCCAGATCCAGCGAAGGCTCTGAATATACGATCGAAGAACCTGCGGCGGATGACGCATCAAACGCCAGCGTCGATTTAACCCCGGCCTTTCCGCCTCCCGGCAATTCAGCCACCGCCAGATCCAGCGTAAATTTCTTTTCTGCCGCAGAGGCCAGGATATCCGTCGCAGCAAATTTTTGTCCTTTGTAGGAAAATCCTCCCGTCTTCAGCGAGAACTTTCCACTGACCGGCACAGGCAGTGTCAGTGTTTCAGGAAGAAAAGCGTCGCCCGCCTTCTTTGCCCCGGCACCCTGCGGAAGGAACGCCCCCAGATCAGGTGCAGCCTGCGTCTCAAAATTTGCATCAATCACAAAATTTTTCTTCTTAATCCCGTCAATGGAGAATGACCCCGTCAGCGGGATATCACCAAAATTAAAACTGAGGTTCCGGTAAACCAGTTTTTCCGGTGACGCCGTCAACAGACCCTTAAGCATGATCGGCCGGTCGGGAAGATTGCCTGCCTGGCCCGTCAGTACGTTCATCGCACCGGTCAGGCTTTTAGCCTCGATTTTGGTCTCACCCTGAATTTCGGGAACCTCGGAAAGCGCCAGAACGCCGGAAAAGTCAACGTCAGCCCCGGCCTCTTTAATCTTTGCCTGCAACTGAAGCGGCACGGATTCCCTGCTGGCAACCCGGCCCGTTACGGCCTGAAAATCAACCCTGTTTCCCTGATAAAACAGTGAACCGGCGGCATTGTATGGCCCCAGAAGATTCTCCGCCCTGAGATCAAGCTCCGCCCTCTCAATGGCAACTGTGCCGCCAGACTTATCATCAATGAACCGGAATGACCCGTTATTGATCCTCACCCGGTCAAAAGTCAGCGATTCAGCCATATTTATCTCACCCTGCGCGGCATCGTTTTTCTGCGTCATCGCCGTCTGCATCTTTTCGGTCAGCCAGAGCGGCTTGCCCTCCGCGTTCACCTGCAAAATCAGGGACGGATTGTCCAGACGAATGCTCTCAAAAACCACCTGCTTATCCAGCAGCGGTCCAGGCGCAATATTAACTGAAGCACGGGAAAGGGTCAGAAAGGGATCGGATGAACCGTCAACCGCAACAGCCAGATCGCCGATCAGCACACGCGGAGAGGGAAACAGGGCCAGCTCCAGCGGCCCGTCAATCCTTACGCTATAGCCGGTTGCAGCCTCGACCTGCCCGATTACCTGCGCCTTGTATTTGTTCCAGTCCATAAACTGCGGAATCGCCAGCAGCGCGCCGACAACCAGAACCACCAGAACCAGAAAAACAACCAGAAACTTTTTCAACGGATAGCCCTCCAGGCAAACCAAAACACACCTCTCCTACAGAAGGTCATTTATATAGCTTATTCAGGAAAAAATGGAAGGGAAACACATCTGTACGCAAGAAGAAGTGCGCAAATCCCGGCCCTGCTACGAATCGTCCTTTTCAAAACGCTCGTTAAAAGCGCGCAAAGCGTCAAGAAACCCGTCCAGCCTGGGCAGGACTGCGTTCTGGAACGTGCGCTGCTGCTGCCTTGGCAGAGACTGGAATACGTTCTGATAAATCACGTTCGTCGTCTCGATAAGATCCTCAACATTGCCCTTCTTGTTCAGGAGCGTGTTGTTGATATCAAGGATCCGCGAAGCCAGCATCTCCACCATCGCCCGGACGGTCGGATCGCTCTTGGCGAGCTTCTTCTGAAAGGTCTGCCTGGTGATCACAATCAGGTTACAGTCCTCTGTCGCCTGCACATTCGCCGTGCGCGGCGCATCGAACACCAAAGCCATTTCACCGAAAATCTGACCGCTGCCAAGACGGGCAAGCTCTATTTCGTGCCCCTTTTCATCCGTGCTGTAAACACGAACGCCTCCCGACTGCACCAGATAAGCCGTGTTCCCGGTATCCCCGGCCCGGACGATAACAGCATCTTTTGGAACAAAACGCCGTTCCAGAATAACCTTATCTTTTCCGGCTCCTGAAGACGAAGACATGAGGCTTACCGTGATGCCGTCCTTGTCGAGGCTATGGTGGAAAACAGGCGATCCCGGTTATCCATGGCTATATCCATGCTCTCCATACCTGTTTCATGCGCCACGGACGTAAACAGCCCGTCTTCGGCATAAAACAGGAGAGCGGCTGCCGCCCCGTCATCATCCCGGATACAGGCAATCTCATACGAGGCAACCTGCGCGGAACCAGAATGATCTTCGAACCCCGGCGCCGAAGCGAAATCACCGTCACAGCGCAGTTCCGTTTTCTCGATATAGGCATCGACAAATTCCTGGAAAGAGCCGGCCTTCATCGCCTGCTGTTCGGCGCTGCCGTACACCTGCCCGGTATCCCAGCGCCATGCAACGAAATCAGGCCCTGAAACGCTCTCAATCCGGCTGACCGAACCGACAACGGAAATCCCGGCCTCGCCAAGAATACGCTGTATGTCCTGCGCCGAATCAAACTCCGTGGCAGGCAAACTATCAGATTCAACCCTATAGGTCGCGGCAGAGGCCCCGTAAGCAGCCGGCTCAATGGATGCGACCTGACGGCCTGCCTCAAACTCGGAGACACGATCAATTTCTTC
Organism: uncultured Pseudobdellovibrionaceae bacterium; assembly: GCA_964552285.1. Classification (GTDB taxonomy): domain Bacteria; phylum Pseudomonadota; class Alphaproteobacteria; order Micavibrionales; family Micavibrionaceae; genus CAZKGT01. The sequence goes on along the minus strand of CAZKGT010000043.1, from coordinate 5,537 downwards.
AGCATAATGCACAACCTCTGCGGCCGGAGCATCATACGTTTCCTCATAAACCGGTTCGTCGTAATCACCGAAATCAGGATTGAGCGCCTCAGCCAGCGCCAGCACCTCTTCCGCGTCTTCAACCACCGATGCACGAGCGTTAGCCTCTTCCAGTTGCGATTGCAGCGACGCCAGCTCCACGCGGTATTCCTCCTCCGCGATTGAAAGCTTCTGCCTCAGGGCGGTAACCTCTTCGTATGAACTCTCGTCAATCTTCGGCGTTGCCTCCGCAAGTGCCAGTTTGTCTTCCAGTTTAGACTTTTCAGCCTTTAGAGAAGCCAGTTGCTGACGGATTTCTTCGCTCCTGGCAAGAGACTGCTGAGCAGCAGCCAGTTCCTTGACCAGATCGGCTTTCTCATCCTGCAGCGTGGCAATATCCGCCTTAAACCCGCTTATTGCGCTGCTGATCTCAAGTTGCTTGTTTTCCTGCATGGTAACTGAAGCATGCAATTGCGACTTCTCTTCCTCAAGGGCGGCAATCTTCCCTTCATACTCGCTCTTTTTCAGATCCAGCGCAGCATGAGTCTGGGCAAGTCTTTTTTCAAGCTCCATCAATCTGGCAATTTGCTCATGATCAGCAATCGCGGGATCGAAGAGCATATTCTCAAGCTTTACCTTTTCTTCCAGACAGCGCGCCTGGCTTTTCTCCAGTGCCAGACCAAGACGCTGAATTTCGCGCTCCGCTTCGTTATAGCGCCGCGTGGCCTCCTCCAAGTTCCAGTTTTTGGATGCAAGCGCCATCAAACCGTCTTCCTTGACCTTGCGCAGCGCCTCCAGTTCACGGCTGAGCGCAGCCTTCTGTTCTTCCGCAGAGGAAAGCCGCGCCTCCAGCACCTTGAGCTGCGAGCGTGACTGGATATCGCCACCATAAGATACCGGAGAAAGCTGCGCTGATTTCAGAGAATCCTTCAGGCTTCCGTTCTCAACCTCAAGCTGCTTGACCCGGCTGGTCAAAGCCGCCACAGCCTGCTTTTGCTCGTCAAGTTCGGTACCTGAAGCGGCAGCAGTTGCCATCTCCATATCGGAGATCCGGCGTTTTAAGTCTGTATTTTCTGTTGTCAAACTCGCCAGTTCGTCCTGCAACGAACCGATTTGCGCTGTAAGCGCGGCACTATCAACGCCATCATTTCCCGCGGCCAGCGCCTCTTCCAGCGCCTTGCGGAGCTTTTCATTATCATCCTGCAACTCCGCCAGCCTCTGGCCTGCTTCAGCCAGCCCGGATGCCTCGGACAGTCTTTCGCTTTCAAGCTCCTCCCGGAGGCGGGAATTCTCTTTTCTCAGCGAGGCGAGCTCAGCCGTCTTTTCCGCTTTGCCGGAAGAAGCGGCCAGACGCTCTTTTTCAAGCTCTTCGCGCAGGCGGTTATTTTCCCGCTGAAGCGCCGCCAGCTGGCGACCAAGCTCGGTATTGCCGGTCGTCGCATCTTCCTGAAGAGCCTGCAACTCACCGCGCAGACGCTCGTTATCGCCCTGCAGCGCCGCAAGTTCCTGCGTCAGCGCTTCCTCGCGTGAGGTATCCGCCTCTGCCGCCGTGCGCACATTATCAAGGTCATCGCGCAGGCGTTTGTTTTCCTGTTGCAGCGAGAGAACCTGTGTCTCGAACTGTTTGGAGGCCGCGGCCTTGCCCAGTGTCTCGTCGAGCTTTTCCTGCAAAACCTTGTTCGTCATCCGTAAAGACTCGACTTCCCGCTCCAGCTTCTCAAGCGTCTGGCCGGTTTGCGCATTTACCGCCAGCCTGGGTTTGATCTCCGCCAGATCTGTCCGCAGCGAGGAATTCTCGGATTCCAGATCGCTAACCTTATCACGCAGCGCGACAATGGTATTGCTTTTCTCGCTTTGCTCCATGAATCGGCCTTCAAACTCCTTGCGCTCACGCTCCAGAGAATTTTTAAGGCGCAGGTTTTCCTCGCGCAGGGACTGCACATCGGCACTCAGATTATCAAGCTCGCGGCTTTGCCGGGAAATACGTCCGGCCATCGCCCTTTTCTCGGTATCGTCAACCGGCGCGCTTGCCATGCGCGTTGCCTGCGTCTTCGGCGCAGGAGCGGAGGCGGATCGAACCGGCGCTGCCGTCCCGGCCGCAGGCTCGGTAATGCCGGCAATACAGGTTGCAAGACGGGTTTCCCCGTCCCGCAAATCGCCAACCTCAACCGCATAGATCCTGCCGTCGATATTGACGTCCATCCGTCCGGAGCTTTGCAGGGACTCGTAAAACTCTTCATCGGTTCCGGTGCGGATCACAAACGCCTTGCCCGATACCGGGCGCACCTCATAAGCGCGACTGAGACCGGCGGAACTCATTGCGATCGTATAGCGCTTGCCGGTATCAAAAATATCCTTCTGGAAGTCGAGCGCGAGGGAAGACTCGTTCTTTGCGTTCCGCGCAATCGTTAAAATCATGCTGTTGTTAAAGCGCCGTGCCAGCGTACAATATGCAGCCGACCCGCCCCGGCTGGCCACTTTCGAAACGGCCCAGCCCGTCTGGGGCTTCAAAAGTGCGGCTGATTGTGCCACCGCCTGCGGTACGATACTGGATGTCGCCAGAAGGCCGCTTAATAATGCTGCAGAGAAAATCCTGACTGGATATTTCATAAAAATGCTCCGTAAACCTGAAAAAATCACCGAATCCCTGTAAAAGAATACATCGGGCCCATCAGAAAGCAAAGCCTGCTTTTTGTAAAATGATTTTTTTAGGTACGGGATCTAGCTGGCGCTATCCGTCTGGATAACCAAATAACGCATTCCTGTTTCCGGCTCCCTGTGCAAACGGCCAACAGGACGTACGCCCTCCCCGTTATACTGCTCCAGCAACGTAAGAAGCGCGTTCTCAAATGTCATCTGCGCACTGACGCTCTCCTTGACGGCGAATTCCTTCCCTGCATCCCAGACCAGCGCAACACCTTCATGCTCGGACCACATCTCAAGAACCTCACGCAGGTTTGCCCCGCTTAAGGCACGCCAGCGCGGCATGTGTCCCGCTTCCTGCCCCGCATCCGTTCCGGCCGCCGGAATAATGTCCACGACTTCCCTTCCCCGGATTTCTTCGGACAGCTTCTCGCTGTCAACCGCGCGCAGGTCTTCCGGTTTCTCGCCGAAAGATCCCTGAATGCCCGCATCCTTTCCGGCAAAAACCAGAAGCGCCGGAACGGCATCCTCAAACGCGCCCTCATACAGGAAGTTATCGCCAAGCGTTGCGCTGTTTTTTGTCTCCCAGACCAGTTCAACCCCGGCCTTTTCCGACCAGCGGCCAAGAACGGATTTCACACTCTCGCCGGCATCGGCCTTCCAGAGCGGCATGGCAGGCTGGACCTTCCTGGCAAGAAGCATTTCAGGCGCCGGCGCCGGATCTTCCGCTACCGGCTCTTCCTGCATTGCAGCCTGTTCTAATATCTGGACCGGAGCATCATCGGCAGGCTCTGGCGCAGCAGCCAGTATTTTAACCGTCGCATCGATCTTGACCGGCTCACTTGTTGCTTGGTCCATCTCATGTGCATCCACCGTCCTGGCCTCCTGAACCTTCGGCGCCGGGTCGTAACATTCCTCGACACGCTGCAACCCTTCGCGCACGCCGGCCAGTGCAAGCGGAACATCCGTCTCGCCGACACGCAGCACCAAAAACTGTCCGCCCTGCAACGCAGAATACAGATCCGGCTGGGCCTGCAGGTTGATAATCAGGATCGTTTCGTCAAAGGCCGTTGCCTTAAGGGGAAGGCTGACCGCGTCCGGAATGGTCAGGGTAACATCATAGCGCATGCGCGGCGTAAAAGCCTTCTGGCGGAAATCGACCGCCATCGTCGCAAGACGTCCGCCGCCGCCCGATATACGCACAAAATAACCGTTGTCGTACTGGGTCGCCATGATGCAGGGAAACCGCGCCGCACCCGTCTGCGCCGCCGAGACGGTGGAAGGGCCGACGAGCCATGCGCTGGTGGGCACGATGATCCGCAGATCCTCCGTCGCGCGCGCGCCGATTGGCGAAAGCAAAACAATCATAAGTGAAAACAAGGCTGCACTACGCATCATCCAGCACCGGTCCATGGCCAGTATCCCCCCGCGAATTCGTCATTGAAATGATCCCTGACAATACGGGCACAGGCACACAATCGCAATATCTATTTGCCGTCTTCGTCCTTATGCAGCCGGTGTGCCAGCGAAGCTTCAAGAAAACCGTCAATATCGCCGTCCAAGACACCGCTTGTATTGGTACTTTCGTGCCCTGTGCGCAGATCCTTGATCATCTGGTAGGGTTGGAGGACATAGGAGCGAATCTGATGTCCCCAGCCGATCTCCGACTTCTCGCCGTGCGCCGCCGCCGCCTCTTCCTCGCGGCGCTGAAGCTCAGCCTCATACATCCGCGCCTTCAGCATCGACATGGCATTGGCCCGGTTCTGGTGTTGGGAGCGCTCGCTCTGGCAGGCCACGACAATGCCCGTCGGTATATGGGTAATACGCACAGCACTATCCGTCGTATTCACATGCTGCCCGCCAGCCCCACTCGAACGGTAGGTATCCATCTTGAGGTCTTTTTCATCAATCTCGATATCAATCGTATCGTCAATCACCGGCGTCACGCCAACGGAAGCAAAGCTCGTATGCCGCCGCGCGTTCGAGTCGAACGGGGATATCCGCACCAGCCTGTGCACACCGCTTTCCGTCTTGAGCCAGCCATAGGCCTGGTCGCCGGAAATCTGGATCGTCGCAGATTTCAGCCCCGCCTCTTCGCCTGCGCTGGCCTCCAGCGTCGTCACCTTGAAACCATGCTGCTCGGCCCAGCGGACATACATGCGCAGCAACATCTGCGTCCAGTCCTGCGCCTCGGTTCCCCCTGCCCCGGCATTCACCTGAAGATAGGCATCATTGCCGTCCGCCTCGCCGGACAAGAGGCTTTGCAACTGGCGCTTTTCCGCTTCTTTCCAGATTTTGGCAAGCGCCTTTTCAGCCTCGGCGACGATCTCATCCTCGCCCTCGGCCTCACCAAGTTCGATCAGTCCGAGATTGTCCTCTAATTCAGTTTCAATCCTGCGCACCGCCCCGATCTGTTCATCGAGGCGCGTGCGCTCACGCATGATGGATTGTGCTTTTTCGGGATCGTTCCAAAGCCCGGGATCTTCCGCCAGAGCGTTCAGTTCTTCCAGACGGCTCAGCGAAACATCCCAGTCAAAGATGCCTCCTCAGCAGCGCCAGCGCATCTTTAATGCTGTCCGCAACTGCCTGAGTTTCAGCCTTCATGGAAAATCCCCTTACGCCGCGTCTGCCACGGCAGCAAAGGAAGCAAAATGGGAGATCATGGCATCGACCAGCGCCGTGCGGTCTTCCGCCGTGTCTGTACGCCCGCTCAGCAGGGCGCCATCAATAATGAACCCGTCATCAGACCAGTCAGCACTGTTGCGGATGGCTTCGCTCATCAACTCCTCAGGACCGGATACCGCGCGATCCTTGACCTGATCGGAAAAGACCAGCAATTGCAGCGCACGACCGTAAACAGCCACAGGCTTGCGTGC
>CAZKGT010000042.1:0-13881 GCA_964552285.1 uncultured Pseudobdellovibrionaceae bacterium | reverse complement strand
GGCTAAAGCCTTTTTCCGCCTGAAGGCGGAGGTTTATGACCAAAGAAGGGACAATTAACGAATATCATGCTATCCTTATATACATAAGAATATAAAATACCAGGCAGGACATACCATATTTATCACAGCACGCGCGGGCAGCTGTTTTTGGGAGAAGAACAATGAAAACGGCCCCTGTAATGCGTATCCTCGTGGCGGAGGACATTCCCGCCAATCAAGAACTGATACTGATACGCCTTACACGTCTCGGCTATGATGTCGAGACCGTCGATAATGGCGCTGAGGCTCTGGAACGTCTTAAAGAAACCCATTTTGATCTCCTGATTACAGACATACACATGCCCGTCATGAACGGCTTTGAACTGGTCCGGAAAATCCGTGAGGAGCTTTGTTCCGATATTCCGGTGATTGCCGTCACAGGCAGTCTGGCGACCAAGGAGCTTAAAACGATTTACGAGCACGGCATCGACGACGTGCTGGCAAAACCGTACAACGCCAAAAACCTGAGAGAGAAAATTCAGGTCTGGCTGGAAGCCGGCGGAGATTTTCTGGAAGTAAAAGAACCGCCGGAAGAAATTGATTACCGGCACCAACCCCTGTTTAACGTGGAACAGAAGGATATGTTCTGGGACAGCATCGGCAAAGAAAAGGCCGCCATCTATTTCAGCGACTTCAAGGACGATTTCCAGTCCCATATCGAAAAAATTCAGGAAGCGGCTGCCGACCCGGAGGCCCTGTATGAAGAGCTGCACGCCCTGTCATCACTGGCGGGCAATATTGGCCTGTCCAAGCTCTGCCACTTCTGCAAGCACCTGATGACACACCCGGAAGAAGAAAAAAGGGCGGCATCCGAACTGGAAACGCTATACAGAAACTCCATTGATGCCTTCCACCAGAATATTTTCAGGGAAGAACGCCTCAGCTAGGGCCGTTTCCACAAACCGGAAATTCCTTTAGAATAGGCGGAAAAAGTACGAGAAGCTCTTTTTCGCCTATGTTTATTATATCCAGACAAAATCACCTTCCGGAGCAAAGGAAATGAAGGCCGCGGCCCGCGCCCTGCTAAACAGCTTTCGCGACCTGGCGCCGATCATCTTCGTGATCGCTTTCTTCCAGCTTGTCGTCCTGCAACAGCCGATCCCCAATCCGGGCCAGATCTTATTCGGCCTTGCAGCTGTCGTACTGGGCCTTGCGCTTTTTATTCAGGGTCTGAACCTGAGCCTTTTCCCGGTCGGCGAAAACATGGCCGGCGCCTTTGCCAGAAAAGGCAGCGTCTTCTGGCTGATGGTTTTTGCCTTTGCGCTTGGCTTTGGCACAACCGTAGCCGAACCAGCGTTGATCGCCGTTTCCGGAGAGGCGGCCAACGTCAAGGCCGCCGCCGGATTTCTGCAAGGCGGCGAAGAATCCCGGAAAGCCTACGCCGACGGCCTGCGTTATACAGTAGCCTTCTCCGTCGGCCTCTCGCTCATGGTCGGCGTACTGCGCATTCTAAAAGGCTGGCCGATTCACTGGATCATCATCGGCGGCTATCTGGTCATCGTTGTCCTGACCCAGTTCGCGCCCGAAGAAATCGTCGGCGTAGCCTACGATTCCGGCGGCGTCACCACCTCGACGATCACCGTCCCGCTCGTCACCGCACTTGGCATCGGCCTGGCCACCGTCATTAACGGCCGCAACCCGGTTGTGGACGGCTTTGGCCTCATCGCCTTCGCCAGCCTGTTCCCGATCGCCTTCGTCCTTGTTTACGGCATGGTGATCTGAGCATGATGGAAGTCTTTGAACATTCTCTGAAAGTTCTCTTCGATACGGCACTGGCTGTATTGCCGATTATCCTCTTTCTGCTTTTCTTCCAGTTCGTTGTCCTGAGAAAACCGCTCCCCGGTTTTCGCAAAGCGCTCATCGGTTTTTTCTACGTAACACCCGGCCTTGCGCTGTTCCTGATCGGCCTTGAGGAAGCTCTCTTCCCGCTCGGCGATCTCATGGCAAAACAGCTTACCGACCCGGCCTTTGTTTTCGGTGAGCCGTCCACGCCTGAAAACGCAAGCTGGCTCGATTATTACTGGATCTATATCTTTGCCGCCGCCATCGGTTTTTCGACAACCGTGGCCGAGCCGTCTCTCATTGCCGTTTCAATGAAAGCCTCCGAGCTTTCCGGCGGAGCGCTTCAGCCATGGAAACTGCGCATTGCCGTTGCCATCGGTGTGTCGGTCAGCATCGCCGTCGGCGCACTTCGAATCGTCACCGGCGCCCCGCTCTACGTCTTCATGATCGCTGGCTATCTGGTGGTTATTATCCAGACGATCTTCGCGCCGAAACTGCTGGTCCCGCTTGCCTATGATTCCGGCGGCGTCACCACCTCGACCGTTACTGTCCCGCTCGTCACCGCGCTTGGATTAGGATTAGCTGCCAGCGTCCCCGGACGCAGCCCCGTGATTGACGGATTCGGTCTCATCGCACTCGCAAGCCTTTTCCCGATGATCACCGTCATGGGATATGCCCAGATTTCCACGTGGCTCTCAGGCCGCAAGAACAAACAAGCAAATAACCCAAATCAGGAGAACGAAGATGGACTTTAAACTCATCATTGCCCTCGTCTCGGACGAATGCACCGAGAAGGTCATATCAAAGGCGCGCGAAATGGGCGCGACCGGGGCGACCGTCATCACCAACGCCCGCGGCGAAGGCCTGAAACCGGCAAAAACATTTTTCGGCCTGACATTGGAAGGACAGATCGATATGATATTGTTTATTGTCGAACAGCACCTTAGCCGCGAAATCCTTGAAGGCATCGGCGAGGCTGGCGAATTCGATAAAAAATCCGGCACCGGCATCGCCATGATGTTAAACATCGAAGATGCCGTGGGCCTAAAAGCACAACTGGAAACCATCGAACACGAAATCGAGGATCAGCTATGAGTGAACAGGAAACCTATATCCGTGTACGCGACGTCATGACGGAAAACGTACACACGGTGGACGGCCTTGATACCATCCGTGACGCCATAGCCCATATGCGCGAAACCCAGTTCAGTGCACTGATCGTCGAGCGGCGCGACGAAAAGGACGAATACGGCCTTCTCACCGTCAAAGAAATCGCCCGGCAGGTCATCGAACCCAACCGCTCCCCCGACCGCACCAGCGTCTATGAAATCATGGAGAAACCGGTCTTAAGTTTAGATCCGGAAATGAACATCCGCTACGCCATCCGCCTGCTGGTCCAGTTCGACCTCAACCGCGCCCTCGTCGTCGATAACGGTAAAGCGATAGGCATCATAACCTTACGCGACATGGTCTTCCGTTACTTGGATCATTGTTCGAAATAAGGACGCCTACTTTATATGCGGCGTGAAGTCTTCTGCTTCGATGAAGACCCGCTTCACGTTGGCATTCTGGCTTTTGATCTCCCGCGTCAGCTTCTCGATCAGCCTCTCCAGCGTTCCGACCTTGAGGTCGTTGGCAAATTCGATGCTTAAATTGACGAGGATATATTCCGGGCCCATATGGAGCGTCAGCACCTTATTCACTTTACGGATTTCTTCATATCCTCCTGCAAGCTTCTCAATGCCTGCCGCCAGCGCAGGATCTGCCGCCTCCCCGATCAGCAACCCCTTGGTCTCACACGCCAGCCAGATCGCCGTTGCGCCCAGAATAAGCCCGATAATCACCGAGGCAATACCGTCCCATACGGCCACGCCCGTAATCTGCGCCAGAAAGACGCCGAAAAACGCCACCACAAGCCCCAGCATCGCCGCCGAATCCTCGAACAGCACCACAAACATCGACGGATCCTTGCCGCTCTGCACCGCCTGGATATAACCCATGCTTCCCTTGACCTTGGAAAATTCGTTCACCGCGAAAAAAAGAGCAAACCCCTCAAACACCATGGCCAGGCCGAGCACGATATAATTGATCACCGGATTCTTGATTTCCTCGGGGTGCAGGATGTGGTGAGTACCCTCATACAAAGAAACGCCAGCGCCCACAGCAAAAATCAGGATCGCAACAACAAAGCTCCAGAAATAAATCTCCTTGCCGTGCCCGAACGGAAACTGCGCATCGGGCGGCTTTTGCGCCCGCCTCAACCCGTGCAGCAGCAAGACCTGGTTGCCGGTATCCACCACCGAGTGAATCCCCTCCGATAACATCGCCGAACTGCCGGTCAACGCCGCCGCAACAAATTTGGTAACAGCAATCAAACTGTTCCCGATCAACGCCGCATATATAACTTTCTTGGACCCTGATGCCATAGCGAAAGAAGTTTACGGGTGAGACACTGTTGAGACAAGAGGAGATAAGGAATTGGTTGTGGGGGCGTGAAACCTCGTCCTGGGTAATTGATGATATCTTTCGTTAAAACCAGTGCGAGAGGTGTTTGTTCACTTCTCGTTCATCATAGAGCCACGAGCGCTTGTGAACTTTGCTGTAGGCGCGCATAGATCGTCGTGGATTGCTGGCTTTTGTGTCCCAAGGATTTTCCTATGATGTATCCATTCGCGCCTAGAGCGGCTTGCCAGCTTCCAAAGGTACGGCGTAAATCGTGCATTCTTAGGTCTTGTATGCCAGAGCGATCAAGAATGCGGGCCCAGGCTTTTTTAGGATCGTTTAAATAACCTGCTTAATGTCCCACAGGAGTTTATCCGGCACCCCATCTCCGGAAATAGTCACGTCAGCCCCGCTTTTGGTTAGAGCATCGTCAGCCATTTTGCGGAGTTTTTCATCCATTTCGGCCATGTCAGCCGTCCTTTCGCCCGTATCGGGTTCGCTTAAATACGGCCAGCATAAAATATTTTCAGTTCTGTGAAAAGAAAGGCTTGATTTTTATGGCTTTTCTCCATTATAAAGCACCCAGTCTATTCAGATTTTCTAGTGCGTCCCGTTCGTCTAGAGGCCTAGGACACCGCCCTTTCACGGCGGCAACACGGGTTCGAATCCCGTACGGGACGCCAAATATCTGAACTGAAGACCTGATAAAAAGCTGATCTGCTGACCTGTAAGCCCTGAAAAACCTGAAGAACTGATGCCAAGTACGGCCTTATTGATCCATATGCTTCCATGCATATCCGTGTTCAAAAGGGGCACGATCTGGGGGCATTCACTTGTGCCCCTTCAGGAGATGCCCCCAGATGAGCAAACTTACGGAAATGACATGCAAAACTGCAAAACCTAGAGAAAAAGCTTACAAACTGTTTGACGGAGGTGGTCTTTATCTTGAGATCACACCTACAGGCAGCAAGCTATGGCGGCTTAAATACCGATCCATTGATGGCAAAGAGAAACGAGCCTCTTTCGGCCCATACCCCTTGATTAGTCTCAAAGAGGCTCGTGAAAAGCGGGATGAAGCTAAAAAGCTGATTGCTAGTAACAAAGACCCTATACAGGAGAAACATAAGAAGCGCGAAAAAGCTATCGAAGAAGAAAGTAATACCTTCGAGAAGATCGCCCGTGAGTGGCACAAGCTCCATGAGGCGGAATGGACACCTGAACACGCCAAAACAATCATTAACAGGTTGGAAAAGGACGTGTTCCCTATCATTGGCAAGATGGACGGCAGCAGGCCACCATGATTTCACGGAGCAGATGTTCCGCAGCATCTTCGTTTTTACAACCCATGAAGTGCGTCATAAAACGCAGACCTATCATGGAACCTATTTTACGCTGAAGCACACGAAAGAAGAAAATCTGTTCGGCCTTAAAACCCTCTGGCGTGGCGGCGTGAAGTTGTCCATCTCCGATAAGCACCGAACGATTGTCGATATGCTTGATACGCCGCAAACGGGCGGTGGCATCACACATGTTTTTGAATGCCTTAAAGCCTACCTGAAAGACCAAGAATCGGATATAAATCAATTGATTGATTATGCCGCGCAGCTTGGAAACGGTGCCGTATTCAAGAGGCTTGGTTTTCTGGCAGAACAAGCAGGCGTCGGAGCCTTACTCCAGCCATGCCGTGACCGCATGACAACCGGAAACGCCAAGCTTGATCCCGCCATTTCCAGCCCGCGTCTGATCAGCAAATGGAATCTCTGGATTCCCGAAACCTGGGCTTAACGGAAGGAACCCATGATCGACCGCCGTGAAATTCTGGCCATGGCCGCCACCGTAAGCCTGCGCCCGGACGTTATCGAGAAAGATTACGTCTTGGGGTGGCTGCTGGCCGGTATCTATAGTCATCCGGCGATAAATAAAAGCTGGGTGTTCAAGGGCGGAACCTGTCTTAAAAAATGCTATTTCGAAACATACCGGTTTTCAGAGGATCTCGATTTTACGCTGACCGATGAAAACCAGATTGATAAAGATTTCCTGCGCAGCACATTCGAAACCATAGCCGAATGGGTGTATGAACAGACGGGGATTGAGGTTCCGAAAGACGGCCTGTCCTTTGATATCTACACAAATCCGCGCGGAAAAATATCATGCCAGGGAAAAGTTTCTTATCGCGGCCCTGTTTCGCCGACCTCAGGCGGCTATCCAAAAATCAAACTTGACCTGACTGCCGACGAAAAGCTGGTGTTGTCACCTGCGCTGCAACCCGTTTACCACCCTTATTCGGATGAGCCGGAGGGCGGCATTCAGGCGCTTTGCTACGTCTATGAAGAAGTGTTCGGCGAAAAATTCAGGGCATTAGCTGAAAGAACCCGCCCCCGCGATTTATACGATGTGGTTAACCTATTCAGGAACTCAACCGCCTGCGTGGCCTCATCGGGAAGCGGCGTGTGCGCGTTCAGCGTGATGCTGTAGCGGATAAAAAGCGCAAGGCTCTCAAGGATCATCTCCGTATCGCTGCGCACCCGGCTCAAGTTCCGCGAAATCCGGTTCAGCCGCTGCGCATAGCGTTTGTCCGCCTCGCCATCGATCCGCCCCTCGATAAAGGCCTCGACCGCCTTTCCGACAAGCTCGGATTTGGTGACGGACGCCTTGCGGCAAAGCTGCTCCAGCTTCGCGCTCGCATCCTCCTCAAGACAAAACTGGTGACGGATTTTTCGTGATGTCATCGATCGGCTCCCGTTGTTGATTGATGGAGCCAGTATCGAATAACTTATTGAATTCTCTTATATCCCTTATGTACGCCTATGCGCGATGAATTGCGGGAGGTGAGGGTTTTTTATCGTTCCAGAGCAGCCATAAATACAGGTTGTTCTCGCGTATGGTGATGTCAGCCTTTTTCTCCAACCCTCCCGGCACGGTTATCTGATGTTTGTGAACGTAAATTCCGCCTCTCACAGCAGCGCGTTTTCCACTGCCGATTTACACTTTTTTCAGGTTCGGACATTGAACCCAACCGCGCGCGGCCTTTTCCTCCATATGCATGACAGCGACCTCGCTTTCCGATACGACATAAATTTTGGCTTCATGTAACCAATTCCGATTTCCCTCCGAATGACTGGGCATTGATCAACCCACAATCGGAGGAAATACCAATGACTTTATCCAGAAACGTAATGAACAGCCTGATCGCCGGCGCTTTCGCCGTCGGGATGGCGTCCGGAATGCACCAGCCCGCCAATGCCGCTGGCAAGGACATGGAAAAATGTTATGGCGTCGTGAAAGCCGGGCATAACGACTGCGGCAACGCGGCCAAGACGCACTCCTGCGCCGGACAGGCAAGCGTTGACGGTGACGGCGGCGAATGGGTCGCGGTGCCAAAGGGCCTGTGCGACAAGCTGGTTGGCGGTTCGACCACGCCTTACGAGGGAACGCAGAAGGGTGGTGAGAACAAGAATGGCTGACCATTCTGAACAGAACGCGCGCCCGGATCTGCGGAAGCCCCAAGCTTCCGCAGGTCTCGGCCTGCGCCACGCCTTTTACCGGGACTTCATCGAGCAGCGTCCGGCCATCGACTGGCTCGAAATCCACCCGGAGAACTACTTCGGCGGCGGCGCGCACCGACATTTTTTGCGCGAAATCCGCAAAAACTACCCGATCAGCTTTCACGGCGTGGGACTTTCGCTCGGCTCCCCGGAAGAGGTCAGCGGCTGGCACCTCGCGCAATTGAAGGAGTTGATCGAGCTGTTTGAGCCTTTCCAGATTTCAGATCACGCCTCATGGAGCTTGAGCGGTAACGCGCACCTCAATGATCTGCTTCCGCTTCCCTACACAGAAGAGAGCCTTGCCGCCCTGTGCCGGAATATCGACAGGACGCAGGTGGTTCTGGGGCAAACCATCCTCATCGAAAACCCCTCGACCTATGTGAGCTGGCAGGCGGATGAAATGCCCGAATGGGAATTCATGAACGAAGCCGCAAGGCGCACCGGCTGCGGCATCCTGCTCGACGTCAACAACATCTACGTCCAGTCGAAAAATCACGGTCTGAACCCTTACGAATATGTCGAAAACATCGACAGCAAGCGCGTCGGCGAGATGCACCTCGCCGGGCACACGATCCAGGAATACCCGGACGGGCAGCGCCTGCTGATCGACACCCATGATGCGCGGGTCTGCCAGGACGTCTGGCGCCTTTATGAATGGGCGCTTCATTGCCGCGGCCCGGTCAATACGCTGATCGAGTGGGACCAGAACTTCCCGGAACTCCCGGCGCTGATCGACGAAACTTACCGCGCCCGGAACATCCTCAACGCAACCCTCACGAAGGAGGTCCGCCATGCGGCTGAATGAACTGCAAAAGACGTTTCTCGATTTAGTGCTCAGCGAAGACGGCCCGAAGGCCGCGCTGTTCCGCAGCACGGGCGTCTCGACGGACGACCGGCTTCGAGTCTATCGCCACGCGATCCTGAACCGCCTCGAAAACGTGCTGGTGGCCACGTACCCGGCCATCGTCGCGCTGGTCGGCGAGCCCTATTTCCGCCAGCAAATGGCCCGGGGATATATTCAAAATCACTTGCCGCTGTCCGGGTGCCTTTACTATTACGGCGGCGCGTTTTCGGCATTCCTTAAAGATCACAAGGTCACAAAGGGCATGGCCTTCCTGCCGGATCTTGCCCGGCTGGAATGGCTGGTTAACGAGAGCGAATACGCGCCGGACGAAAAGGTTCATGCCCGCTCGCCGGAGAGCGAAAACAGCGAGCCTGCGCCGCTGAAGAAATCCGCGCGGCTTTTCGCGTCCCGCTGGCCGGTCGTGAGCCTGCGCGAATACTGCCTTTCCGAAGAGCCGGAAGATCAGTTCGACATTGGCGCAGGCGGAGAATTTGCCCTTGTCTACCGGGACGGGCTGTCCGTGCGCGTCCAGACCGTCACAGAAGACGAATACCTTTTCTTAAGCGATATCCGGGACGGAAAAACATACGCGACGGCTGCCCAGCGCGCCGCGAGCCCGTGCCCGTATGACGCGCATTTTTCAGGCAGCGAATTTTAATCACCCGATTTTTCAGGAAAACAGGAGACCCGCCATGAAAGAATTCATCAAAAAGACTGACCGCACGCTGGACCCGCTGCGGGCAATCGCGGACAAAGCCGGCGCGCCGCTTTATGATCTGAGCGTGCGGCTGTTCATGGCCACGGCCATTTTCCTGCCCTCGGGCTGGAGCAAGTTCGAAAACTTCCTGAACGGCAACTGGGATTCGACCGTCTTCCTGTTCGAGATGGAGCACCCGGTGCCCGGCATTCCCGCCGAAATCGCCGCCGTCATGGGCACAGGCGGCGAAGTGATCCTCTCGCTCCTGCTGATTATCGGGCTGTTCGGCCGGTTCGCGGCGGCGGGCCTGATCGTGATGACGGGCGTGATCCAGTTCACCTATATGCAGGACGTCCAGCACGTCATGTGGGCGCTGCTGCTCGCCAGCATCTTCGTGCGCGGCCCCGGCCCGCTCTCGGCGGATTTCCTGCTCCGGAAATGGATTGGGGGCAGCGAACGACCAAAGGCGCGTATAGAGCTTGGAGAGGTTGGGGCGTGATAGAGCGGAGAACCCATGATATATTCCCTACGAACGGGGACATAATAAAGCGCGCAGCGCGTATTGTGTCCCCGCAAAGTTGCAACGCATAGGTTTGGGCTGTAAAAATATACTGTCCCTATTAATTGAGACATCATCGAATCCATCCTGAACGTTCGCCAGCCTCGCGCCCTGACCCTTTCCGACCTCATGCGGCCATTTCCGAACGGCTGGAATGAGCAACGGAAACACCTGGGATTTTAACATGGCAAGAAATTTTTATTGATTTGCAGCAAATCTGTCTATATTTTTGGACATATGGATATACAGGAAGCCATCATTTTATTCGACGCACTTTCGCAGGAAACCCGCCTGAGCGCGTTCCGGCTTCTCGTAGAGTCAGGACCGGACGGTTTGCCCGCCGGAGCGATCAGCGAAAAACTCGGAACGCCGCACAACACCATGTCATTTCATCTGAATCATTTATCCAATGCTGGGATTGTGACATCGCGCCGCGAAGGGCGCTCGGTCATTTATTCCGCGAACTTCGAGTTGATGCGCGATCTCATCCGCTTCATGGTTCGCGATTGCTGCGCAGTCGATTTCGCGCGCCTGCACGAGGACGAGGCCAAAGGATGCTCGGTCATCGAACTGCCCTCATGCGGCAGCGATAAGGGGAAGGGATGTTCTTCATGAAAAGAGTACTGGTTCTGTGCACCGGGAATTCCTGCCGCTCGGTGATGGCCGAGGCGCTGATCAATCAGCTTGGAAAAGGGCGGCTTGAGGCCGTGAGCGCCGGGAGCTTTCCGGCCGGTTACGTTCATCCGAAATCCATCGAAACGCTGAAACGCCACGGTATCGATCCGGGAGAGCCTCGAAGCAAGTCATGGGACGAATTCGCAGGAAAGAGTTTCGATTACGTCATTACCGTTTGCGATTCCGCCGCCGCTGAAACCTGCCCCGTCTTCATGGGCAAATACGAAAAGCTGCACTGGAGCACGCCAGACCCGGCAAAGGCGGAAGGCTCTGACGAAGAAATAAACAAGGCATTCGACGGTGCATTCGACATGCTGAAAGAACGGGTGGAGACGTTGCTGAAAAATGCTTGAGATATTCACGAAACTCGCCGACTGGTCGGCATATGATCTTTTAAACCTCGCCCCGGAAACGCATCTGGCCGAAGCCGTGCACTTCTTTGTCGAGGATACGACCAAGATTTTTTTTCTTGTTACCGTGCTTATGCTGCTGGTCGGGTTTTTCCGCTCGTGGATTTCTGCTGAGAAAGTGCGGCACTGGCTGGAGGGCAAGCCGAAATGGCTCGCCTATTTCCTGGCGGTCTGTCTCGGGGCAATTACGCCGTTTTGCTCCTGCTCGTCGATTCCGCTGTTTATCGCGTTTTTAGGAACCGGCATCCCGCTCGGCGTGACAATGGCGTTTCTGATTACTTCGCCGATGGTGAACGAGGTCGCGGTCGTTCTGTTTGGCGAGGCGCTCGGCTGGAAATTTTCACTGGCTTATGTTGGTGTCGGCATGATAACCGGCATGATCGGGGGAGCGATCATTGACAGGTTAAAGCTTGAGAAATGGGTCGAGCCGTTTGTCTTTCAAGTCAACGTGCCCAGGGACGGCGCGGAAGAGGCGAAGCTGTCGATCAAGCGGCGCTTCGACCACGCATGGGGTGAGACGAAAGATATTCTGAAGCGGGTCTGGCTTTACGTCCTGATCGGCGTGGGCGTCGGCGCGGGCATTCACGGCTTTGTGCCGCAGGAATGGTTTATCGAACACGCCGGGGCGGACAATTTGCTTGCGGTGCCGATGGCGGTGCTTGTAGCGATACCTCTCTATTCCAACGTCACCGGAGTCGTCCCGGTTGCCGAAGTGCTGATTTCCAAGGGGCTTCCGGTCGGGACGACGCTGGCTTTTATCATGAGCACGGTCGCGATTTCCCTGCCCGAACTGGTGATCCTTCGGAAAGTGCTGAAAATCGAAATGCTGGCGTTCTTTGTCGCCTATCTGGTGATTGCGTTTGTCATCGTGGGGTACGGGTTTAATGTGTTGTTTTAGGAAAAAAGTGTGCATCGCGCTTGCGGCGCTGCTGGTTGTGATCGCGGCCGGTTCGGCAAGCCTTTCGGTGTTTGCGACAACCGGCGGAACAGCCGAGCTGCGCGAGATGAATGCCGCGCAGGTCTCACGCATGCTCAGGCGGAAAGACGTGGCCATCATCGACAACCGGCAAGCGGAGCTGTTCGAGGCAGGTCATATTCCGGGTGCACTGCATATGGTCTATCACAAACCCGGCAGCGCGCAGAACCGGATGACAGCGGAAATGCTCGCGCCCTTCAGGGATAAAACGCTTATCTTCTATTGCTCCGGCGGCAACAGAGCCTGTTACGGCGCTGGAAAGGCTCTTGAATGGGGCATCTCTTCAGAAGTGTTCTGGTTCAAGGGCGGCTGGCCGGAATGGCAGGAACATCTTCAAACAGATACTGATCAAACTTTTTAGACTCAGACAAGGAGACAAAAATGAGGAAAATCAGTGTACTGGGCACAGGCTGCCCGAAATGCAAAACTCTCACCGCCAACGCTGAGCAAGCGGCAAAGGATGCGGGTATCGAGTGCGAAATCGAAAAGGTGCAGGACATCGCCGACATCGTCGCATATGGCGTGATGAGCACGCCTGCGCTTGCCATCGACGGCAAGGTGGTATCGACCGGGAAGCTCCTGTCGCCGAAGGAAATCAGGGAACTGCTTTAATGCTCGAAAAGAAAGGGCTTACAATGAAGAGAAGAATAATCACGGCGTTGCTGGCGGTATCGCTAGCCCTTGGAATGTCCGCAAGCGCATTCGCGCAGGACGAAGCACCGCCTGCTGCGCCGCAGAGTCAGGTCATCGCCACTTACTTCCACGGAACAGCGCGCTGCCCGACATGCAAAAAGATCGAATCCTACGCTGAAGAAGCCATTAAAACAGGGTTTCCCGAGGAGCTTGAGGACGGTCGTCTGGTGTGGAAATCCCTGAATATGCAGGAAAGCGAAAACAGGCATTTCGCAAGCGCCTATGGGCTGTACAGCCAGTCTGTCGTCCTTTCGAAAACGGAAGGAGGCGAGGAAACGGGCTGGAAAAACCTCGATCAGGTCTGGCGGCTGGTTGGAAACAAACCGGCATTCATGGCCTATATCCGGGAAGAAGCCGCAGCGATGCTTGAAACGGAGACCCCGGAAGAGAAAGCCGAATGACCGAGTTGATTTTTGGGCTGGGTGCCGCGTTCTGGCTTGGCGTTCTGACCTCGATCAGCCCATGCCCGCTTGCAACGAATATCGCCGCCATATCCTATATCGGCAAAGGGGTCGAGCGCCCTTCGCTGGTGTTCTGGTCGGGGGCGTTTTACACGTTCGGGCGGACTCTGACCTACACGGCGCTTGGCATGGCTCTGGTCACGGGGCTGCTCGCGATCCCGGAGCTTTCGCTCTTCCTTCAGACGAATATGAACAAAATCATCGGGCCGGTGCTGATTATTGCGGGCGTCTTCCTGCTCGGACTCATAAAGCTGAATTTTGGCAGTGGCGGATTTGGTGCCTCGATCAAGGAGAAAGCGCAGGACTGGGGCGTGTGGGGCGCTGGCGCTCTTGGAATTTTGTTTGCCCTTTCTTTCTGCCCGGTCTCGGCGGCGCTGTTCTTCGGCAGCCTGATCCCGCTTGCGGTCAAGTTTGAATCGGGCCTTGTCATCCCCGCCCTCTATGGTGTCGGAACGGCTGTTCCGGTGGTGGCTTTTGCTGTGCTCCTTGGCGTGGGCATGCACTCGGTCAGCAAGTGGTTCCAGAAAATCACCAAAGTTGAATTATGGGCGCGGCGCATAACCGGGGCTATTTTTATTCTGGTCGGCGTTTATTATACTTCCGCTCATATTTTCGGGGTCTAAAGGCCGGGCTGGAAGAACGGGCGGCGTCATTCCGGTGCAGGCCGGAACCCGTTGTGCCTCTGGCTGGCACCGTTAATTTTAACCACAGAGACGCAGAGGATGCTCGCATCCCCCTTCGCCAAGACTACGGAGGAC
>CAZKGT010000041.1:0-14182 GCA_964552285.1 uncultured Pseudobdellovibrionaceae bacterium | reverse complement strand
AATACTGGTATAAAAACACTAAACACTAACCGTTAGATGGAATAGCCCCTAATTTAAAGTTTATTCCATCATAAAAGCAGGGTCCTGAGTTACATAATTTTTGCCCGATAAATTAAGTCCTGATCCCTTGACAAATCCTGCCATTCCGTGGCCTGTAAGGGGCTGGTTCATCATTATTTACCGGGAACAAGACACAATGCACCCTTACCGTACACACACTTGCGGCGACCTTCGGAAAGAACATGCGGGCGAAACGGTTCGCCTGTCCGGATGGATTCACAGAAAGCGCGATCACGGCGGCGTGCTGTTCATCGATTTGCGCGATACGTATGGGATCACGCAGTGTGTTGTGGATCAGGATTCCCCGCTGATCGAAACCGTGGACAAGTGGCGCAGCGAGTCCGTGATTACGGTGACCGGCCGCGTCAAGGAACGCACGGCGGATACGGTCAACGACAAGATGCCGACCGGCGGGATTGAGCTGTATATTGACGAAGCGGAAATGCGTTCCGCTGCGGAAGTCATTCCGTTTCAGGTGGCCGAGGATGACGGCACCGGCGAGGACCATCGCCTGAAATACCGCTATATCGATTTGCGCCGTGAGCGCCTGCAGAAGAATATTCGCCTGCGCAACAATGTTATCACATCCATACGCCGCCGTATGCTGGATCAGGACTTTCAGGAATTCCAGACGCCGATCCTGACGGCCAGCAGCCCGGAAGGCGCGCGTGACTTCCTTGTTCCCTCACGCCTGCACCCCGGAAAGTTCTATGCCCTGCCGCAGGCCCCGCAACAGTTTAAACAGCTTCTGATGATGTCCGGTTTCGACCGCTACTTCCAGATTGCGCCCTGTTTCCGTGACGAGGACGCCCGCGCCGACCGTAGTCCCGGCGAGTTTTACCAGCTTGATCTTGAAATGTCTTTTGTGGAACAGGATGACGTTTTTGCCGTCGTTGAACCGGTAATGCAGGGCGTGTTCGAGGAATTTGCCGATTTTACCGGCAGGAAATTCGAGGTAACACCCGCACCGTTCCCGCGTATTCCCTTTAAGGAAGCAATGCTGAAATACGGCTCGGATAAGCCGGACCTGCGCAATCCGCTGGAAATTGTCGATGTGAGCGAAGTGTTTGCCCGCGACGATGTTGAATTCAACGCCTTCAAGAATGTGATCAAGAAGGGCGGTGTTGTCCGTGCCATCCGCGCGCCTCATGCATCAGAAGACTTTCCCAGAAGTTTCTTTGATAAGTTAAATAGCTGGGCACAAGGAGAAGGAGCACCTGGATTAGGTTACGTGGGTATTGATGTAAAAAGGGGAGAAGCCGACGAAAAATTCTCAGGTAGACAAATACATCAACTGCAGAATGACGGTAGTTGGCTAGATAAAGATTTGGTTTTCAAAGGTCCTATAGCAAAGTTCATGTCTATTGAATC
Source organism: uncultured Pseudobdellovibrionaceae bacterium (assembly GCA_964552285.1). GTDB lineage: Bacteria > Pseudomonadota > Alphaproteobacteria > Micavibrionales > Micavibrionaceae > CAZKGT01. The sequence goes on along the minus strand of CAZKGT010000041.1, from coordinate 12,751 downwards.
TCTAGGACATTTGGCACACCTTACTGGTATGGACTGGGGCGATGCCGTCTTCTTCATCTGTGATCAGGAAGAAAAAGCCGCCAAAATGGCCGGCCTTGCCCGCGACAAAATCTGTGATGAAATGGGCATCCGGGAAGAGGGCGTCTTCAAATTCTGCTGGATCGTCGATTTCCCGATGTACGAACTGGACGAGAAGACCGGCAAGATCGAATTCTCCCATAACCCGTTTTCCATGCCGCAGGGCGGACTGGAGGCGCTCGAGAACCAAGACCCGCTCGACATTCTGGCCTATCAGTACGATATCGTCTGCAATGGCGTTGAACTGTCTTCCGGGGCGATCCGGAACCATCTGCCGGAGATCATGGAAAAGGCCTTTGCCATCGCCGGGTATGACAAGGACGTGCTCGAAAGTCGCTTTGGCGGCATGATCAGCGCCCTTCGCTTCGGCGCCCCGCCGCACGGCGGTATTGCACCGGGCGTGGACCGTATCGTCATGTTGCTGGCAAACGAGCCGAATATCCGCGAAGTCATCTGCTTCCCGATGAACGGCTCCGCCGAAGACCTGATGATGGGCGCACCGGGAACGGCCAGCGAGGAGCAACTAAAAGAGTTGCACATCAAGCTGAACCTGCCAAAAGCCAAGGTCAGCGACGAAGCGGCCTAGTGTAAATAGTCAAGAGCGGGTTCACGTCCGGCGGGCGCGGCGATTTGGTGTGATGTTTCAATCGATTCGTCTTCGGCCGTTACCTGGTTGCAGGATTGCATGAAACAGCTTTTGACGTTCAGGAAGGGCTGAATACCTGAGAAACGCTCTCCGGGTTTTACATTGTGATCGCAATCAAAAAATTCACCGGCTTCGAAGCTGGCGTCAATGCGTTCTCTCTGATCGTAGTGGTTTCTTAACGCCAGTAACGGAATGTTCTGAAGGTCGGCGTCTGTTGAGGCCAGCACATCCTGTTCAATTTCTCCCATCAGGTCCTTGATCATTTCGATCGCGATATCCTCGCGCAGTTCGAGCGCCAGCATATTGATATAGAAAACTTCTTCAGGCGCATAAGGGGCTTCACGGTTTTTGATATCGGAGCGAACGTAGCATGCCATCAGTTCCCGGTCATCGCCGCGAACCTCCAGGTGGCTGAAACGGGCCAGCATGTCATGGCAGAAAATATGCGGGTAGTCTTCGTGGTCCGGTGTATCGACACACCCGTGCTCATAAGTCTCAATTCTCGGTGCGATGGCCAAATAGTTTCTCCCTGCGTTTTTATCGAGCTGAATTAAGGTTTAAGGTTCCTTGCTTGCTGTGCCTCGGCAATCAGAATATCAGTTCGCGTTTTCTCCAGATGGTACCAGTCTTTCCTGGTGATGGGGGCTCCGGCTTCCACAGCCTTCCATGCCTTGTGGCGCTGCATAAGGGCGTGCCGACGCTCCGGCGATTGCCTCGGCAGGTCTTCGGGTTTTGGCGGGTCGTTGATCAGAAGGGGGCCGGCCACGCGATATATTTCACGGATATCCGCAACCCGTGTTTTTTCTATGATGGCGTTAAAGTGGGCATGGACGGCCCTAAGATTGCGGTCCATTTGCTCTATCCGCTCCGGCCGCTTCCTGCTGCCGAAAATATTGGAAAAAAGACGGTTATAGGACGGGCGGTAAGGGGCTTTCCGTGTTTCGCTGAAGTGTTCAACAGTCGCCAGAATGACGGCCATGGCAGCGTCCGTGTTTTTGGAAATCAGCGCATAATCAGCCGGAAGCAATATCCTGTGATCGGGTACGCCAAGCTCGGCGCCGTGCCCGATGAGCATTTGCACAATTGTCGCCTGATGGGGATAAAGGGCCGGATTATCGTCCATTAACAGGATTTCCTTGAGCGGGGAAGCCCTGTAAATATTGATCGGCTGGTTGGGCGAAATCCCCTGTTTTAGAAGCCGTGCGACGCCGGGGACGTCGGCGTGCCGGATCGCTACACCCCAGCCGTGGCACAGGCCGGAACTGTCAACAGGTCCGGCATTCCTGGGATCGAAGTTTTTGCGCAGATCAAACGACCGCACAAAAAAATTCCCGTGCAACAAACGCTTCGAGGCAATAAGCCCCGGTTTCTACTGGCGAATTCAAGGTGTGCTCCCTGTATGTTTTTTTTATCTTTACAGCAAGCCTACACAAACAGGTGCGCCGGGCCAAGGAGAAATTTTCTTCTTGCGGCCTGCCTCATTGGATGGTTTAACAGCCCTTACAAGTTTCTTTTTTACCTTCTGCGTATCAGCGATTTTTTTTTAGCGGGAACGGCTTTTTCCCGTTTTGGAACCTTTAGCCAAGTGAGGGATTGATGAATATTTTCAAAATGATATTGCCGGGCCTGTGCCTGGTTCTGGCACTTGTGGCCATGCCGGCATGCGCCGATGATTTCGGGGATGCGCCGGACGGTGCGCCGACGGATTATCCGGTACCGTTCGAACAGACGGGTTCGTTTCCGACGCTGTTATCCAGCGGCGGGGCACAGGTCACAGATCTGACGCAGGCTACGCTTGGTCCTTCGGCCAGTGATGAGGCCGATGCGAACGATCCGGCGGATACGGACGGGGAGCCGAACCTTAATCCGTCTAACACGGATGTCGATAACGGGATCGTCAATTTCGTTGTTTTCCTGACCTCCATTCCGGCGACTGCCCAGATGACAGTCAATGTAAGCGGCCCGGCGGGCAGTGCAGGCGGCACATACTGGGTTAACGTCCTGATCGATATGGATATGGACGGGCAGTGGGATACGGCGGACCCGATCGCTCCGGGCGTCACCGAATGGGCGGTCCGCAACTTCCCGGTTCTGGTTGCGCCGGGTGTTGAGCAGGACATCAAGCTGCCCGGCTTTGCCTATGGGACGGGTGCCCTGCCGGACGGGGCGTGGATGCGCATTCTCCTGACCCGCGAGCGCATTACAGATCCGGCCTTTGCCGGTGGCGGTTCATACTCCGCTGGTGAGATTGAAGATCACATTGTAGATCTGCCGGAAATCGGCGAGCCGCCGAAATCCAATATCCCGCTTATGATCTGTAACCGTGTAGAGCGGTTTCCGGCGGGCGTTGCGGCCATTCCGTTCAGCTGTAACATCTACAATGTCGGCCGCGATCCGGGCACGGCGCGCTACCTGATGACGCAGGTCATTCCGGGGGCGAACGTCGCGCCTGTGAACCTGCCGCCGGGAAATTGTGCTCCGGCCGGGCCTGCTGCACTGAACTGTGCACCGACGCCGGCTATTGCCCCGACACCGATAGGGTTGCTGGTGCCGGGTCTGACGCCATCCTTTGTGGCCACCTTCACGGCCACGCGCGCAGGGCCTTTACCTTCCCGCTGGACCTACCGGGCAATGGCCGAGGATCCGCAGGCGGTCATTACCCCGAAGGGCGTGATTATCGGCTTTGATGACAGCACCGGCGATATTGATTTTGTCGGAGAGGAGCCGGAGCAGAAAGGCAAGTACGAGCCAAAAGAGCAGGCTGAATAACGATCAGCCATTACCGGATACGGGAGGCGGCGGACGAAAAGGTTCGCCGCCTTCTTTTTCTTAAGCGATCTCTTCACCGGCATAACGCGCGTGAACGGCCTTCAGCTTCTCGTCGATCCGGCTTTCTTCGCTTCTTTGCGCCCTGGAGCGCGCATTCAGCCACAGGCTGAACAGCATAATACCGCCCAGAACGGCGCCGACCGCCCAAACCGCAGGCGGGAAAGAATTGCCGCCTTGCAGGATGCAGGTGATATTTTTTGCCGCCTCGGAGCCTCCGCAGGCCATCAGGACACTGGTTGTCATGTATACGAAAAACATGGCCATTGCCAGTGAACACATTGAAGTAAAAGAGATAATCGAGAATTTTTTGATCTGCGTGCCCATAACGTACCTCCCGTTTACAAAACTTACATAGTTATGTAAATGCAAAAGGCATGCCAGTTTTCGATAATTCAGAAAAAAAAGGGGGGGGTAAGAGAGGCTTAAGAAACGTCTTCGCCGCTATAATGGGCGTGCACGGGCTTGAGCTTTTCGTTGATAAGAGCTTCCTGCCTCTGGTGTTTTTTGGCCTTCAGCTCCAGCCAGTAAACGAAAAAGAAGCAATAAAGCGGAACGCCCAGCCAGAGCAGGAAAACAATGCCTTCAAAATCAGCCAGCCCTTCTCCGCAGGTATCATTTGCGGCATCGCATGGCGTGGTCAGTATGAACAGCGTATTGGTGCCGACCGCCAGAAACCCGATGGTAATGGCGACTGTGGCAACAAACAGGATAATAAGCTTCATGTGCTTTCCCATACCCACATCTTAAACGGTAAATAGTGAATGAAGAATAAAATTCTGAGGCCGCATAAGGAGAAAGCCCGGGTCCGCGGATTGGAGTTGCGCGGTCCCGGGCTTTTCGGGGTTCGCCTGCCTTTGGGGTTCGGGTTCACGGTTAGGGAGGGTCGGCAGGCTTGGGGTATTATGTTCTCATTTATATTTAGGTCGTTTTATGCCCCCGTTTACTCTGTTTGTTGGCGTACAGCGTGCTGTCCGCCGCGCTTAAAATCTGGTTGGCCGTATCGCCGGGCCCGTAGCTTTTAAGGCCGAGGCTGACATGCAGGGGAATTTCTTCCCCGTGCCAGCCGAGCGACATGTTGTTAAGCTGCCATCCCATGACATGGGCGCGTTTGGCGGCATCCCCGCGCTGCGCGGCGGATAGCATCAGGACGAAAGCATCCCCGCCAAGCCGTCCGGCGGCATCCATCGCCCGTACCTGGTTTTGCAGGTTCTTCGCAACAAGTCTCAGGGCGGAATCTCCCGCCATACTGCCGAAGCGCTCGTTGATGGACTTGAAGTTATCCAGATCGATCAGGACGAGCATGCCGCCCGGGCTTAATCCTCTGTCCGTCCGGTCAAGCTCGGCCTGGAATGCCTTGAAAAAACCCCGGCGGTTCAAAAGCCCGGTCAGGTCATCTGTGGTTGACAGATTCTCAAGATGGGCGATCCTTTGTGTCTGCGCTGCAATACGGTTTTCCGCCTGTTCAACCAGTTTTTGCATATGGTGCAGCAACGCCAGTGCGGCACTCATGCTGCGCCACCAGCCGTCCTTTTCCAGGCTGTGTATGGCTTTTGCAGATACGGCCTGTTTTTTGTGGAGAATTGAAGGCGCCCGCGCCAGCGTCCGCTCATTCTGAACAAGTTCTGAAGTCATTCTTCACCCATCCTGTGGTGCTGCTGTGTTGTTCCTCACTCCTGACAATGCGAACGCCGTGCCAGATATATTTATTGTTTTATATCAAGTTATTGCGCGCAGAGATTGTCTCCGGAGGCGAGGTTTGACGGCAAAAACCAGACAGGGATTCCGGCAAATGGTGGTCATTTTTTTCCGGGTAGGGCGGCAGCGGCATCCCTGCGGCGGATTGCGCTTTGCCTTGCGGGCGCTTTCCTTTAATATGGCAGGACTATCAAAGCTTACAGGAATAAGCCATTGTCTTTCATGAATTTCCGGCGTGCAAAAATTTCAGGGTGTCTGTTCTTTCTGCTTGTTTGTGCGGGGCCCGTTTGCGCGAAGGATATGGGCGATGTCCTTGATAGTTTTGCTCCCCACAAGGCGCTCTATGATATCCGGCTGGTTTCGACCCGGAGCGGCTCGCAGATCCTGAATATCAGCGGTCAGATGTTTTTCGAGTGGGAGCCTGCCTGCGATGCATGGATTACCGACCACCGGTTTAACCTGCTCTACGAATATGCCGACAGTCCGGCCATGCAGATCACCAGTGATTTTTCAACCTTCGAGGCTTTTGACGGCACAAGCTTTGATTTTACCTCGCGCCGCCACCGCGACGGGGAGATTTATCAGGAATTGCGGGGCAGAGCGGTGATTGAGGACGGTGTATCCGGTGAGGCGATCTATACGTTGCCCAAGGATCTTGAATACGATCTTACACCCGGCACACTTTTCCCGGTTGGGCATACGGCCGGATTGTTGCGTCATGTCCGGGACGGAAAGAAATTTTTCAGTTCCACGGTCTTTGACGGCAGTGATGAAGACGGACCGGTTGAAATCAACGCCTTTATCGGCGAGCCGGTCAATGCGGTGGCTCTGATGGAACCTTCCGCCGACATTGATATGTCTCTGATAAACACGCCGGCGCACAAGGTTCGGATGGCGTTTTTCCCGCTCAATGAGCCGGAAGCCGCTGCCGATTATGAAATGACGGTTATTTTTCATGAAAACGGAGTTATCAGCGATATGCTGATCGAGTATGATGATTTTACCGTGACGCAAAGGCTGCTGGCGCTGGAGTCGCTGGAGAGCGATCCGTGTGACGGAAGTAAGTAGAATAGAAAGAGGGAAAAAGAGAAGTAAATTTAACCCTTTGGCAATATGCTCCGGCGTATCCTGACAGCGTAAGGGGAGAATCCAAAAGGCAACCCACACAAAGTAAAGACGAAAACAGGTCGAATACCCATGTCCAGAACTGTCCTTGTTGTTGAAGACAACGAACTCAATATGAAGCTTTTCCATGATTTGCTGGAGGCGCACGGCATTGAAACCGTGGAAACTCGCGATGGCAGCGAGGTGCTTGACCTTGCCCGAAAACACAAGCCGGACCTGATTTTAATGGATGTCCAGCTTCCGGAAGTATCGGGCCTTGAGGTCACCAAATGGCTGAAAGACGATGAAGAACTGAAAACCATTCCCGTGATTGCCGTAACGGCATTTGCGATGAAGGGCGATGAGCAGAAAATCCGCGACGGTGGCTGTGAGGACTATATATCCAAGCCGATTTCCGTCACGAATTTTATTGAAGTCATCCAGAAATATCTTGATTAGGGGAGAATCTGACACCTTATGTCTGCACGCGTACTGGTCGTTGACGATATCCTGCCGAACGTAAAGCTGCTTGAGGCCAAGCTGAGCAGTGAGTACTACGATGTTCTCACGGCGACCAGCGGTGAGGAGGCGCTGAAGCTGGTACAGGACGAAAGCCCGGATATCGTCCTGCTCGACGTTATGATGCCGGGCATGGACGGTTTTGAGGTCTGTAAACGGATCAAGGAAACCCCGGAGATCGCCCACATTCCCGTTGTCATGGTTACGGCCCTGACTGACACGCAGGACCGCGTGCGCGGCCTGGAATCCGGTGCCGACGATTTTCTCAGCAAGCCTGTGAATGATACGGCCCTGATGGCCCGTGTGCGTTCACTCGTGCGTCTGAAAATGACCGTCGACGAATGGCGCGTCCGGGAAAATACCGCAACGCAGCTCGGTGTGGTCGGTGAGACCAGCAACGTCATGAGCGAGCCCGTCGAAGGGGCGAGAATTTTACTGGTCGAAGATCTGTCCTTTGAGGTCGACAAGTTCCGTGATGCGCTCAGCGCAGACGACGATATCGTGATCCATGCCGATACCGGCACACAGGCGATGGAGTATGTCGGCCAGCAGGATTTTGATCTTCTGGTTATTTCCCTCAACCTGAAGGGCGAGGACGGTTTGCGGCTTTGCTCGCATCTGCGCTCCAATGAACGGACCCGTCAGCTTCCTATTCTGATGGTGGCGGGCGAAGATGATATGCCGCGCGTGGCGCACGGGCTGGAGATCGGGGCCCATGACTATGTGATGCGTCCGGTGGACCGCAACGAATTTCTGGCGCGCTGCCGGACGCAGGTAAGGCGCAAGCGTTTCCAGCAGCGCCTGCGCTCGAACTACGAAATCAGCCTTTCGATGGCCCTGACCGATTCCCTGACCGGTCTTTATAACCGGCGCTATCTGGAGGTCCACCTGCAAAAGCTGATTGCCAAGAACGAGACCAGCCGCAAATCGCTGGGTGTTCTGATGATGGATATAGATCACTTTAAAAAGGTCAACGATACCTACGGCCACAATGTTGGGGACGAGGTGCTGAAAGAGTTTTCCACCCGCCTGACCGACAGCCTGCGGAGTTTCGACCTTGTTGCGCGGACGGGCGGTGAGGAGTTCGTCATCATCTTGCCGGATGTGACCGAGGAGCGTGCGCATTTCATTGCCGAACGTTTGCGGCGCACGATCGCCGATACGCCATTTACTTGCAGCACGCCGGAAGGAACGCTGAGTATCAGCACCTCAATCGGCGGAACGATCATCAACGAAGGCCAGCCGGCAATCGAGGACGTGATCAAAAAAGCCGATGACTGCCTGTACCAGGCCAAGGAAGGCGGTCGTAACCGTACTGTTTTTGAAGATGTCGGCGAACTGGATCAGGAAAAATACATGCAGGAAGACCGGCCTGTTATTGATTAGGTTTTCCGGAGGGCGGGCACAAAAAAAGCGCCATCGGCGCTTTTTCTTTTGAATTAGTTTTTCTTCGCGGGCGGCAGCTTTTTCTCTTCAAAGAGAACATGCGCGCCGGGCTTGCCGGTTTTTTCGTTAATGGCGCGCGGATCGTACTTGCGGAACTTCAGCTTTTCCGTCTGCGTCTTCGCGTTTTTCTTGATGTAATAGGTATAGCCCGTGGGATTGCCCTTGGCATTCTTCCCCGTGCTGACCAGACGGACCTTAACCGCGACACCTTTTTTCGCCATTGCCTTAACTCACTCGGTTCAAAATTATCAGGCCCGGAACATACCGGTTTTTACGGGAATGTCAAGCATGCTCTTTCCTGTCAGTTTATTAAGCCGCATCCCGTCCGGGAGCCATAGGGTGCACCTCAAGCGCCTCAAATCCATTACCTGCACGCTGTAAAGGCTGTTTGCTGTGTGTCCGTTTTGGTTTCTGGGGAGAGACAGCAACAACCCTTTCATATCTTTGCTTTGTTTCCGGATTCGTTTCAAGTTTTGTCAGGACGTCGACGGTAAGGTTTTGGCCAAGTTCATAAGTTTTTCTGCTGTTAAAATTATAGATGCAATTTTCTTGCATCATAATTCTGTTGCTTCCGGGAATGCTCCAGAAGAAGGGGCCGATATTCAGTTCCGGCGCAGATAACCAGACACCGTTTCCTTTTACGCCGGTGATGGTTGCCCGAACGCCCCTGTGCTGTGTTAAGGCTGAGTTTTTTTTGGCCGGGTTTGTCACGCAAGCGCCGTTTGTTCTTACTTTTTCCAGCCGTTCTCCTGTAAATGGGCATTGGACAAGCCTGATTTTAATCTCATTTTGCAGGGGATTGCCCTGAACGGTAACAGGAAGGGTGTCACCAATATTGATGTGGTCGGGCAGCCCCGAATGCATGAGCCTGCCGCCCCCGCCGGCCGCTCTTTTATCGCCTGAGGCATTGGCTTCAAGCCTGACCGGAAATTGGATCGGGCAACCGTTTACCTCGACCATTAAATAATGATCTTCTCTGTCTTGCTGTGCGGCGACTTCAAGGAACTTATCTCTTTGCCGTTTGTGGCGTCCTTTCTGTTTTCGTACCCGGCGGCGCTGGCCTCTGTTTAAGTCCGGGGTTTCCTCCGGCTCCCGAAGGTCCGTCAGGACGGGTCCGGCAAGTTTTTCTTCTTTCGGGACGCTGAGGACATCAACGATGCGCGCGTCGACCGTTTGGCCTTTATAACGGGTCAGGTAGGCAATTGCGTGCAGCCTGTTTTCTTCATTCTGAAAGGCTGCCTGCGATACCAGCTTGTCGTTGGCGTCTTCTGCCAGCGCCTCATCCTGGGCTTTTGAAGGTTTAGGATCCGGCTCCCCGAGTCCCAGCAGGGCGAGCAGACGCCTGTGGTTTTCAAGATCGACATAGCGCCGGATAGGCGACGTCACATGTGCATTCGGGGCCAGGGAGAGCCCTGCACCGAAATGAGTCTGGTGCCCATGAAAGGTCGTATCGTCATGAACGACGGGTTGAAAGGCAATATAGCGTCCCGGCGAAATCATATTATAGACGATTTTGACGGCGGCATTATATACGTCCGGATCATGGGCCTGTTCCAGGATATCCGTCATCTCCCCGGCCGACCAGTCGTCATGGTCCGGGCAGCGCAGGCCGAGCGACTCAAGGCCTTTGCGGTGCTTCCTGATCTGATCTTTGCCAAGGCGGGCATGCGTGCGGCCGATAAAGGAGTGGAGGATAAGTCCGCTCATGGCCCCGGTGAGCTTCATATAGTATTCAACAAGCTCACGCGCTTCCGTGCGGTTTTTTGAAAGAAAACCTGTCACACGGCCGTCTTCCACTTTAGGGTAATGTTCGGGCTTTTTGATTCTAAGGCTGTCCTTTGCATTCAGGAACTGACAATCCTTGATAAGGTTATACCCGCCTTTAAGCCTGTCGATATGTCCGCCTATATGGGAAGGGAGTGCTTTCTTTCCTGAAATATGATCCTGAACCTGCTCATATGTCAGTCGGGCGCGGGATTTAATGATGCCGCGCCTGATCATGATTTCCGATTTCAGGTCTGAGTTTTTATCCAGAACCTGCGCGTTTCTACCGATAAGCTCACCGTCTCTGTTCAGGCGGAAGCTCCAGACGACGGCATATTTCTTCTCGTCAGGTTCCAGAGAGCAGGCTTTCATAAGCCCTTCCGGCAACAGGTGCGCCGTGCATCCCGTGGCATAGGTGGTGAAGAGGTTATCACGCATATAACGATCAATTGCCGTTCCTTTGCGGACATAACGGGCAACGTCGGCAATGGCAACGTGAATATATGCACCGCCCTGATTGTCTTCTGATGTATCAGGCTCGGCGGCAATGGCATCGTCAAAATCCTGCGCATATTCACCGTCAATGGTTACAAAATAAATGTCTTTCAGATTTTTTGTCACAGCCTCTAGTTTTGGCGGGTTCTTTGCCATTATTTTTGACTGTTGCCGCGCATCTTCAGGGTGATCTGTCGAGATATTCGCGCTTTGCATATGCAGACGGCTTAAGGTCTCCGCCGGCATGGCCGGGTTCCAGTAAAGGCCGGTTACCTGAGCACTTGGGAAAGGTTGCCGGGCATCGGATGACAGGTGTGCCAGGACGTAATCCCCTGCTTTGTAGGCAAAGCCCTTTGGTTTGGCGACAGCCATAAAATGGTCTTTGGCAACATCAAGCAGTTCGATAACCGCCTTGCCGTTAACGCGCCGGAAGATGCCGGAAAGAACAAAGCCCGCTTCCTGGGGTTTCGATTTTGCAATATTGCAGTTGCAGACGAGTTCGCCATCCTCGTTGATGCTCAGTCTCTTCACTTCCAGAAGAAACGGCCCGTCGGTTTCTTTATGGCCTTTCAGGTCGCGTTTTTTGATAACAAACCTTGGACTTATTAGTGTCTCATCTGTTTTCCAGTTCAGGGGATTGGCAACGACATCGCCGTTTCCCTGTTTCTTTTCGTAGTGTGCGATATGCAGCGGAGGCTTTGGTTCTCTGGCGGCGTAACCGTCTCTGCTCTTTTCGATAAGCCTTTTTTCAACAAGCTCTTTTAGAACATCGCTCAGTATTGGTCTTTCATAATACGAGCGGGCGGAAAGAATTGTTTGCAGGCGCTTGAGAGGAAGCGGTCCCGGGCTCAGAGCAAGAACACTCTGAACAAAAAGAGGCAAATCGTCTTCAGCACACTTCATCCCTGTTTACACACGATTGTTGCGTTTATTTCGGTCGGCACTTTATTTTATATTTTCCGTATAATGATTTGGCCGTTTTTTTTCAATCTATTTTTTCTTCTTCCCCTTTTTCTTATAGGAGCTTGGCTTCCCGTATTTCTTCTTCATGGACCGGTTACCGCGGCGCTGGCTCCGCTTGTCTTCGGTGTTTATTTTTGAGCCGCGCCCACCGATCTGCGCGCGCGTCAGTTCCATGCCGGGGATGTCCGCGCTCTCATCGCCGACAATGCCAAGGACCGTGCTGCCAGTAAAGCCGTCCGCTTCCATCAGGCGCACGGTAACGGGTGCGCCCATGCGGTAAACACGGCCCTCGTACCGCCCGACCAGCGCGTGCAAATCTTCGCGGTGGACGTACTGGTCGCGGGGCAGGGATCGCATGGGAACGAAGCCGTCCGCGCCGGTTTCCGCAAGCTCGACAAACAGGCCGAAGCGCGTGACGCCGCGAATGCGTCCGCTGAACTCCCCGCCGATCCGGTCCGACAGGAATGCCGCCGTAAAGCGATCGATAGCATCGCGCTCTGCCTCCATCGACATGCGCTCGGTGGTGGAGATGTGATTGCAGCTTTCTTCAAGCCGGGCGAGCGCCTCCGCATCCATGCCGCCTTCGCCAAGCCCGTGAGAAGAGATCAGCAGGCGGTGCACCAGAAGGTCCGCATAGCGCCGGATCGGCGAGGTAAAATGCGCGTAGCGGCTGAGCGCCAGGCCAAAGTGACCAAGATTTTCGGGGCTGTAAACGGCCTGCGCCTGCGAACGAAGAATAACCTCGCTCACCAGATGGCTGAACGGGTGCGAGGCCGCCTTGTGCAGGATCTGGTTAAGGGCGCGGGGCTTGATAACCTGTCCCTTGGGAAGGGAGAGGTTGAAGCTCTGTAAAAATTCCCCGGCGCTGGCGAGTTTTTCCTGCGAGGGGCTGTCATGCACCCGGTACACGCAGGGTGATTTCTTTTTTTCAAGAGCGCTGGCGGCAGCCACATTGGCAAGGATCATAAATTCCTCGATCAGTTTGTGGCTGTCGAGCCGGACGCGCGGTTTTATGCCGGTCATCCTGCCTTTATCGTCGATTATCACCTGCCTTTCCGGCAGATCGAGATCAAGCGCCCCGCGTTTTTCCCGCGCCTTCGCCAGCACCTCGTAGGCCTCGTAAAGCGGCGCGATCACCGGCTCCACAAGCGGTTCGGTTGTCTCATCCGTCTGCCCGTTCCGTGCCGCCTGCACCTGCTCATAAGTCAGGCG
>CAZKGT010000040.1:0-14203 GCA_964552285.1 uncultured Pseudobdellovibrionaceae bacterium | reverse complement strand
GCCGATAATGTGCACGATGCCCTGGCGCTTGTCGTCCATGTCGAAATAGGTGATGCCGAAATCTTTTGCGTTTTGTTTTAAAGTCTCGACCTGGATCCGGCTGTCTTCCTCGGCAATGCCTTTGGAGCGGTCCGTCGTCGGCACGTTGTGATCCGGCACGGCCAGCGCGGCTTCCGGCCTGCGCACGGTGCGTCCGCTCATGCGCAGCCCCTCGAATGCCTGCGGGCTGGTCACTTCATGCACAAGCTGCCGGTCGATATAAATCAGGCAGGTGCCGTCCTCAGCCTCGTGAGCAATATGATCGTCCCAGATTTTTTCAAACAAAGTGCGCGCCGCAGCCATTTTCCTATCCTTTTCTAAAGCCTGTAAGGATTTATCGCGATTTCAGGCCGGATTCAAGGGAAACAGAAAAAGCTTGTCTTTATTGTTTAACATAAGTATTGTCTGTGAGCGGAATAATGGAGGGTAGAATGAGCAGATCAAAACTATTTCAATTCGCTGCTGCGGCATTGGTAACGGGACCGATTCTTACGGGCTGCGGCGATGAGCCGTTCGTTTGTGACCCTGACGGTGATGGTGGGGCGGAGCTGGTCAACATCGAAACGGAAGAACGCAAGCCCTTTACGGGAGAAGTTCAGTTCGAAAAAGGTGTCTGTGTACAGCATAGGGGTGGCTCTGATGTTGTAACCTACCCAATTCACGGTATGCCGACCCCTCGTTAATAGTAAAAGCGCGGTACCATAGCCCGCGCTTTTGCTTATCCTTATCGAAATAAATCTTATTCCTGTGCTTCGCCTTCGCCTGCTCCTTCGGCTTCAGCCGCTGCCGCGGCTTCTTCTTCAGCTTTCTTAGCGGCTTTTGCAGCTTTCTTTTCAGCAATACGTGCGGCCTTGGCTTCCTTGCGATCGGCTTTGGTCATTTTGACCTTGTCCTTGCGGGCTTCTTTTTTCTCTTCTTTCTTGGCTTGCTTGGCTTCGTATTTTTCCTGCTTCAGTGCTTCCTTGGCCTCTTCATCCGTATCGATGCCAAAGCCGCTGGTGCGCTCTGCGATACGCGCAGATTTGCCGCGGCGGTCGCGCAGGTAATACAGCTTTGCGCGGCGTACAGAACCGCGGCGGATCAGTTCAATGCTGTCCAGGCGCGGGCTCCACAGCGGGAACACACGCTCAACGCCTTCGCCGTAGCTGATCTTGCGGACGGTAAAACTTGCATTGATCCCGGTGCCGGCGCGGGCGATGCACACGCCTTCATAGGCCTGTACCCGCTCCCGTGTGCCTTCGCGAACTTTCACGTTCACGCGCACGGTATCGCCGGGGGCGAAATCCGGGATGGATTTTTCTTCCTGGATGGCGGCCAGTTGTTTGGCCTCAAACTGTTGTACGACGTTCATCGTTTTCTTCCTTTTCCATTATCAGGCCCCGAAATCAGTTATCAAACCGGCGGGCCGTTTATCTTTTTTACGGATGTCTTTAGAAGACTTGCGCGTTTTTACAGGATACGCATACGAAAAACAAGGGTTTTTCTTAGCTTGGCAGGCAGGCAAAAGGTTTTTCTCCCCGCTCGATCATTCGGCCCGCCAGAAGCTTGCGGGACTGAAGGAGGATTTTTTGCCGTCTGTCGAAATAACCCGGGCTTTCCGGGTCCATGGCGTTAAGCTTTGCAATATTTGCGCATATGGATTGCAGTGTATAGCTTTCCGGGTGGCTGGCATCAAAACGCATCTTCTCATAAGCCTCGGATTTTTCTTCCTCATCAGAGTCATAGTACCCGAAATGAATGCTTCCTATCCCAAGACTGTCAGCCAGATCAGCCCATTTGGGCTGCTGTTTTTCTGACGGCCTGTCCGTTGGGGGAGAAAAAACGGAAATAACGACGGTATCGGGATAGTTGCCCCGCCCATTCTTTTTTCTAAAACGCTGGAGAGCGGTTTCTTCGACGCTGTGGCCGTTTTGAAGGCTTCCGGAGTGCGCATAGGAAGTTTCCAGCGATACGGTATCAACAACAAAAGCCGCGGTTAATTTATAGGATGGATCCCGCAGCGCCTTTCCGACAACATCCCACAGAACAGATTCAAGAAAAGGATCGTATTCCCTTCTTTTCTGTTCCTTGTATACACGGGTAACCTTCTCCCAGACTTCCTGGAGTCCATACATTTATTATTCTCCCTGAACTTTTTTTGTTATAGGGCAACTCTAGCGCATTGGGCCTGCGGCGAAAAGTACCTTGCGAAGTTATTCCGAAAGCTTAAACTGGTCTCGTCGCGTGGGAAGAACAAAACAATTAAAACAATGTCAGGGATCAGGTTTCGTTTTGCAGCCGCTGTGCTGTGTTTAATGGCAGGGCTCACAAATTTACCGGCTGGTGCGCTCGCATCGGAAAAGGCTCAGGCGCGTGGCGGCTCCTATGACCCGTGTAAGGGGCAATCATTAAACAATATGTTCAGTCAGGCGGCATGCGCACATTACCTTTACCGTGAAACCGAGAAATATCTTGGTGATTTCCAGGACCGTGTAGTGGATAGCGGTGTGGATTTTCTTAGCCTTGAGCCTGCGCAGCGTGGGAGGGTGATCTCGTTTAACCGGGCATGCAATGAACATTTATACGCCGCCATAGGATCGGGGCCGTTCAGGGTGATGCAGTATGGCGTTGATCCGGCCTATAACCTGCCGGAATTCTGCGTGAAGGAAACCAGAACGATAGCGGAGATGGCCGGCATTGATGTTGACGAAGCAGCTTACGCAGATATCTCCGGCAGGCTTGCCGATGCCCGAGCGCGCTCAAAGGGCGGGGTTAAACCGCGCGTAAAGCAGCCCTGATTATTCCAAACTGTTTTTTTTCAGCAAGTCAGGGCGGCGCTCTGCTGTAATTATTTCCGACTGTTCCCTGCGCCATTCATTGATTTTTGCATGATTGCCGGATTTCAGAACTTCCGGAACGGTGTAGGTCTTACCGTTTGCCGCCGTCCATTCGGCAGGGCGGGTATAATGCGGGTATTCGAGCATCCCGTTTGAAAAGCTCTCCTCATTCGGCGTTTCTTCGTTGCCCATCACACCGGGCAGCAGGCGGATGCAGGCATCCATCAAGATCAATGCCGCAGGTTCGCCGCCGGAAAGAACATAGTCACCAATACTAACCTCTTCGAACCCGTGGGCATCGAGAACGCGCTGATCCACACCTTCATAACGCCCGCATAAAAGCGTGAGGGCGGGGGTTGCTGAAAATTCCTGGACGAGCGGTTGTGTCAGCGGCCTGCCCCGGGGGGATAGGTAAATCAGGCGTCCCGTTTCTTTCATAGCCATCTCCCCTGCGGGGGAGAGGGCTAATAAGGCGCGTTCAATAACATCCGCCCGCATAACCATGCCCGCCCCGCCCCCGAAAGGGGTGTCGTCAACGGTTTTGTGTTTGTCGGTAGCAAAGTCACGGATATTGACGGTTTTATAGGACCACAGCTTTTTCTCCAAAGCCTTTCCGCTCAGCGAGTTACCGAGCGGGCCCGGAAACATTTCCGGGAAAAGGGTGAGGATGTTGACGTGCCACTGGCTCATAGTGCTTCAGGCGGCATTCCGGTTATAAAAGCCTTCCATGCCACGGAAGATCTGGCGCATGATCTCGGGATTGGCGGTGCTAAGCTCTTCCTGCGAGGGCATTTCCGGTTTTTCTTCGAGCCATTCCAGTTCCTGTCCGTAGCCTTCCAGCTCTTCCGGCTTCAGCAGGTCTTTCAGTTTCTGGATGGCAATGCGCTCCTTGTCGTGGAACGCACCGTCCGCCCAGACCATGGTGCGGGCCAGCGCAAAGAACTGCTTGCGCGTTTCCGGGTCGGGCAGGGCGCGGAACAGCCGGTCGATATCCTTGTTGAGATCCATGTCATCGGCAATGACGGCGCGTTGCTCTTCGGAAAAATGGAATACCTCCATCATGCCGTTGATGTAGCCGCGCTCGGCTTCATCAAGCTGGCAGTCGACATGGGCAAGGCCGAAGATGGCGCGCCACAGATTGAACGTATTTTCATCCGGCGCCTCGAAACCTTTATGCTCCATCCACGGCACCAGCGCACGGAAGACATTCTGTACGCCGACGACTTCTTTGGCCTGACGCTTGAACTCGGCATCTTCAATGGCCCGGCGCACGGCAGCGGCCTCGCGGGCCTGCCTGATCTGCATCGAGACTTCGGCGATATTGAATTTATTCATCTGCTCGTTTCTGAAGCGGGAGAGGATAGCTTCTTCCTGCGCTTCAAAATCACCATCGGCCCAGACCAGCATATGGGCGAACTGGAAGAAATCCGCCTGATCTTCTTGTTTCGAAATGCCTATAAACATTTCACCAACGGATTGCGGCTGCTCAAGATCGGCCCGCAGTGTTGCAACCTGCTCCGGTGAGAGTGGCAGGCGTTGCAGGTAGTTCTCCACAAATTCCCGCTCTTCGTGTGTCACAATCCCGTCCGCATGAGCCATCGCAAATACGGCACGCCACATGTAAAAGCGGCTGCTGCGCATCGGCTCCGGATTTTCCGTTTCCATTGATAGATCCCCCCGGCTGGATGAAAGAACAACGATAAACAGGATAAAGGAAATGCGGCCCTATTCACAGGGCAGATCATCAAAATTATCGATGACTGTTTTAGCCCCGGCTTTCTTTAATTCGGCAACTCTTTCCGGCGCGTTTTCCAGTCCCTCGATGATAAAACCGACCGGGGTAACGCCGGCATTGATGGCGGCCTCGATATCAAGAACATTATCGCCGACATAGCATGTCTCTTCGGCTTCGGCGCCCAGAATTCCCATGGCACGGAACAGGAGGTCCGGCGCGGGTTTTTTTCGCAGCGGTGGATCGCAGGTGATAATTGCCCGAAAGGCAGAACCCAGACCGGTAAACAGAATATCCTGCTCCAGCTTGAAAGCCTGTTTGTTGGTAACAAGGGCTGATTGCCGCCTGTGTTTTTCAAGAAAAGCTTCGATCCCTTTGCCGAGCGGAACCGGATTGTCGCGGAACAGAGTCTTGCGTGCCTTGTTCCGCCGCTCTGAAAAGCTCTCCATCAGCGGGGCCGCATCAAAACCTCTTTCGGCGGCGATCATTTCAAGCTTTGTCTCGGCCGGATTGCCGGCCATCGGGCGAACGATTTCCGGTGTTAAATCCGCCGCCTGCCCGGCCAGCGCCAGTGTTTCATTCAGGTGGCGGCAGTCGAATGCGGCAAAGACGCTTTCGGTATCGGCAACGACGCCGTCAAAATCGAGCAGGAAATATTTGAAAGGGCCGGGCATATAGCTCCCTACAGGTCCATTAATCCGAAAGGCGGGGTAATGATAACCTTTTTATTCGGCAGGTCCACTGTGGGAACGAATTCATCAACGAAGGGAATCTCAAATTTTCCGCCTTCAGTTTTTTTGATTTCAAGCCGGTCCTGCGCACCTTCAAAGACAGCCGTGATGGCGCCGACCGGTGTCCCGTCTTCAAGAAAAACGTCAAGCCCGATCAGGTCATCATAGTAGAACTCATCTTCACCGGTTTCGGGCAGGTCGGCGCGGTTGATATAAAGAAGCGTGCCACGCAGCGCCTCGGCGGCGTCGCGGTCATTGATGCCTTCGATGCTCACGACGAATGTGGAGGCGTTTGCCGTTTTCGCGTTTTTCCCTGTTTTCTCGAAATGGATTTTCAGGCGGAGTTCCTGTCCGCCTGTTTCATCCGTGTAAAGTGGAACGCTGCCGAGCAGTTGCGGGTCGTCGCCAAAGAACAGGATAGCCACCTGTCCTTTCACCCCGTGCGCCTCCTTGATTTTCGCAAGGCACGTTCTCCCCTCTCCCCTCGGGAGAGGGGGATGATCAGCCATCCTTCTTCTCTTCTTCGGCAGCTTCCTCAGCCGGAGCTTCTTCGGCTGGTGCTTCAGTCGCAGGCTCTTCCGCAGGGGCGTCCTCAGCCGGAGCCTCTTCCTTGGCTTCCTCAGCAGGAGCTTCAGCCGCGGCTTCCTCTGCCGGGGCCTCTTCTGCTGGGGCTTCGGCGGCGGGCTCTTCAGCCGGTGCTTCAGCTGCTTCCGCAGCGGCGGCCTTGGCTTCTTCTTCCGCGGCGGCGGCAGCTTCAGCAGCGGCCTTGCGTTTCTCGGCCTTTTCCTCCATGCGCATCTTGGTCTTTTCGCTCTGGGCGGATTTCTTCGGCGTTTCGCGAACTTCCGGAATCGGGATAATGCCGGCCTTGCCGAGGAAGATTGCCACGCGGTCCGTCGGTTTCGCGCCTTGCGAGAGCCAGTACTCGATACGCTCTTTCACAAGCTGCACACGCTTTTCGTCTTCCTGCGGCAGAAGCGGGTCATACGTGCCCAGTCTTTCAATGTAACGCCCGTCACGCGGCATGCGCTTGTCCGCCACCACGATCCGGTAAAACGGCCGCGCCTTGCGTCCGCCTCTCGATAGTCTGATTGCCAGTGCCATTTTCTAGTTTCCTTTCAGTTCAGTCAGTTAAAGTTCAAAAAATTCTCACCACCAAGGCACCAAGACACCAAGGTTATAGCGCCTTTCTTTTGATGCCGTCCTTAATAAGAGGGACGTTGAAGTTGATCAGGTATCCCAGTCTCACATTCATCAATTTCATGTAAGTCAGAATCTGTGCGTCATGGATAGGCATGAGCCGGTCAACGCATTTCAGTTCTATGATGATTTTATTTTCAACAAGCAGGTCGAGCTTGTATCCCGCTTTGATATCATGATGCTTATATCGAATTGAAAGCGGTTTTTGCCTTTCAAATGACAGTGCCCGATCCTGCAATTCACAAACAAAGCATTCCTCATAAATACTTTCCAGCAGGCCCGGCCCAAGTGTTGTATGCACCTGAAAGGCGGCATCTACAATCTCTTTACCAATGACAGCAAGCTCAGTGGAGACCGGTTCAATAGCCGCTCTACTTGGTGTCTTGGTGTCTTGGTGGTTCAAAATACCCGTCATCTTTTTTTCTTCTTCTTACGGTCTTTCTTCTTCCCGCCATGCGTGGGCAGGGCAGGCATATTGCCAAGGCCGGGATTGTTCGGGTTATAGAGTGCGCCGCCGGGGGCAAAGGGATTAGAGCCGAGCGGTCCTTCATCTTTCAGGCCGGTCATATCTGCGGCCAGTGCTTCCGGGTCCATGCTCTGTGCCATCAGCTCGGCATCTTTGTCGCCCATCAGGTCCTTCATCATGCCCATCATCTTGCCCATGCCCATTTTCTTCATGCGCTTCATGACCGTCTGCATTTGCTGTTGTTGCTTGATCAGCTTGTTGACTTCCTGAACGGAGGTGCCGGAACCGGCGGCAATGCGCTTTTTGCGCGAGGCATTCAGAAGCTCTGGTTTCTCACGCTCCTTGATCGTCATGGACAGGATAATCGCCTCCTGCTTTTTGATCATATTGTCGTCAACGCCTGCTTCCTCCAGTTGCCCGGCCATTTTGCCAAGGCCCGGAAGCATGTTCATCATCGCGCCCATGCCGCCCATTTTCTGCATCTGGCGCATCTGGCTGAGGAGGTCGTTGAAGTCAAAGCGGCCCTTCTTGAACTTGGCCGCCATTTTCTGGGCTTCTTCTGCATCGACCGTTTCAGACGCTTTTTCAACGAGCGAGACGATATCGCCCATGCCGAGGATACGCCCGGCAATTCTATCTGGATGGAAAGCCTCAAGCTCGCTCCATTTTTCACCGACACCGATAAGCTTGATTGGCTTGCCGGTAACAGCGCGCATCGAAAGCGCCGCCCCGCCGCGCGCATCCCCGTCCACGCGGGTCAGCATAATGCCGGAAATGCCGACTTTCTCATCAAACGCCTTGGCAGTATTCACCGCATCCTGGCCGGTCATGGCGTCTGCGACCAGCAGGGTCTCAACCGGGTTGGCGGCCTTCTTGACAGCCGCAGCTTCTTCCATCAGCGGCTCGTCAATCGACAAACGGCCAGCCGTATCCAGCATGACAAGGTCATAGCCTTCCTTGCGGGCCGTATCCATGGCGCGGTTCGCGATATCGACCGGCTTCTGCCCCTCGATAACGGGAAGGGTTGCAACGCCTGTCTGTTCCCCAAGCTGGCGGAGCTGTTCCTGCGCAGCCGGACGATAAACATCGAGGCTCGCCATCAGGATTTTCTTGCCCTGCTTGTCCGTCAGCCATTTGGCTATCTTGGCCGTGCTGGTCGTTTTACCGGAACCCTGCAGGCCGACCATCAGGTAGGCGCAGGGCGGCGAGGAAAATTCCAGTTCCTGCGCATCCGAGCCCAGCATCTCGACCAGCGCGTCATGGACGATCTTGACCACCTGCTGTCCGGGATTGACGCCCTTGATGACATCCTGCCCTACGGCCTTTTCCCTGATGTTCTCGATGAAATCTTTAACGACGGGCAGGGCGACATCGGCCTCCAGCAGCGCAATCCGGATTTCCCGCGCCGCCGTGTTGACGTCTTCCTCCGAAAGGCTGCCCTTGCCCTTCAGCTTGTCAAAAATACCGCCAAGTTTTTCGCCTAGGCTCTCAAACATCTTCCAATACCAAAAAGGCCGCAGTGAGCGTAACTTCGCCGACTGCGGTGTACCCGTGGGCACTGTTCTAGTAACAGCGTCCAGTGAAAATCGGAGGCAAACTATGCGGGAAAGGTTGAAATGTCAAGCTTTTCAGCCCGGATCTAGGATTTTACCCATTCAAGAGCCTTGTCGAAATCCTCCGGACCGTAGAACCTGTACTCGCTGTCTTTCAGGTATGGCTCAATCACTTTGGACTGCTTGATCTTTTTCTCCGGCGGATTGATGTAGGCGCGCTTATGTGCATAAGGCCCCGTTTCGATGATGGCCTCCAGGTTTGCATCCGCGGCGTCCGAGTCCCAGCCTTTGTAATCGGGAGCATAATATACGAGAAGATTATACTTCCCGTGCTTCGCAATGATCTCCTTAATTTCATCATGAAACTTCTTAACATAGTCGTCCTTGCAGACATGACCGGACAGTTTTACGCAGAAAGTTTCGTTCTCGCTTTCCGGGAGCTTTTGAACACAACAGTCCATTTCTCAGTCCTCCAGTAATGCCGGCATGGAAAACACGGCGGATGAATGAATAAAATAATGATACGCGGGCCTTTGTGTATATCCGATTATACTATAATTTTGCAAAACCGAATTCGTGTAACTTTGTCACACAGGGTATGATTGTAGGGAATGACGGTGAATTTTGTCAAAATGCACGGCCTGTCCAATGATTTCGTGATCGTGGATTGCCGCAATGGCGCGCCTGTCCTGACAGAGCGGGAGGTGGTGGATATATCGGATCGCAAAACGGGTGTCGGCTGCGATCAGGTTATTCATATTCTTTCCCCGAGGTCACCCGAAACGGATGCATACCTTGATATGTACAATCGTGACGGATCTTCCCTGCGGGCCTGCGGGAACGCAACGCGCTGTGTGGCTTCGCTCCTGATGAAGGAAAAGGGCGATGACCGGGTCACAATCGAAACGGTTGCGGGCCTGCTTTCATGCCGTGCTGTTGATAAGACCCGGGAGCGGATAGAGGTCGATATGGGCGCACCGAAGCTGGAATGGCGGGACATTCCGCTCTCACAGGAATGCGATACGCTTCATGTTCCGCTCGATATCCGTGATTATTTTTCCATTGAGAACACGCAACTCCGGAAGGAGGGCGAAGAGGCGGGAAAAGGCGTGGCCGTCAATATCGGCAACCCGCACTGCGTTTTCTTTGTCGAGGATTGCGAGACACTGAATATCGAAGCCATCGGCCCGCGCCTCGAACATCATCCGCTCTTCCCGGACCGGGCGAATATCGAGTTTTGTCACGTTATTGACCGGGAGCATATCCGCATGCGGGTCTGGGAGCGCGGAACGGGCGTAACGGCGGCCTGCGGCTCCGGGGCGTGTGCGGTGATCGTCGCGGCCGTTCAGCGCGGGCTTTCAGAGCGCAAATGCGAAATTATCCTGGACGGTGGTTCCCTGACGCTTCACTGGCGCGAAGATGACGGCCATATCCTGATGACGGGCCCTGTGGCTTATGTGTTTGAGGGAACGTTCTATGAATAAAAAAACGACCCGCCGGGGGAGGGCGGGCCAGGTGGGGAAGGGAGCAAGGTATTTGGGGGTACGCAGAAAAAACGCAGTATCGGGGGTTGGGGTATTAACTCGCTAAACTGTATAGGGGCCGTTCGATTGCCTGCGGCGCCGTCGGCACGTTGATATCGTCGCATTCCTCATCCATGCCGCGGATTTCCACGGCCTCGAAGGCGCCAAAAAACTCCTGAGCCTCTATTTTAAGCTCTTCCAGATAGGCGAGCAGGCTGTCCAGACGGTCGTCGTGGCATGGCTCGCCAATAGACGGGAGCGTAAGATTTGTCTCTATAATCAGTGTCTTGACCGGACGAAAACGGTTCCGGGATTGCTCTGCTACGCGTACGTTTTTTATGCACGGATGTGTGATCACCATGGCGCTCTCCTGTGCCTGTGGTTTCGATGAATTCATATGCAGTAAAAATCATAAAGGCTAGTCGCCTTTGCAGACGTCCAGTGAGTTGACGTAAAAGGAAATCTTCCGGATTTTTCCGGTTGGCAGATGTTTCATGGCAGACCTCTTTTGCGTTTTGCCGTTTTAAGTTCTTATCGTTTTTTTCGTTACCCAATTTTCATGGTAGAGGGCGCTTTTGAACTTTTTAGGACCGGACTGTGAAATTTTCGCCCAAATTGAGGTGATATTTGGGCAATTCGGTTAAAAAAATGTTGATTTAACAATATGTTAATCTGGGGTGGTGTATAAGGATTCTGACTATTTGACGGAATCCTGAAAGCGCTGTAAATAATGGCGCATGAATAAGAAAGACCCGCAAATCGTGACATTTGGTTGTCGCCTCAATACTTACGAGTCCGAGGTGATGCGCACCCATGCCAAAAATGCGGGGCTTGAGGATGCAATCATATTTAATACCTGCGCTGTGACGAAGGAAGCCGAGCGCCAGGCACGGCAGGCAATCCGCAGGGCACGCAAGGAAAACCCGGATGCACGGATTATCGTAACGGGTTGCTCGGCCCAGATCGCCCCCGATATGTATGCCGGCATGGAAGAGGTCGACCAGATTATCGGCAACGACCTGAAACTGAAGGCCGAGACATGGGGTGCCCGTCCTGAAGAGAAAGTTCTGGTCAACGATATCATGTCGGTCAGGGAAACGGCCGGGCACCTGATCGGCGGCATGGAAGGCAGGGCGCGGGCCTTTGTGCAGGTCCAGAACGGCTGCGATCACCGCTGCACCTTTTGCATTATTCCTTACGGGCGTGGAAATTCCCGTTCCGTGCCGATCGGCGAAATTGTCGATCAGGTCCGTAAGCTGGTAGAGGCAGGTTATCACGAGATTGTCTTTACGGGCGTTGATGTGACGTCTTACGGCCCCGACCTGCCGGGACAGCCGACGCTGGGACAAATGATCCGCCGTGTGCTGGCGCTGGTGCCGGATCTGGCGCGCCTGCGCCTGTCTTCGCTCGATCCGGTGGAAATAGATGATGATCTCTGGCGGCTGATTGCCGAGGAGCCGCGCCTGTGCCCGCATTTGCATCTCTCGCTTCAGGCGGGGGACGATATGATCCTGAAGCGCATGAAGCGCCGCCACTTAAGAAAAGACGTGATCGACGTTTGCAACCGTGCCCGGCGTTACCGCCCGGACATGGCTTTTGGCGCGGATATCATCACCGGATTCCCGACCGAGACCGAAGCCATGTTCCGCAACACGCTTGAGCTTGTGGAGGAATGCGACCTGACCTTCCTGCATGTATTCCCTTATTCCGAGCGCGAGGGAACGCCTGCGGCCAAAATGCCGCAGGTTCCGGGGGATATCCGTAAGGAGCGTGCCGCGCGCCTTCGTAGCCTGGGCGTTCGTCAGCACACGAGGTTTCTGAAAAACAACATCAATAAAAACAGGCAGCTTGTTGTCGAAAAGGAAAACATTGGAAGAACCGAGCATTTTGCCATGGTCCGTTCGGACCGTCCCCTCGAGCAGGGAGCATTAGCGCACATCCATATTACCGGTGTGGATGGAGATATGCTTGAGGGACGCCTGATTTAGGGTATTCTGGTTTTATGATGCCCCTGAACCTTCTTTTCAGTCTTCCTTTTTTCATGCTGGCCGCTTCGGACGGTATGTCCTGCACGGCCGTCAAGCTCTCTCAGACGGAGGTTGATGTCAGGCTGGTCGCCCCCGAGATATTCCATGACGATACCTATAACAGCAGAGACCTCAAACGAAACCTGGAGGATATCGGGACGCGCTTGCGTAACGGTCACGAGGACTATGTCTGGCTTTCGGACGATCTGGCGATGGGCGTTGTTGCCCGCGGCGGGATTGGGACGAAGGCTTCAGTGAAGATGACAAACGTGAATCTTGATAAAAACGGTATCTACAAATGCGTTTATGTCACGAAGGTCGAGGTTGACGTTTTTTACAGCCATACGGTTTATGCGCCCTCCAGGGTTTTTGCGGATACCTGCCGGGCGGATGCGGTCATGGATCACCAGCGCCGCCACAGAAATCTCAATCTGCAAATCTCGGAAAAATACAGGGCCCGGCTGGAGCGCGAACTGCCGCTGATCATAGCGGCGATGGAAGAAAGGCCGGTGAGTTCGGCATATACACAGGACCAGATCAATAACGTCCATACGGCGGTACATGACGCGATCGATCTGTATGGGCAGAGTATCTATGAGGAGATCGTCAGCGCCAATGAGGCGCTTGACGTACCGGAAGAATTCGAACGCGTAAGTGCCGTCACCGGGGAATGCCGCAGAATCCTGCACAGGCGTTGATTTATGGCGGTGACGAAGCGCCGGAGGTAGGCTATAATTAACTTGGGAATACAAGTGAAAGAACCAAGAGTAAGGACATGATTTTCTGGCGTAATAAGAAAAATGCAGCCGATCAGGAACAGGATCTGCGCGATGAGAAGCTGATCCATCCAGACGGCGAGCCTGAGATCGAGCCGTCAATCGAAAACGACAACCCTGAAATGGACCCGGAGTTTCAGGATCATGAACTGGAAGAAGCGGCAACGGAAATAATTGATGAGCTTGAGCTGACACCCGTCCCCAAACATAACGCGCTGGAGGATGTGAAAGAGGCTTATGATTTTCGCGATCGTACAGAGGAGGGAGGCTGGTTTGCGCGCCTGACGCGCGGCCTCTCAAAAACCTCCAGCCGGATCGGGGACGGGATTTCCGATATCCTGACCAAAAAGAAGCTTGATGAAGAGACGCTGGAAAAGCTTGAAGAGTTGTTGATTACGGCCGATCTCGGGCCGCGTACGGCGGCAAAAGTTGTTGAGGATTTCTCCAAAGACCGTTTCGGTAAGGAAATCACGGAAGAAGAGCTTAAGGAAGCGTTGGCCGGGAGCATCGCCAAAATCCTTGTGCCGGTGGCAAAGTCACTGGAAATTCCAAAGCAGGACGGAAAACCCTATGTCGTGATGGTCACGGGTGTAAACGGCGTCGGCAAGACAACAACGATTGGCAAGCTTGCCCACTTCCTGCATGTACGCCAGCACCGTAAACTGATGATTGCTGCCGCCGATACGTTCCGCGCCGCCGCCATTGAGCAGCTTGACGTCTGGGCCGAGCGCGCCCATACGCCGCTTGTGAAAAAAGATGTCGGCTCCGACGCTGCCGCTGTGGCTTTTGAGGCTTACGAGAAAGCAAAGGAAAAAGGGATCGAAATCCTCCTGGTCGATACGGCCGGACGGCTTCATAACAAGGCCAACCTGATGGCCGAACTGGAGAAAATTGTCCGCGTTCTCAAAAAACAGGACGAGGATGCGCCGCACGAAACCTTATTAGTCCTTGATGCCACCACAGGCCAGAACGCCCATGCGCAGGTCGAAACCTACAAGGAGATCATCAACATCTCCGGCCTGATCGTAACCAAGCTCGACGGTTCCGCCCGCGGCGGCGTCGTGGTCAGCCTTGCCGATCAGTTCGGCCTGCCGATCTACGCCGTCGGCGTCGGCGAAGGTATTGAAGATCTGCAACCCTTCCACCCGCATGAATTTGCCCGCTCCCTCGTCGGTGCGACCGATTGACGCTGTATATTAGAATTGGTTGATGTAGGCAGCGTAGTTTTGCTATGAATCCGAAACAGCGGTGTTTTCAGGGAGAGGGCAATGGGAGATATTAAAAGTAGGGGCTATTCCATCTAACGGTTAGTGTTTAGTGTTTTTATACCAGTATTTCAG
>CAZKGT010000039.1:0-14324 GCA_964552285.1 uncultured Pseudobdellovibrionaceae bacterium | reverse complement strand
TCGCGCCCGTCGCGCAGCAGTTCCCATGGTTCGAACAGCATCGAAGCGCGAAAATCCGACCGCACCGTGGCCGAAATCGCCGCCGCGCATGACGGGCGCTACAGCGTCGATCTGCATTTGAAGCACGACCCCACCGCCACGCAAAATTACGCCGAAGCCCACGTCCGCAGGCTCGAAGCCATGCGCCGGGCAGGCAGTCCCCTCACGCGCGAGCCGGACGGCACATGGATCGTTCCCGAAAATCACCTCGAAAACGCCGCCATTTACCAGCGTCAACAGACCCGCGCAAGGCCGGTTACCGTCGAAACACTGTCCTCGCTCTCGCTGGACCAGCAAGCGGACACGGTCGGCGCGACATGGCTCGACCGGGAGCTTGTCTCGAACAACCCGAAACCCCTGCGCTGCAGCGGCTTCGGGCGCGAGATTGAGGAAGCTCTATCCCGCCGCCGTCAATGGCTCGTGAACGAAGGTCTCGCGCAAACGGACGGCGAAGGCCGTTTCGTCCCCCGCGGAAATATGATTGCCACGCTCCAGCGGCGCGAACTCGCCCGCATCGCAGACCAGCTTTCCGAAGACCTGAACCTTTGTTACGACGTATGGCTCTTCGCGCTGGGCCACCGAAAAGGAAATCCGCAAGGCCGGGCTGTTCGAGCCGGCGGGAGTGTTTTTGGGGCGGCTGGGGGCGGATTATCTGCGCCACGACGGGCCGGAGCATGTCATGGCCTTTGCGCCGACGCGCTCGGGCAAGGGCGTGGGGCTGGTCGTGCCGACGCTGCTGTCATGGACGGGCTCGGCGGTCATTCACGACATCAAGGGCGAGAACTGGACGCTGACGGCGGGCTGGCGCTCCACGTTTTCGCACTGCCTGCTGTTCAACCCGACCGATCCACGCTCGGCGCGCTACAATCCGCTGCTGGAGGTGCGCAAAGGCCCGGACGAGGTGCGCGATGTGCAGAACATCGCCGATATTCTCGTCGATCCGGAAGGCGCGCTGGAGCGGCGCAATCACTGGGAAAAGACCAGCCACAGCCTTCTGGTCGGGGCGATTTTGCATGTGCTCTATGCGGAAGAAGAAAAGACCCTCGCGCGCGTGGCGACGTTTTTGTCCGACCCGCAGCGCTCCTTCGCCCATACGCTGCGCCGGATGATGAGCACGAACCATCTCGGAACGCCCGAAAATCCAAAGGTGCATCCGGTCGTCGCCTCCGCCGCGCGCGAGGTGCTCAACAAGTCGGAGAACGAGCGCTCCGGCGTGCTGTCTACGGCCATGTCATTTCTTGGGCTCTACCGTGATCCGGTCGTGGCGGCGGCAACGGCGGCCTGCGACTGGCGCATTGCGGACCTCATGGACGCGAAACATCCGGTCTCGCTCTATCTCGTCATTCCGCCTTCGGACATATCGCGCACCAAGCCGCTGGTGCGCCTGATCCTGAACCAGATCGGGCGGCGTCTGACCGAGCGGCTGGAGGGCGACCCGCACAAGGCGCGCAAACATCAGCTCCTGATGATGCTGGACGAGTTTCCCGCGCTGGGGCGGCTGGATTTCTTCGAAACCGCGCTGGCATTCATGGCCGGGTACGGCATCCGCGCCTATCTGATCGCCCAGAGCCTCAACCAGATCTCCAAGGCTTACGGCGAGAACAACGCCATCCTCGATAACTGCCACGTTAGAATCGCCTTTTCCTCGAACGACGAGCGCACGGCCAAGCGGATTTCCGACGCGCTCGGCACGGCGACGGAACAGCGCGCGCAGCGTAACTATGCCGGCCACCGCCTCGCGCCCTGGCTCTCGCACGTCATGGTCTCGCGGCAGGAAACGGCGCGCCCGCTGCTCACCCCCGGCGAGGTTATGCAACTGCCGCCTGCGGACGAACTGGTGCTGGTCTCCGGCCTGCTGCCGATCAGGGCGAAGAAGCTGCGCTATTACAGGGACGGCAATTTCACGGCCCGCGTTATGCCCGCGCCCAATCTGGCGGAAGGCGATTACGCCGACAAACCGGCCATGCGGGACGACGACTGGAGCGGCCGGATTCGCGGCGCCCACGAACGCCTGATCGCAGGCGAAGACGAGAGCGCCGAAACCGTCACCGACGAAGGCGGCCAGCAACAACAACGCCACCCCGGCCTGCCCGAGACAGGAAAATCCAAAACCCGCAAACCCGAACAGGAAACCCTGTTCAAATTCCTCGACGACGACCCAAACCCCGTCGCCGACAAAAAAGTCCTCGACCGGCTTTCATCCGTCACGCGAGCCTATGGCATGGATAAAGGCATCGGCGAGGACGGCGATGGCGGGCTGGGGTTTTAGCCGAGAAATGCGCAGCGATGAACAATCGCCCTGCGCTGCCTGAATTCATATTAGAAACAGAGGCGATGCCGTGTAACTTTCTCCCCGCAATCCGCGAATGGGCATGCATGAAACAGATTTTTCCCATTTTCGCAAGCTTGTTCAGCCTTTTCGTACTACCGGTTTTCGCTGCGGCCGCGGATGTTCCGCGGGCGTGGCAGAAGGAATGGCCGCAAACCGATTTCAGCAAATCCACGGTCGATTTTTCGGAGATCCTCTCCGGCGGACCGCCGAAGGACGGTATTCCGGCAATTGACGACCCAACCTTCAGGCCGGTCCGTGAGGTCGGGAATATCGGGGAGAGCGAGCCGGTTATCTATCTTTCTCTCGGCGGCGAGACGAAAGCCTATCCGCTTCGGATCATGATGTGGCACGAGATCGCCAATGACACGATTGCGGGTACGCCGGTGAGCGTTACCTATTGCCCGCTCTGCAACGCCGCTGTTGTATTCGACCGGCGCGTGAATGGCCGGGTTCTTGACTTTGGCGTTTCGGGCAAGTTGCGCCATTCCGACATGATCATGTATGACCGCCAGACGGAAAGCTGGTGGCAGCAATTTGTCGGGCGCGGCATTGTCGGCGAGATGACCGGTGTTGAACTCACGCGCCTGCCGGCCCGCGTCATCCCTTTCTCCGATTTCAAAGCGAGTTTCCCGGATGGTCTGGTCCTCGAAGAGCCTGCGCGCAGCGGGCGTCGTTACGGGGAAAACCCTTATGCGAAATACGACAGCTCCGGCAATCCGTTTCTTTACCGCGGAGATTATGACGGCCCCGGCGCGGCATTATCCTATGTCGTCGCCGTTGATAAGGATGCCTGGCTGCTTGCCGATATTCGTGAAGCAGGCTCGCTCCGGCACGGCGACCTTCTTATCGAGTGGGAGCAGGGCATGAACTCCGCGCTTGATGCGCGCCGCATTGATCAGGGCCGGGACATCGGGCACGTCCGCGTCAGAAGAGAATCCGCAGGAGAGCTTGAAGATGTGGTTTTCGATACCACATTTGCTTTTGCCTTCAAGGCATTCCATCCTGAAGGCGTCATTCACGAACTCGAAGAATAAACCGCAATGGAAAAGATTACTTTCAAAGGAGCCTTCGGCGACATGCTCTCGGCTCGCCTCGACAGTCCGTCAGGCGCGCCTCATGCCTATGCCCTCTTCGCGCATTGTTTTACCTGCGGCAAGGATATTGCCGCAGCTTCACGCATAGCGCGTGCATTGTCCGAGAGAGGCATTGCGGTTTTGCGCTTCGACTTTACCGGGCTAGGCAAGAGCGAGGGCGAATTCGCCAATACGAATTTCAGCTCGAACGTGCAGGATCTGGTCGCGGCTGCGGACTTCATGCGAGAGGAGATGGAAGCCCCGTCCATCCTTATCGGTCACTCGCTCGGCGGGACGGCTGTGCTCGCCGCAGCTTCAGAAATCCCTGAAGCCAGAGCCGCCGTGACCATTGGCGCGCCAGCCGATGCCGCCCATGTCGCGCATCATTTCGGCGACCGGGAAGCGGACATCATGGAAAGCGGTGAAGCGGAGGTTTCGCTTGCCGGACGGCCCTTTACGATAAAAAAACAGTTCCTCGAAGACATTCGCGCCCAGAGCATCGAAGACAAAATACGCGGGCTGAACCGGGCGCTTCTCGTCCTGCACAGCCCCGTCGACGCAACGGTCGGCATCGACAACGCGGCGCACATTTTCAAAGCCGCGAAGCACCCTAAAAGCTTCGTAACGCTTGATAACGCCGATCATCTCCTGATGAGGAAAGAGGATGCTGACTACGCCGCAAACCTGATTGCTTCATGGTCGGCGCGGTATATTGAAAGCGCCCCGCAAGAGAGATCCGCGAGACCAAACATTCCCGCCGGTTACGTTTATGCGGGCGAGACCGGGAAGGGCAAGTTCCAGCAGAAACTGCTTGCCGGCAAACATGAAATGCTGGCCGACGAGCCCGAAAGCTACGGCGGACTCGATAGCGGCCCTTCACCTTATGACTTCCTGAAAGCGGCGCTGGCCACCTGTAAATCCATGACGCTTCGCATGTATGCGGACCGGAAGGACTGGCCCCTCGATTCCGTCGGAGTCAGCGTTTTTCATGACCGCGTTCATGCGCAGGATTGCGCGGATCCCGCGAACGAAAAGGCCAAAGTTGACCGGTTTTCCTGTACCGTGCACATAAAAGGAGAGAAGCTGAGCGCCGAGCAGCGCGAGCGCCTGCTTGAAATCGCGGACAAATGTCCTGTCCACAAAACCCTGTCCTCACAATCCGTGATCGAAACAAAACCAGGCGGAGAAAAACAATGAACGTCACTGAAACGCAGCGCATCGAATGGTCCCTGTTTCTTTTGCGGCTGGGCGTCTTTATCGTCATGTTCGCATGGACCCTTGATAAATTTCTCAATCCGGAGCATGCCGCGAAGGTCTTTGAGAATTTTTACCTTATCGGCGGGCTCGGCGAGGAAATCATGATGGCCATAGGCGCCGCCGAACTACTTGTCATACTGGCGTTTCTTGCGGGCCTTTGGAAACGCTATACTTACGGCTTCGTATTGCTGATCCACGGCATCTCGACCTTTTCGTCATGGAAGCAATATACGACCGACATCAATCTCCTGTTTTTCGCCGCCTGGCCGATGCTCGCGGCCTGTATCGCGCTTTATCTTTTGCGGGACCTTGACAGAAAGTTCGTCGTGCAGAAGTAACCACGGTCTTAAAGCGGCTCGCTGAAAAATTTTTCGTGCCTGTAACTTTATTCGCCATCACCGCGAATAGGGGCTGTAACGACGTGCCCATCAAACAGGAGGACATCCTATGCCTAAAAAATTTCCGCTTCTGGCGCTTGCCGCGCTGATGTTTTTCATAGCTCCCCATACTGCGCGTGCGGAGACCCAGCTAAAGGAAACGGTTGAAGCGCCGCAGATTATCGTCGCGAAATTCTATGCCGACTGGTGCGGCTCCTGCAAAATTATGCAACCCGCGCTCGAAACGTTTCTGGACGCTACGGCAGACGAACCGGTGCTCTACGTGCATTTTGACCTGACGGATGAGACGACCCGGCAAAAATCCGCCTATCTTGCCCATACGCTGGGTCTGTCGGAAATATACAAGGATCACGCGGCCAAAACCGGCTATGCCCTGCTCGTTGATGCGCAAACCAGGGCAGTTCACGGACGGCTTGGAAAAGAGATGGACAAGGACGCCATGCTCGTCGCGCTGAACGAAGCGCAAAAAAGTGACTGAAAAGACATCTACGGTGAGAGCTGCCCGGAAGCGGGTAGCTCTTCCGAACATCCTTTTCGGGACTGATACTTTTCTCCGCCTCTGGAATAATAAAGAACTGACAGCTCAGCGGCAAGAGCCGGGGTCTCGGTGGTTATCCAGTTACGCCCGCCCTCCAGACCTGCCAGCAAGGCGGCTTTTCCGTTGAGGGGCAGAAACGAGGATTTAAGAGCGCTTCCGTATCGCCTGTCCCTCAAAACCGAGAATGGACTCAGCCATTCGGCACACGCGCCCATGCGTGAAAAAATACCCGGGAGAACGGCGGAGACGTCTGGTTCGCCCGTCTCATGCGCCATATCCTCGAAATGGGCCCTCGCCTGCTCTGACAGGCCATTGTGAAACGCCGCAATGTCTCGTCTGCCCGCCAGACCGGCAGACGAAAATACGTGGCAGGGAGGCAGGTTTCCTGCGGCGGCCAGGCGATTAAAACATTCCGCCAGCGGCTTTACAGCTTTCGATGGAGGGCGCAGCGCGGGCACTGGAATCCCTGGTGGCGCGATGCGGGACGCGCAGGACAGGAAAGCGTCGGCGAGCGACCACGCGTTGGCGCGGAAGCGGCCAAGGAAAGGCTCCGGCTTGATCTCAAGCGCGATACCGACCGGCCTGCCGTTGGCAGGAAGCTCTGCGTTCGCCTGAGTCACAAGCGCCATGACGTCGTCGAGCTTCGGAACGGCGAGGTCCGAAGCATTGATGTGCAGGCTGCCCCTTTGGCCGCTTCTTGGCGCCAGCAACGTCAGGGCACCTACCTCGTCAAGGCTCATGTCCTCGATAAAGCCCTTCGCGCCGGTCGTGCGCGTGACGCTGGAATCGTGCATGATGACGAGCGTTCCATCGGCTGTGCTCCTTACATCCAGCTCAATGAAGAATGAACACTCAGGATGTGCTCTTGCAATACGAAGCGATTCCTTCACCGCGACAAGCGAATTCTCCGGAATTCCCTCGCTCAGTCCCCTGTGGGCGCAAATTACAGGAGCAAAGCCCGCGCTGCTGATGTGTCCGTCTGGCATTTCTTATTCGTCTCGCGCATCGGTAAAAGTCGATCGTGCCTGCATCGTCCGGCCAATTGTGGTGAGCCAGCACAGAACTCCAAAAATTACCGCTATGTATGAAAAATAATCGGGGAATAAACAAATAACGAGAAGAGCCGCGATGCTCTCGGTCCCTTCCGTCAACCCGCCGAGGTAAAAGAAAGCCTTTTTTCCCTGCTGGTCATGGTTCAGGTTACGTTTCGTCGCGAAAATCGCATAGGTCAGAAATGAGCTCCCGGTGCCGACAAAGCTGAAAATCAAGAACGCGGCTGGCAGGGCCATGTCGGGCCGCCCGACGGAAAAAAAGAACACCACACCGGAATAAAAGACAAAATCGCTGACAATATCGTAATAACCGCCAAGATCGGACGGGGCGGTTTGCCTCGCAAGCGGGCCATCAAGCCCGTCCATCAGGCGACTGAGCAGGATAAAAACGATCGCCACGACGTAGGCCTGCAGCGCAAGAGCGGCAAAAGCGCAGAGCGAAAAGACGAACCCCGCGCCCGTGACGGCGTTGGCGCTGAGCCCTCTCGCATGCATCTTCGCCGCCAGGGCATTCAGCGGCGGATCGATCACCGGCCTTATGGCGCTATCGAGCATAGTTTTTTCCTCTTCTCCTGAAAGGCCTTATGAGCAAAGCCGGAAAGGAAGCCACATCGCGCAAGCCCTCCACACCGATTTTCATGTCAAGAGACCGGCGGGTTTTGCTTTTGGTACGAAAAATCCCGTCCCAGAAACTGAAAATCGTACCGTAGTTTGAATCCGTATCCTTCCGGAGCGCGTGGTGATGCACCCAGTGGATGGACGGCGTAATAATGACTTTCGAAACCGGCTCTTCGACTTGCTGCGGAAGCCGGACGTTCGAGTGATGAAACATCGTAAAGGCAAGCACCAGAACCTCGAAAATAACGACCGACGTAAACGGCACGGCAAAAACAATGACCACGACGGCGCGCACGAAGGTGGCAAAGAAAATCTCGCCAAAGTGAAAGCGAATGGCCGATGTCGTATCGAGATGCTCATCCAGATGATGGACTTCGTGAAAGCGCCACAAAAATGGAATTTCGTGCACCGCCCGGTGCCACCAGAACAGGAAAAGATCGAGAAGGACAATGTCGAAAACCAGCCCGCTTATGCCCCCAAGCCACGGCGGTCTCTCCCACAGGGCATGTTGTGCGGCCCAATAAGTCACGGGCAGGATAATCGCAAGCGACAGGACAATATTTACCGGCCAGAAAAAGAGGTTTCTCAAAATACGCTTGACCGGCTCTTTTTCGGGACCTGAAGCCGCAGGGCGCAAATGCTCAAGCGCAAACAGGACGAGAAACGCGATGGCTACGATCCAGCCTTTGTAGGGTAGCAGCACTTCCATAGAAACGACCTACCGGTAATCCGGGTTGGGGTGATCGAAGCGGCATCCTGCGTCCCATTCGGATCTTTGATTTCCGTGTCCGGGAATGCCGCCTGCATCTTTAAGCATCTTCGCCATATGCATCAGGTTCCACGTCATGAAAGTTGTATTGCGCTGTGTAAAGTCATTCCGGGGTCCGCCGGAGCCTTCGTCCCCATAAGACGGGCCCGGTCCGGCCTCGCCGATCCATCCGGCATCCGCCTGCGGCGGGATTGTATAACCCAGATGCTGAAGCGCATAGAGCAGACTCATCGCGCAGTGTTTAATGCCGTCTTCATTACCGGTGATGATGCAGCCTCCGACCTTGCCGTAATAGAGGTACTGGCCCTTATTATTCAGATTGCCGGATTCGCCATACAGGCGTTCAATAACCTTGCGACAGACCGAGCTCTCTTCTCCCAGCCATATTGGTGTGCCAAGAATAAGGATATCCGCGGTCATGACTTTTTTCATCAGATCCGGCCAGTCGTCTTTCGCAAAGCCATGCTCCGTCATATCAGGATAAACGCCGGGCGGGATGTCGTAATCAACGGGGCGTAGCTCCTCGACCCTGACGTCATTCTTTTCCATGATGGCCTTTGGCACTTCCAGAAGCTTTTCCGTGTGTGATATTTGTCCTGAGGGTTTGAGCGTGCAGTTCAGGATCAGCGCTCTCAGGCCTGAAAAATCGTAGGGGCTGCCTATACAAAGATTTTGTTGTTTTTCGTTCAAAGTCATTCGTCTCTCACTCAATTGGAAGCTTTTGCAATAAGCCCACAATACGCCTTGTTTTATCGCTGAAAAGGGATGGCGTGTACCAGGCCCCTGCCGCACGTTTGCTGACTTCGCCGAGAGTCGGATACGGCGCGATCATCCCTGTGACGGCGCCGATTTTCATGCCGTTTGTGACGGCAAGCTGCCACAGGCCGATCAACTCCCCAGCCTGCGGTCCGACCATCGACGCGCCAAGGATCTTGCCCTTTTTGTCGGTGACGATTTTGAGGCGGCCTTTGGTTGCGCGTTCGGCAATCGCCCGGTCATTTTCCTCAAATTCCCATTCGGAAACCCTGATGTCGTCGCCATATTTGTCCCGCGCCGCTGCTTCGGTCATGCCGACCTGCGCAAGCTCCGGGTCTGCGTAAGTCACCCAGGGCAGGGCTTTGTAATCCACCTTCGCCCAGAACATTTTAAAGCAGACGATGCGGATAATAACGCCGGCGTGATATCCGGCGATATGCGTGAATTGCGGCCCGCCCGCGATATCACCGATAGCAAAGACCCGCTTGTTGCTGGAGCGCAGATGATCGTCCACGACAATACCGCGATTGTTGGTCTCAACGCCCGCCTTATCGAGATCGAGCCCGTCCGTATTGGATTTTCTTCCAGCGGCGACGAGTAGATGCGAGCCTGCGATTTCCTCCGTTTTGCCGTCCTTTTCTACGACAAGGCTGACGCTGCCGGCGCCGTGTTTGACCTCACTGATGGAGACATTTTCGTTCAGGCTCACGCCTTCTGTTATGAGTGTTTCCCGAACCACCGCGACATTATCCTGATCGTCTCGCGGCAAAATCGAGCCCATATCAAAGACGCTCACCTTCACGCCAAGACGCCTGTGCGCCTGCGCCATCTCGATGCCGATCGGCCCGCCGCCTATTATCAGCAGATGATCGGGTTTTTCGCGCAGCCCGAATATGTTTTCATTCGTGAAAACCTTGCTTTCGTCAATGCCCGGTATGGGCGGAACGACGGCGCGGGACCCGGCGGCCACGACGAAATACCGCGCCTTGATAGTGTGCTCTCCTGCCTGCACGGTGTCAGGGCCTGTAAAGCGCGCATGCTCGCGGATCACGGTGACGCCAAGCCCCTCAAACCGCTCCTGCGAGTCGTTGGGCTCGATGGTTTTTATCGTATCCAGCACATGATTCTTGACGGCGGCGAAATCAATCTCCGGTTCATGCCCCTTTATGCCATTGATGTCCTCCTTGCGGTGTGTCTGCGCCCGCTTGGCCGCGGCCAGCAGGGCCTTTGAGGGTACGCATCCCGTATTCAGGCAATCTCCGCCCATCTCGGCTTTTTCAATAAGGACTGTTTTCAGGCCGAGCTGCGCCGCGCCCGCCGCAACGCTCAGGCCGCCAGAGCCCGCGCCTATGATGCAAATGTCTACTGTTTCTTTAATTGTCATTGCCGCTTCCTTTCGGGCTAATTGTGTTCAGCGACCAGTTGTAATTCATGAACCTTATGGACGCATTCTGGTCGATGTCTTTGTAATTCGCGAGCCAGGCTTTGATATCACCATCTTTAAAATCCTCCTTGAACCAGTCGAAAATCTTGCTCACATAAACATCTCCGTTTTCCATGCGTAAGCCCTTGGTTTCGTTCTCCAGCGTCAATCTGGTCTGCTCATCGAGCTGCGCGTCAAGTCTTTCAGCCCGGTAAGCTTCGGCCCGCAGGTCCGGGCAGGATATAGCTGCGCAATTGATCGCGAAATGAATGCGCGCATCTCCCATGGGACGAAGAATATCGTGTTCGATATAATCAAGTGTGTAATTACGTCCGCCGATTGTCCACGAATGGCTTTTCCATGGACTTGTGAAAAAGCTGCCAAGGTTTTTGATGCTTTCGCGCTCGTTTTTGCGCACGATCAGATCGATCGTCAGGAAGTTATAAGCATTAATCCAGAACGCCATTTTTTCATCCCGGGAAGAGAAGCTGTTCGGATTGGTTGCTTCCAGCAGCTTTTTCGCTTTGTAGTAATCCGTTTTCGCCGTCCACCTGTCGTAGTCCACGCCGTTATAGGTAATGCCGCTTTTGTGCATTCGGACGGGGTGCACGGTTTCGGCCAGCAGCTCGTCGTACAAATTCAGAAACTGATTGTATCCTTCGCTCGCGTAGGCCTGCGGAGCCGAGATCATAAGCGCTGCCACGAGTGCAGCCGTCTCTTTCTTTCGCCCTCTGACCTGCTTGTAGAGCGTGGGGATCAGGGCGAAAAATCCCAGCAGCGCAAAGGCCAGCAATGTCTGCGACGAGGCGAGATCGCCGAGTTTATCGATGTCGGCCAGCTGTCCGCCCAGATTCACGTAAACAAAACTGCCCGGAATGATGCCGAAGAAGGTTGTCAGGATATATGTCCTCAGCCTCACATTGAAGAGGGCAGGGACGATATTGACCAGAAAGAAGGGAAAGACCGGCACGAGCCGCATAAACAGCAGATAACCGGCAGCGTTTTCTTTCATATTTCCTTCGACGCGTTTGTACAATCCTCCAGCCTTCTCGCGCAGCGTTTCGCCCAAAGATGTCTTTGCCGCAATAAAAATGACTGTTGCGCCGATCGTAGCTGCGCTGACGACATAGAGCGTTCCCAGCCACGGTCCGAACAAAAACCCGCCGGTCAGAGTGAGCAGCGTTGCTGCCGGAAGGGACAAAGCCACGAACAGGGCATAGACGAACATAAATACCGCCGCCGTTACCACAGGATTATTGGAGACTGCCTGCAGCATCTCTTCCTTGTTCTCCTGCAGGGCCTTTAGCGAGATCATTTCATGCAGCCCCCCTAAATACGCGCCCGCCATCAGGAGGGCAATAATCAGCAAGGGCATCCAGCGTTTCAGGTTTTTCATCAGCGTAGCCTATCCTAAATCCAAGTATATGAAACTATGCCGGTCTATTCTTTAATCCCGGCAAAAAAAGTTACAGACTGTTTCGATTCTTATCTTTCAGGTGTATGGTGCGCGGATGGAGAATGCGCCGCCCTCGCTCGAAGAACGAATGATCCGCGCCCGAAAGGGTGACGGCAGGGCGTATGAGTCCCTGATCCGCGATCTCGTGCCTTTGCTTGAGGCATTCATTCGGCCCAAGCTCTCCCGTCAGGAGGAGTGCGACGACATTATCCAGGAAACCCTGATCTCGATCCACCGGGCCGGGCATACATGGCAGGAGGACCGCCCTTTAAAGCCATGGGTTTACGCCATCGCCGACAAGCGCTTTAAGGATCATTTGCGCAAACATTACCGCCATCGCGCCGAGGAGCCGCACGAACATGACGTGATCGACCGGAAATCGGCCAATCAGGCGGCCGGGGATGTAACTTCTGATATGAACTTAAGCGAATACGTAGAGGAAGCGCTTGCGGAGCTGCCGGAAAAACAAAAGACGGCCGTGACGATGATGAAGCTCGAAGGCTATTCCGCCAGGGACGTGGCGGACAAGCTGGAGACCAGCGAGGGCGCTGTAAAAGTTATGGTGCACCGTGCCTACAAGCAACTCGAAGCGCTGGTGCAGACGAAAATGCGGAGGGATGAATGAAAGATCATAGCGAGCTTATATCACGCCTCGCCGCCGAAGGGGCGAAGCCGGCCATGTCGCCGCCCGGCAGGCGCGTCATGGCGTGGCTTGGCGTTATTGTTGTTTATCTTGCCGGCCTGTCCGCTTTCAAGGGCATGCGGCCCGACTTGCCGGAAAAGCTCGACAACCCGTTCTTCTGGGTGGAAATCCTGCTGCTGCTCGGCACAGCCATCAGCGCGGCGCTCGCCGCCGGGTGGCTTGCCCTGCCGGATGTGGGCGGGCGGCCGCGTATCCGCTTCGTGCCGCTCTTGTTCCTCGTCCCGCTTGGGGGCTATGTCCTCTTCCAGCAATTGATGCCGGAGCTCACCGGCGCGAAATTCATCGAGGAATTCGGCCACACGAGCTGGCATTGCATCTGGCATCTTGCCCTGTTCAGCATCCCGCCGGGCATCCTGCTGTTCTGGCTGGTGAAGAAAGGCGCGCCGACCAAAGTGCAATGGGCCGGGGGCATGGTGACGCTTTCCGTCGCCGCGCTCGGCTACCTCGTCATGCGCTTCGTCGAGCCAACCGATGACGCGCTGCACCTCCTCGTCTGGCACACAATCCCGCTCGCGGCGTTCTGCGGGCTGGGTATCTGTTTGGGGCGGCTGAGGTTGCGGTGGTGATGGATATTTTTGTTGCCGTCATCCCGTTGGCGCGCCGCAAGGCGCTCGCACAAACGGGATCCACAACTTCGCGTCAGCGGCAATAAAACTTTATACAGAGGACACGGAAAATATATGCTGTCCCGGTTTATTCTGCTCGGTTTATTCCCGGTTTATTCGGTTTATTCAGTCCCGGTTTATTCACGGTGAAGAAAGCGGGTCAGTGCACTCAAGGGAAAAATCGTCGGGTCCGGTTGGCAAACGCAACCAGAGACAGCATCACCGGAACCTCAACGAGAACCCCGACGACAGTGGCCAGAGCCGCTCCGGAGTTTAAACCGAACAGGCTGATGGCCACAGCCACGGCCAGTTCGAAGAAGTTGGACGTGCCAATCATCGCGGCAGGTGCAGCTGTGCTGAACGGCACTTTCCAGAGATAGCCCCAGCCATAGGCAATCGCGAAAATCCCGTAGCTCTGGATCAGCAGCGGAATGGCGATCAAAACGATAACCAGCGGCTCAGCGATGATCGTTCCAGCCTGAAAACCAAAGAGCAGCACGACCGTGGCCAGCAGGCCCATAATGGAAAACGGTTTGAGCTTTGCGGTGAAGTTCAGGATATTTTCAGGCTCGCCGGTAATATTGAGCCTTTTGCGGGTCAAATAGCCCGCGCCCAGCGGGATAAGCACATAGAGACCGACCGACAGCAACAGCGTTTCCCACGGCACGATAATATCTGTCACGCCCAGCAGCAGCGCGGCGAGCGGGGCGAAGGCGAACACCATAATGATATCGTTCACCGAAACCTGCACCAGCGTGTAATTGGCATCGCCCTTCACAAGCTGGCTCCAGACAAAGACCATCGCCGTACAGGGCGCAACGCCGAGCAAAATCATCCCGGCGATATATTCCTTGGCGTCGGCGGGATCGACCAGCCCGGCAAACACATATTCAAAGAACAAAATGCCGAGCGCGGCCATGGTAAATGGCTTGACCAGCCAGTTGACCACCAGCGTGATGCAAAGGCCTTTTGGCTTTTTGCCGACATTCTTGAGGCTGGCGAAATCGACATTGACCATCATCGGGTAAATCATCACCCAGATGAAAACGGCAACGACCAGATTGACGCTGGCATATTCAAGGGAGGCAATAGCCTGAAATGCGCCCGGCACAGCCAGCCCCAGTCCGACCCCGGCAGCAATACAGAGGCCCACCCAGAGGGAGAGATAACGTTCGAAGATACCGAGGGGGGATTGTGTTTGGTTTGTCATTTCATCTCCTTAGGCTGTACTTGTCATGCCCGCCTTGCCTGTCCTCCGTAGTCTTGGCGAAGGGGGATGCGAGCATCCTCTGCGTCTCTGTGGTT